>CANSRB010000006.1 GCA_947649285.1 uncultured Clostridia bacterium
AGGGCCGTTTGCGTCGCTGCACTCTGTACAAGGGACTGCATCCCTTGCGCCGCTTGGCGGCTATCCCTGTGCCCTCGCCAGAAATGAAACGGCGAACCGAAGTCACGCCGCCCCTTGAAAATACAAGGTTTTCAGATTTTTCAAAAATACTGTTTTATGACCGCCCGCCGAAGCTTCGGCGGGTATTTTTACCAGGATTTGATTTTTCGTCTGGGCAGGACTGAAAAGGATCAGGCATTAAAGAAAGAGGAATGGCTCTCGAGCTGCGTTCCTCCGGTGTCAGACCGGGGAGGGTCGACATCAGGGAGGTGTCTCCACTGTCCACCCACCCCCTTTTCTTTGAATGCTCAAAGAAAAGGGGGTGGGGTGCAGGATGCAGAGCCCCGCATTCAGATCATGATCAGTGGGATAGGGTGGGAACCCTTGGGTATTTCAAGATACCGTTTTTTATGGAACATCCCTGACCGTCCGGGCGGGGAGCCTTGACTTTTGAAGGGGATTTCGCTACAATAAGGGCAGATATCTTTTGGTAAAGAACCTGCCCGGAAAGGGGCCGCATACCAATGAAACAAAAAGAACTTCGGAAAAAGCGGGCGGTAGCTGTCTGATCCGTTTCACGATAAAGATCGACTGTAAAAAAAGACTGAAACGGAGGGCTTAGAATGAAGATCCCCAATCCTAATGAGATTTTTCCAAATGAATATCATACATCCTGCTTTATTAAAAATGTAATCACCGCACCGAATATTTCGGTCGGTGATTATACCTATTATGATGATCCGGCTGACCCGGCCGGATTTGAAAAAAATAACGTGCTGTTTAACTGGCCCGAATTCGGCGACCGCCTGATTATTGGAAAATTCTGCTCGATTGCCTGCGGGACCCAATTTATTATGGGCCCGGCCAACCACCGGATCAGCAGCGTTACGACCTATCCCTTTGCGGTTTTTGGCGGCGAGTGGGCAGAACGGGTCCCTTCCCATCTGTCCCAACTCCCGTTTAAGGGGGATATTGTCGTCGGGAACGATGTCTGGATCGGGCGGAACAGTGTGATTCTGCCGGGCGTTACTATCGGGGATGGCGCGATCGTAGCGGCGCATTCTGTGGTTGCACGGGATGTGGAGCCTTATACGGTTGTGGGCGGGAACCCCGCACGCTTCCTGAAAAAGCGATTCCGGGAAGAGCTGATCCAGCTTTTGCTGCGGCTCCGATGGTGGGATTTTCCACCGGAAAAGCTGGTAGAAGTCCTTCCCTTGCTCTGTGATACAGACTTGGAGCGGGCAGAGAAAAAATTGGAGAGCTTTTTGGATTCTTAAACCTGGATCCTGCTTTCGCTGATCCGGCAGGTAGGAGGAGAGGCCCGGTATCCGGCGTTTTTAGGCGGGCTGCCGGAAAAACACAAGAGCAATTTTCAGAGAATTTTTTCGGAAAATTTTCCATAGGAACTTGTTTTTGTTGGGAAATGGCGGTATTATATATGATAAGGTTTTTTTGAAACCCTGATAATGACCCTTTCAACCAGCGGGAAAATGATTCATAAGAGTGGAGATAGGCTATGAATACAAAAAGAGTGACCATAGTGGGTATTCAGGAAGATGAACTTGTGCGGGAGGCCGCTGTGCTTCGGCAAAAGCGGATCGACGGCGCTATAGACAGCTTGAATGAGGATTTGCAGGCTGTGCTGCAGTATATGTATCTCAAGGTATCTGAGCAGAGCTGGATCCCGATGGAGGGGGGCGTGTTCTTTGAGCCTTCCGTGATGTCGGTATTTCCGGATCCTGCGGTATATCCCATTGGCCACTGCTCGATCAGCAGACCTTATGAACCCGCTTCTTTTCAGGGGCGCTTCGGCCCCTACGAAGGGCAGCTGATGACCCCTCAGGAGCTGAAGCTGGCATTTGGAAAAAACCCCGCTTTCTGTCAGGAATACCTTGGGGTTCCGGCCGAGGAGGTCTGCTTTACGTGTGGGGATCCGCCTTTGCCCTACAGCCTTCTGACCGGGGAGTCCAAACGGTGGAAGTCCTTTTCCAAAGGGGAAAGCTATCATGTTCCGATATCCCGGCTATGTACCAATAATTCCTCGGTATACACCAATATGCAGATTCTGTTTTTATGGCTGACCTACCGGTTAATTCCCAGGGAGCTTTCGCCCCAGCTGTCGAAGGCTTTTCAAAGGCTTTGTGAGCTGATGAAATGCAACCGGGAATATTATACTTATGGAGATAACCATATCGAGCTGAATCGGGAAAAAATAAAGGAGGACGCTATGGAAGGAAAATTTCAGCTTTTGCAGGAGAACGGCCAGGAGCCTGTCCCGGAACAGAGCGCTCTGCCCCGCGAGCCGGAAGCAGCTCCCCGCACACTTTCGGAGGAGGGCCGGAAGGCTTTGATTGCCCGGCTGCTGGACTGTGACAAGGTTCGCTGCGACATCGAAAAATATGACGAAAAAATTCTCTCTGACCCCAACCGGGGCCACTGGGATCTCTGGGACGAACCGGACACCTCTGCGTTGTATACCGTCAAGCTGGCGGATGGGCTGATCGCCCGCTCCCCGGCTGCCGATATTAAATATGACGGCGTGGTGGGTATCGATTTCGGCACCAAAAGCACCGTGGTGGTTTATCAGGAGAATACGGAGCACGTTCTGCCCATGCGTATCGGGACCGGGCATATCTCCGAGCGGGTAGAGTCCAAGCACTATGAAAACCCAACCGTGATGGAGCTTTTGGATCTGGAACGCTTTATGACCCGCTATCTGGCCTGCGAGGGGCGTCCGGATACCCGATGGGAAGATTTGATGATCTCTCACACCGCTAATGACAGTATGTTGGCCAGCACCAGCGAGGAGTATTATTCCTTCTTTAATGAGCTCAAACAATGGGCGGGCGACCGGCGCCGGCAGATCCGGCTGAAGGATAAAAAAGGCAAAGATATTCTGCTCCCCTCCTTCCTGGATATCCCGCAGGGGGACTTTAACCCGATCGAGATCTATGCTTACTATATCGGGCTGTATATCAACAATATGCACAACGGCATTTATCTGGATTATTTCCTTTCCTTCCCCGTTACCTATGAAAATGCGGTGCGCACCAAAATTTTGGAGAGCTTTGAACGGGGCCTGAAAAAATCCCTTCCGGTGTCCGTACTGGAGAATGAGTCCATTATGGAGCGGTTCCGGGTTTCCAGCACCATCAGCGAGCCCGCCGCTTATGCGATCTGCGCGTTGGAGCAGAGCTATCCGGACCTTGATGAGCAGGAGAAGGTTTATTATGGTATTTTCGACTTCGGCGGCGGTACGACCGACTTCGATTACGGTATCTGGCGGGAGTCGGATCCAGCCGAGCGGAAATATGACTATGTGCTGGAATGCTTCGGCGCTGGCGGCGACCAGTACCTGGGCGGCGAGAGCCTTCTGGAGCTGCTGGCTTTTGAAGTATTTACAGAAAACCAGGATGTGCTGAGGGACGCGCGCATCTCCTTTGTGCTGCCTCCGGAGTGCAAGCGTTTCCCAGGCTGTGAAATGCTTTTGAGCGAATCCCAGGAAGCCAAGCTGAACAGCCGCCAGCTGATGGAGGTTCTGCGCCCCTATTGGGAGCAGCGGGAGGGGTATCTGGAGGCATTCCAGAATGATGTCATCCAGCTTTCTCTGTTCAACAAAGAGGGGCAGGAACAAAAGGATTTCTCCCTGAAAATCTCTGCCGAGCGGATCAACGAGATTCTCAAGGAGCGGATCGGCAAGGGAATCCGCAATTTCTTTGAGGGACTGAGAGCCGCTTTCTTCCAGGATGCACGTGAAGAAATCGAACAGATTGATATTTTCCTGGCCGGTAATTCCAGCCGTTCTTCGCTGGTGATGGATCTGTTCGACGAATATACCGCGCTTTATGCCAAGGATCTGGCAGGGCAGGGGAAAACCCTCTCCTTCCAGGTGCATCGTCCCTTGGGCTTCGATGTCCCGAGCGAGGACCGGGATTTCTCCTTCATCACCCGCCCCAACGGGAAGACCGGCGTAGCCTTCGGGCTGATTGAGGGCCGTCCCGGCGGCCGGATTAAGCTGGTGCTGCCGGACCTACCCAAGAATATGGACGGACGGGATACCGAAATCAAGTTCAAGTATTTCATTGGATACAAAAAGAAAAACTGCTTCCGGATCATCTCAGACCGGGACGTTCCTTATGGAAACTGGATCGAGCTGTACGATGCTTCCCAGCAGGATTTCACCATCTACTATACCAGTCTGCCCGAGGCCCTGACCGGCCAGATGAGCATTCTGGATGTAAGCAAGAAAAATTGCCGCCTGGCAAAAACCTATCGTGATGCCAGCATCTATTACCGTCCGGTAGCGCCCACGGTGATCGAATATGTGGTGGCCAAGGCCGATGAGCTGGCCAGCGGCGAATATCTGGAGGATATCGTCCAGATTGAGCTGACCTGATCGAGATCAACAATAAACCCCCGGAGAAAATCTCCGGGGGTTTATTGATTTACTCCCTTTTCGGAAAAGTGTTCCCGAAAGAATCAAGCAATTTCCCAATTTTGCAAATCCGATTTCTCAGCCGTATAAACAAGTGTTTATACTTATTATTCAGTAATGGTCAAATAATATTACTTCCGAACTGAAAGGTCGGAAGTAATATCTGCCATGTTTTGCGGTTGCCGCCGGTTACGGCAGCGAGCAAAACGGCTCAAATCAAATGTATTATTTCCGAATTTTTAATTCGGAAATAATAAAATGTTTTTCCACCCTTTTTTTCTGTGATTATTCCAATCTTCTTCTATAGAATTCTTCACATTTTGGGCATCAAAAAAATTATTTCCTCGTTTTTGACAAAGTTCAGCCAGTAATTCAGCGCTGATATCAAGATATATTACCACATCACAATCTACAATAATTGCAGTGAACAATGGATGCCCGACTTTTACCGATATTTTCTCATAGACCAGCTTATCAATAAAGTCACCAATTTCATGCGTCCATGGTTTTTGGTTAATAAATTCTGCTTCCTCCTTGGTTAATTGCGGCCATAATTGGTCGTCCAAATCTACACAATATTTCGAAAAGGGAGTTGATTTATCAGGATTAAGCGAACAATTCCTTGTTCGGGCGCTCGCCCATTTCCAGGGTGAGGGTTCCGCCGTTCATCATGTCGGCATGGGTGAAGTAAGCGCCCTCCAGCGGCTTGCCGTCGATCTCAGCCGACTGGATATACTTCGCCCGGCCGGAAGCGCCTTCTGCACAAACCGTAAAGGTTTTGCCGTTGGGCATGGTGATCTCAATCCGGTCAAAGAGAGGGCTGCCGAGGTCGTAACGGTCGGTACCCGGGCAGACCGGGTAGAAGCCCATTGCCGAGAAAACCAGCCAGGAGCACATTGCGCCGCCGTCTTCATCACCACAGATGCCGAGCGGGGAATTCGGGAACCAGAGGTCGATAATCTCCCGTACCTTGCGTTGGGTCTTGTATGCCTGTCCGCAATAATTATACAGGTAGGGGATATGGAAGCTCGGTTCATTGCCCATGCAGAATTGCCCCATCAGCCCGGTGGCATCCGGGTACTGCATCAGGAAGGTGGATTTCAGCACACCGTCGTACTGCTCCACAAAGAGGTTGTCCAGTTTAGCGGCAAAGGCGTTTTTTCCGCCATGCATCTGGATCAGGCCGGGAAGATCGTGCTGGACATGGAAATTATAAATGTAGGCGTTATTTTCGGCGAAGTATTTCCGCCCGCCCTGTCCGCCGCAGAATTTCGGGTTATAGGACTGGGTAAAGCTGCCGTCCGCCTTACGGGGATGGACAAAACCGGTTTCCGCATTGTAGACGTTTTTATAATTTTCCGAACGGCGCAGGAAGTATTCTGCCTCTTCCTTTTTACCCAGGGCCAGGGCCAGCTGGGCAACGCACCAGTCGTCGTAGGAATGCTCCATGGTGACAGCAACGGACTGCCGGTTTTCGAATTCATGCACATCCGGGCTGGTTTCCTCCTCGTCCTCTTCCAGGCCGGGGAAGAAGCCTTTTTCATAATAGCACTGGGTCAGTGCTTCGGCTTCGCCGTCCCTCCAGGGGAGCATGGTGCGGCGGGTAGCGTTTTTATACGCCGCCTCGTAGGCCAGCTCCAAGTCAAAGGGGAACCCTTTCGCCAATGCGTCCGCATATAGGGAAACCGTATGATGCCCCAGCATACAGGGGACATTCCCGCCCAGATAGGGGAAGCGGGGCAGCCAGCCGCTTTGCTGGTACATCCGGAGGTAGGAAGCCAGCGTATCAGCATGGGCTTTCGGTTCCAGGATCATCTGGAGGGGGTGCATCCCGCGGTAGGTATCCCAGATCCCGTCGTCACAGTAATATTCATGCCCGTTGTCCGCATGGACCGCGCCGTCGAACCCAATGTATTCGCCGTTTACACTGTAGTTGTGCATCCGGCCCACCGCCCGGTAAACCGAGGTGTAAAAGACAGTTTTCCGGTCTTCACTGCCGCCGGTGACCCGGACCTTGCCTAAAATCTCGTTCCAGACAGCTTGGCAGTCCGCCTTGACGGATTCATAAGTCTTGGAACCGATCTGTTTATTTTCCCAGCATTTTTCACAGCTTTCGAAGCCAAGGGCCGAAATGACAAACCGGACGGTTACTTTGGGGGAAACGGCTTTGAAGCGGATGATCTTCCCATCATCCAGGTTGGCCGGGTTGTAAAATTGCGGCAGCTTCCGTTCTGCTGCCTCGGCATCCCCTGCGCCGTCCAGCACCAGCAGGGTGGAAATAGTACTGTTCCGTCCGTCTGACGCTGAAGCAAACAGCCGGTTCCCGTCCAGCTTAATTTCCCCTTCCCGGACATAGAAGGTGACATATCCGTCGTCCGTCTGTGGGAAGTCAAATTCCAGTACGCCGAAATTTTCCATTGCGGTGTGGCGTTCCTGGATATTGCTGTCTTCCAGCAGGACTTCATAGTAATGGGGCCGGGCGGTTTCCAGATCGTGATCGAACACGCTTGCATTTTCATAAAAGTCAAAGCTGCCTGTCCGGTTGGGCATCACAATCGCGCAGCCAGCCTGGAACCCGTAAATTTTATCCGAAAGATAACGGTCTTTCATCCCGGGCAGGAAAACCGGTGCCAGCAGCGCGGATCCATGCGGTGATTGGACAGTGGGGGAAGTGGAGGTCAGCAGATGGCCGATCGTCCCGATGTTGGTGTTGACATACTGAGTGTAATCCTGGTACATAAAAAGTCCTCTCCTGGGGTTCCTGCCCCTTGCCGGGGATTCCGGCAAAAATTGAAATTTGAAAAAAACTGCAAATATTGCCATGAGTTTTCTTTCCCTCTCATCATATAACAACAACAGACGAAAGTAAATGCCTCATGGGAAAAAGAATCTTGAAACATACGCCAAATTTTGCCGGGGACTTTTAGTCAGGAAGCACAAGGAGCGTGGAATCATTTTCCAACTGCTTCGTATACTTTTTCTCAAGAAAAAGGCTTTTATTTTACCATTCAATATGCTATACTATGTACGAAACTCATAAAGGGGAGAACTATTTGGAAAAGTATGTTATCCATGGCGGCAACCGTCTTCGCGGGGAAGTAGCCATCAGCGGCGCAAAAAATGCAGCTGTTGCCATCCTTCCCGCTACGATTCTTGCCAAAGGGCCATGCCTGATTGAAAATATACCGAACATCAGCGATGTTTCGATTATGATAAAAATTCTCAGTGAAATCGGCGCAAAAATCCGCGTTATCAATAAAAATACCTATGAAATTGACACTTCCCGGATCTCAATCCCTGAGATCCCCTATGATATGGCCCGGCATATGCGGGCATCCAGCTATTTTCTTGGCGCGCTGCTGGGGCGGTTCCACCGCTCCAAGGTATCGCTGCCGGGTGGGTGCGACTTTGGCGTCCGCCCGATTGACCAGCATTTGAAATGTTTTGCCGCGATGGGCGCTACCTCTACTGTGGAATCTGGTATGATCGCGCTGAGTGCGGAGAAGCTGACCGGCGCGCATATCTACTTCGATGTGGTGACGGTCGGCGGGACCATCAACGCGCTGCTGGCCGCTGTTCTGGCGGAAGGGCAGACAATTATTGAAAACGCCGCCAAAGAGCCGCATATCGTCGATTTGGCCAACTTTCTGAATTCCATGGGCGCGGATATTATGGGCGCCGGTACCGATGTCATCAAGATCCGCGGGGTCAAGGAGCTGCATTCCACCAGCTATTCGATCATCCCGGACCAGATCGAAGCGGGCACCTATATGGTCGCCGCGGCGGTAACACGCGGGGATGTCCTGATTAAAAACGTCATCCCGAAGCATTTGGAATCCATTACCTCCAAGCTGAAAAAGATCGGCGTCACGGTAATGGAATTTGACGATTCCATCCGGGTGATTGGGGACCGTCCTTATCGGAAAGATAATGTGAAAACGATGCCGCATCCGGGCTTCCCGACGGATATGCAGCCCCAGATCTGCGTGTTGCTCTGTTTGTCGGACGGGACCAGTATTGTGACCGAAGGCGTATGGGACAACCGTTTTAAATATGTGGAGGAGCTGACCCGGATGGGGGCCCAGATCTCGGTAGAAGGCCGGATTGCCATCATTGAGGGGCAAGGCCACTTGATTGCCGCCCCGGTTAAAGCAACCGATCTGCGGGCGGGCGCGGCGTTGATTATTGCCGCCCTAGCTGCGGAAGGCGTGAGTGAAATTGAGGATATCCGCCATGTGGAGCGCGGATATGACAATATTGAAGGCAAGCTCCGGGCGCTGGGGGCGGATATCCGGAAAATTTCCAAACCGGACAGCCCGCTGCAGCAGGTGCTGTAGCTTTTCCTGATAACATCCTGATTTTTCCTGTCCTAGACAGGCTCAGGCCGTTGCCCCCACAGGCGAACGGCCTATTTGCAGTGAGAAAGAAAAGGAGAATTCCATGTCCCTGCTGTATCCTCTTTGTTCCTCCTCGAAAGGGAACGCCGTTTTTCTGGGGGAACGGGACGCCGGTATCCTGATAGATGCCGGGATTTCTGTCCGCCAGTTTAAACATTCGCTGGCACTTGCGGGAATCGAACCGCCTGCGGTCCGGGCGATTTTCATTACACATGAGCATTCCGACCACATCCGAGGGCTTTCTTCCCTGGTTTCTTTATTGCAGGTGCCGGTTTACGCGTCGAAAGAAACCTTGGAGGTGCTTATTCGGAAAGATATTTTTCCATACCAGTCCACCATTTGCGAAATCCGGCGCTCCACGGCCCAGGTGGCCGGGATGGAGATTCGGGCATTCCCGATCTCGCATGACGCAGCCGGTCCGCAGTGTTATACGGTTACGGCGGAATCCGGACGGAAAGCCTGCGTGTGTACCGATTTGGGGCGGATGACGCCGGAAATCCTGGCTTGTTTGTCGGGCAGCAGCGCGTTGCTGTTGGAGTCCAACTACGATCCGGAGATGCTCCGGAAAGGCAGCTATCCCGGCTATCTTAAAAGGCGGATTGCCTCCCCGGAGGGGCACCTTTCCAATCCGGAATGCGCCCAGGCCCTGGCCGAGCTGTTTGGGGAGGGGACGACCCGGTTTATCCTGGGGCATCTCAGTGAGCAGAATAACCGTCCGGAATTGGCGTTTGCGGCCGCGTTGGCCCGCCTGGACCACGCTGGTGCCCTGCTCAATGAGGATTACATACTCCGGGTGGCCAAGCCCCGCACCATGGGCGAATTTTTGGAATTTTAGGGGGAGGATTATGCAGACACTCAACCTGGTCTGTATCGGCAGGCTAAAGGAATCCTATTTGCGGGAAGCCTGCGCGGAATATCAAAAAAGGCTTTCCGCTTTCTGCAAGCTGAACCTGATCGAGCTTCCGGAATACCGGCTCCCTGCGGAGCCTGGGAGCGCGGAGATTGCCCGCGGGATTGCCGCCGAGGGCCGGGAAATCCGGGCGAAGTGCAGCGGCTACCAGATTCCTCTTTGTATCGAGGGCAAGCAGCTTTCCTCGGAGGAACTGGCGGAAACCTTCCGGCGTTTGGCGCTGGAAGGCCGCAGCGAGATCAGCCTGATTATCGGCGGATCTTACGGGCTGGCGGAGGAGGTCAAGGCAGCCGCAGGGCTGAAGCTTTCCCTGTCGCGGATGACCTTTCCCCATCAGCTGGCGCGGGTACTGTTGTTGGAGCAGGTTTACCGCGCGTTCCAGATCAATTCGAACGGGAAATATCATAAATAAAGGCAGCTTTTCTTCCATAGGAGCGGGGCGCCTTTCTGAAACGGGAAGCCCTCTGGCTTCCCGTTATCTATAAGCATATCAACACAACAGGAGGAAGACAGATGGGATTATTTGGATTTGGCCGCAAAAAAGCGGAAATTCGGGAAGAATGCCCGCCTTATTTGACCGGGAAAGAGGTGCGGAAGCTGAAACAAAGCCTGTTTTCCGGTGAGGAAACGCCGGAACGGGTCTGCCGGATGCTGGGATTTGCGGCGCCGCTGCTGGGGAAAGAAAATCAGCCGATAGACACCCTGCCCCAGTACCGCGGGAAAGAGGAGGAGCGCCTGGCGGCTATGTATGCTTCCTCGTGGGGGGATCCTTCCTATGAAACGCTGGCCGAACAGGTAGGGCGTTTGGTTGAAGGGGATCAGGAGGAGTTCCTGAACCAGGTCAACCGGATTCTCCGAGTCTATCCCAAAAATGAGTGGGCAGGGCAGGCCAGCCGGTTGGGCGGACTGGATTCTTCCACACTGGACAAGCTGGAACGCGCTGAAGAAACCCTGGGGATGATGGCCATTTATGAGATCCCGCATCCGGAGTCTTTGGCGGCGTTTGACCTGGTCCGTGCGGCAAACCTGGTCTTTGTGTCCATCGGGTTGGGCTATACCCGGTTTTCCCAGGACGAGGGGCTGTTGGAGCAGATCGCTGAAAAAGCGGCTGGCATTTATTCGGGCTGGGCGGAATATTACGGCGGCTATCTGCTGGGCCGGGGCTTGTGGGCCTGGTCGCAGGGGAAATATTTGCTGATGAATGCGCCCGCTGTGCGGAACACTTGCCGGGTGCTGCTGAAAGCGGAGGAAAGCCCGATGAACCACATCCCGTTCAAATAAGAACCTGTATTCATAACTGGGGATGCCGGACGGCCGAGGGATTTTCCCGGCAGATAAGGCGATTTTTGGCAGGCATACTGGCGTATGGCAAGAAAAATGAACGCAGTATGCCGGGAAAAGGCCCGGTCAGGCGGCGTTTTCCGGTTGTGAATACAGGTTCTAAGAGAGGCTGAATCTGTAAATTTCTTAAAAAAGTTGAAGACAAAAACTTTTCCAGTTCGTTTTATAAGCAGACGGATCCAAAAGAAAGGCGGTGACAGCGGAAAATATGAGCGAGCAGGAATTCACCCGGTTGGTGCAGCAATATAACAAGCTGATATTTACCGTTTGCCATCGTTTTGTTCAGGATTATCAAGAAGCCGAAAACCTGACGCAGGACACTTTCCTAACCGCGTACCGGGTTATTGACCAGTTTGTTGGTGAAAACTACAAGCCCTGGCTTGTACGCATTGCCACAAATAAATGCAAGGATTTTCTGAAAAGCGCCTTTCACCGGACAACCGAAACAGCAGAGCAGGAATACCTTGAAGCGGTGGTGGATACCCATTCCGTTGCGGAGGAAGTGGAATCCTCCGGGCAGGTGGCTTGGATCAAGCGGGCTTGTGAAAACCTGAAACCGCCTTATCGTGAAGTCGCGCTGCTTCATTTTATTGAAGACAGGAGCTTCGAGGAAATAGCGGTTTCGTTGGATCGGCCGGTTAAGACCGTCCAAACCCAGGCCTATCGTGCGCGGGATAAGCTGAGAAAAATTTTGAAGGAGGAATTTCATCATGCGGATTATGTCGGATGACCCGTGCCATTGCAGCAGCGAAACATTTTTATTGTTGGAAAACGGCGGCTTGACCGCAGAAGAACGCAGCAGGATTTTGCAGCATTTGGAAGAATGTGCGGATTGTATGGATGCCTATATGGATTCTTTGAGCGAAGAAGCCCTGCTCGAGCCTCCGGAGGGAATGGAACAGCGGATTCTGCAAGCGGTAAGCAGGGAAAAACGGAAGAAAAAAGAAACCAAGGTTCTTGCGATTCAGTTCGTCAAGCTGGCAGTGGCTGTATGCCTGACCCTGGTGATGATGGCCGGGGGCGTATTCGATTTTGCGTCGAGAGAACCGAGGAACGCGGTGGAAAATAACGCGCCGCCGCCTGCGGCCGAGCAGGTTCAGGCACAGCAGCCAAAGCAGGGCCTGATCTCCGCGGTTATGCGCGGGTTCAGCGATGGGTTTAATCAATGGGCTTATGGATTCAGTTACGGTTTCAGCAATAAAGGAGATGGAAATCATGCAACAAAATAACAGTCAAAATTACGGGTATGCGTATCCCCCTCAACAGCCTTCGGCTCCCCCTTCGATCCCGATCCAGCCGCGGATTGTGACGAAAAATAAATTTCTCACCTTCGTGTGCGCCTGTGTGCCGGGCGCGGGCCAGATGTATCACGGCCGGCTGAAACGGGGAGTCAGCCTGATGGTGATGTTTTGGGGATTGATCGCGGTATCGGGATGGCTTTATATCCCATGGCTGACGCTTTTCTTGCCGGTACTTTGGTTTTACTCCTTCTTTGATACCGTGAACCAGATGAACACGCCGATAGAAGAGCTGAAACGGCTTCCGGATGACTTTTTATTCTTCGGGGAAAGCCTGGACCGGTTCAAAGGGAAGCTTGCGAAAAAGAACCGGAACTGGGGCCTTCTCCTGGGCTTTGCGCTGATTCTGATTGCGGTTTGGGCATTTTTGAATATGATGTTCGGCGGCTATTATTACGACGGCAGCTTCTGGTCTTGGATTATGAGCGAACGGGTTTACTGGACGCTGTGCCGCATGGTGGATAATATCCCCTCTTTGCTGGTTCCGATTATTTGCCTGGTCGTCGGGTTCAAGCTGATTTTTGGAGGCCATGACAAAGAACGGCAGGTTTATAACGAATATACCATCCCACAGGAAGAAGCGCGTGAGAAATAATTCAGAAAGAAGCTGCTTGCAGCAAAGGTGAGAAAAATGACTCAGGAAAATTATATGCCAAACGATAACCCGAGCTCGGCGGGACCGGCCGGCTTTGTGCAGGAGCCTATCCCGTCGGTTCCGCCCATCCCTCCAGTCCCGCCCGTTCCTCCGGTTCCTCCAATCCCGCCGGTCCCGCAGCCGGTGAAGGCCCGGCGGGTCGGGACGGCAACGCTGGGGCTGGCCTTGATAATGATCGGCGTTTTGATTCCGCTGATGATGTTTTTTCCGGAATATGCGCTCCCGATGATCCGGATGGCGCCGCTGGTTTTGCTGGTGCTGGGGGTGGAGATCTTATTCTACGCCCTGACCTGGAAACAGGGAAAATTGAAATATGACGGGCTTTCGATCTTTATGGCGATTGCCATTACCTTTTGTTCGCTGACGGCTTCGGCGGTTCTCCCACTGGTACAAAGCGAGGTGCAGTACCAAAAACTGAGGGAGGAAAAATCAAACGCGGTTTACAAATCTCTTCGGGAAGTGCTGGATACGCTGGACTATAGCGGGGATTTCAATGTTTGGGCCTATCCTTCGTCCGGCGGTTCGCATTGGTCTTATGTCGAAGCGATGGTGAGCGGCGGCACCCCAGAGGACTGGAGCTACAGTGTCAATGTGGATTTGAGGGCGTCCGGCAAGTCGGACATAACGCCGGAACAGGCGGCCAACACCATGCTTCCCCTGCTGAAAGAGTTGGAATCCTTTTCCGGGGTTGAAAGAATCCATATGGAACTGGATGCAGGCCGGGAAAATAACCTGTATAGCTTAAACGAAAGCCGGAACATTTTCCGCCACCTGAACCAAAAGGATCTGCTGGAGCGGATTGAAGTGACAACGCCCAAACAGCGAAATGCCGTCTATACGCAAGAAGAATGTGAACAGCAGTATCAAGCGGGGTTTGAGGCTGGGCAGGCTGCCTTTGACGGGTCTGAGGAGGCCAACCGGTTGCTGGAAAACGCGTATAACGAGGGCTATCAGGCTGGGCAGGCGCAGGGGATCCCGCTGGAGGAACATAACCGCATGATGGCGGACGCCTATGCGGAAGGCTATGAAGCCGGCCGGAATGAAGCGGAATAAGAACCTGTATTCACAACCGGAAAACAGCCATCTGGCCGGGCTTTTTCCCGGCATACTGCGTTCATTTTTCTTGCCATACGGCCAGTATGCCTGCAAAAAATCGCTTTGTCTGCCGGGAAAATCCCTCGGCCGTCCGGCATCCTCAGTTATGAATACAGGTTCTAAATCCGGAAATTTGGGAAAAAGCATAAAAGAAGAAGCCCTTGAAAAAGGGCTTCTTCTTTTTACAGCTGCGGGTTCAGCTTTTCGGCTTTGTTCAGGGCATAGGAACGAAGGGAACGGAACAGGGTTACACCGGCGTCAACCGCCAGGCCGATGCAGATCGTGGCGATCAGGAACGAGCTCCAATGCTGGAAAACAGCTTCCAGAGTTGGAGAAAGAGCTCCTTTTTCCCGCAAAACGGTTTCGATTGTTTGCCAGAATTCGGGATTGATCAGCCCGGGGAGCCGGAAGAAATAGGCGCTTAGCAATCCGTTGGCCAGGTTGCTGACTAAAACTACAGCGGCCAAGCGCAGGGAATACCGTCCGTCGATCCATTTCAGGAGTTCCACCGGGATACCGGCCAGGAAAGCCAGGCAGAGAAGGAAGCGGTGGTTCAGGATGACTTCCCGGCTGAAAATAGGGATGATGTGTGAATCCTGGATGTAAACCAGGAGGGAATCGGAGAAAAAGAAGAACATCCCCAGAAGAAAAAGGGAAATGCTGATCTCAAGGATCGGTTCGTGTCGGGGGATCCGTTCGTTTTCTTTCGGGACAGGCGGAAGGTTTGCAATTTCATATCCGGGGGTGAAGGGCTGAAGCCGCTCCCCCCGGCGTTCAAATAAAGCAAAAACCAGCGTGACAGCGCCAACTGCCGCCAACATCCCGACGGATAAATCGGAGAGCAGGTTCCCCAGAAGCTGATACCAGGGTGTTGTATCAGAAGGGACCAGGATTGCCAGAAAGGAGGAAACCAGGATCCCAAAAGCGGCTGAAGCCAGGACAATTGCCAGTATGGTTTTATAGTAACGGTAGTAAGATGGGCCGATTAAGTGGTTGAAGGAATCAGGGATGTATTTTCCCGCCAGCTCTGCCGGCGTCCCCAGCTTGGTGAGAATCTCCATGGCGTCCGATTCGGAGGGGGGCGATTCCCCGCAGCGTTCTTCCAGCAGATCGTCAATCAGGGAACGAAGTTCTTTTTCGGTTTCTTTCCGGATTTTGGCGGGGAGCCGCCTTCCGACAGCATAGAGATAGCGTTCGATCAGTTCTTGAGGGTTGGTTGGCTGCGGCATTCTGTTCATCCTTTCATTAAGCTTGAGGCGGCGTTGGATCCGGTGATAATAAACGGGTGATCGCTTGAGCAGACTCGATCCAGTATCGGCGGAGGGTATCATAAATTTCCTGGCCTGTTGCCGTGATTGAATAATACTTGCGGGGCTTGGATTCCTGGGTATCCCAGAAGCTTTGAAGCAGTCCCTGATTTTCCAGGCGGCGCAGGAGCGGGTAGAGAGTATTGGCTTCGACTGGGATACCGTTTCGGTTCAGCAGGGTAATCAGCTGATAACCATAAGCCGGGCAGCGCAGCTGGCTGAGCACGCAGAGAACCAGGCTCCCCCGCCGGATCTCCTGGATCATCCCGGCAAGCAGTTCGTCCTTTTCCATAGCATCTCTCCTTTAAAAAATATTATACTGTGTGATATACAGTATGTCAATATCACACAGTATTTTATATGAAAAATATCAGGGCTCCCGGAGCCGCCGGTCTGCGGTCCCGGGGAATCCTGCTTCCAGGCGGTATTTGGCAACGGTACGGCGGGAAATCGGGATCCCCTCCTCCTCCAACTTGGTGCAAAGCTGGGCATCGCTGAGCGGATGGGCAGGATCCTCCGCCGTAATCCAGGCGGTGATCTTTTCTTGGATACTGCTGGGAGCCAGGGCGGTCGGTCGATCTTTTTCGGGGATCCCTCCGGCGGAAAAAAACTGCCGCATCGGGAGAATCCCCCAGCGGCATTGGAGGAATTTCCCCCGGACAGCCCGGCTGACGGTGGATTCATGCAGCCCCAGCTGGGAGGCAACTTCCTGAACCAGCAGTGTTCGCAGCGGGCCGCCCTGGAAAAATTCCGGCTGGCGTTCAACCAGCAGGGAGGAGATCTGCAAAAGGGTATTTTGGCGCTGCTCCAGCGCACGGATCAGTCCCCGGGCACGGAGGAGCTTTTCCCGCAGATATTCCTGGACTTCCGGAGAGTTGTCCTGTGCTTGGTAAACACGGTAATAGGGGCTGATCTGTACAGATTTTGTCCAACGGTCACCCAGTTCAATCTGGAACCCGGATCTTTTTTCCCGGATGATAACGTCCGGCACCTGGTATTCCGTCGGGTGCATCCCCTCCGCCAGCGGAAAAGGACGGAGCCGGGCGATCCGCTGGGTGCAGCGCCGGAGCTCGGCCGGGGATTTTCCCAGCTTGGCGGAAAGGCTTTGGTAGTCCCGCGCTGCCAGCGGTTCCAGCAGTGTCAGGCAGAGGGCTGAAAACAACGCTTCCTCTTCTGGGGAAAGCCCCTGCCGGCGAAGCTGGAAAAGCAGGAATTCTCCCACGCTTTTACTGCCGGTGCCGGAAGGCTCCAATCCTTGAAGGAAGGCCCGGGACGCAGCAGCTTCCTCCTCAGAAATTCCGAACAGCAGGGATAATTCCTGATTGGAATAAGGAAGGAAGCCATGCGGATCGCAAAGGTCCAGCAGGCGTTCTGCCCGTACCTGCTCCGCGCGGGAAAGGGAAGGGGTAAAGACTTGTTCGCGAAGGGATGCCCGCACAGGATCCGGGGCCGGCGCGGGAATTTCAGGGAAGAAGGTTTCCTCTGCCACTTTGGAATTTTCTGTCTGTGGGCTTCGGCTCAAATATTGAGCTTCTTCCCGCAGGATATCCGGGGAAGCGCCGTTCCCATCCACTTCCAGCAGCGGGTTTTCCAACTGCTCGCCTGCGATCAGTTCCTGAAGCTCCATCCGATCCATGGCCAGGACAGCAAGGGACTGCCGCTGTCCTGGCGAAAGCTTGGGGGCAGGCCGGACGGCGGGCTGAAGACGCTGCTGCGGCATAGGGGATTCTCCTTTCATGGTATCGTTATAGCGGAAGCGTTTTGTTCCCGAACATCTCTGAACCCCGCCGCACCAGATTTTATAGGCAGGGGAGTTCTTTAGTTATTAGAGGACTGTTCGATGTATTCATATAGATAGCCGATCTCGCTGATGGGGATCTGTACCCGGTAATCCTGTTCCAGTCTGGAAAACGCGCGCCGTACGGCTTGGATGAAATCTGTATGCTGGGCCGTGAATGCCTCCAGGTTGGCGTAGGTGCTGATATAGCGGTCCGTAATCAGTCGCTCAATCAGACAGCTGATATGGATATACAGCCCGATCATGGTTCTGTTGGAAAGGTTCAGCTCCATTTCAGAGCGGATGGATTCGATAATTTCCGAAACGTGCCCCACGATTTTCTCCGGGTTCAGGATGGTCAAATGGTTCAGCAGATTTTGCAGGGAGAAATTCCGTACCAGCTCCCAACGGAACACAGCGATCTCCTCGTCGGTTAAAAGCCCGCCCAGCAGGGATTCTGCCCAGAGGACGTTTTCGTCCTCCATCATTTTTTCCAGCGGGATAAATTCGATCCCGGGAAGCTGGGGATCTGTAGTTCCTACAATGAAAAGAACCTGGTATTTTTCAAATAAAGGGCATTGGGTTCCCATCGTGAGCAGATGGTGGTATTCATAGGGCAGGATTTGGAGCTCCAGCCGCTGGGGCAGGCTTTGCCGGAGCAGGTCGGCCATCTTTTCCGCCGTGCCGATTCCGGTTGAACAGACCGTCAGGATGGCGGGCAGCTTTTTCCGGTTTTGAATCAGGCGGGTTTCATGTCTGCCCGCAGCTTCGGCCGCTTTCCGGACAGCTTCAGCGGCGGGAAGTCCCTCCAGCAGGAGCCGGCCGGTTTCCAATGCCAGCGGAGTGGAAATATTCCCCAGCAGGACAAGGTTCAGATCCGGCAGGGATTCCAGACAGGCGGCCAGCGGGTCCAGCGAGAGCAGGTCGCAGAGAATGACGGCTTCCGTGCAGTCTTCCCGTTCCCGGAGGATTTCCGTCAGGCGGCCGTATAATACAGAGCTGTGGGTTTCGACCGGCTTGTCGATCCCGCAGAATACCGGCTGTCCCAGCAGGTGGTTGATGGTATCGGCCATGCTGCTTGCGGTGGAATACCCCTGCGCCAGGATGATCCCCCGCCACTGGGCAGGCTGAGATTTTTCCGCCATGGTGTAAAACAGTAGGAAAAGATCAAGCAGGCCGGCCCCCTCAATCCGGAGGTTCAGACTGTCCTCCAGCAGCCGTGAAAATTCCGAAGCAGCGCTGTATTCCCGGCGGAAACGGTCCCGCAGCTGGCCCAGGAATCCGGACAGGATTGGGGCGGATTTCCGCTCCACTGTCCGGAGGGCGGCTTCGGAACGCTGGAGATCCTGTACCAGCTTCGCCAGGCATACCTGGTCGTTGTTGCTGAAATGCAGGCCGTATTTTTCCGACAGGATACCGCAGAGATGGCGGATCAGGCCCAACAGGAATTTTTCCTGCCCGGAGGAAAGCGGCTGCAAAAACAGGAAATCCCGGTAATGCTCCAGCTTAGCCCGGCAGGAGGCCAGGAGTTCTTCCCAATTAAGAGCGTCGCCCTGCTTTTGATAAAGCTCCAGCAATTCCCGGTTCAGCCGGCCGCATTTGTTGCCGGATCCAGCGCCCTCGCGGATCCAATACAGATCCAGCATGGTTTTGTCGCTGTAAGGGGTCAGGCTTTGGCGGAAAGGCTCCTCTTGGAAAAGGTCGTCCGGCAGATCCGGCAGGCGGAGTTCCAGCGGGACATTCTCCCCCTGGGTGCGGAGCAGACCATTGGCAACGGCAGCACGGATACAATTAACCAGCTGCCCGACGTTTTCCGGAAAATCGTAGGCGGACAGCGCCTGATAAACCAGCTGGCTGATCCGGATTTCCCGCCCGATTTTTTTGGCCTCCTGTGCAAGCAGCCGGAAAACCAGTTCCTTCTTTTCCGCAGCCGGACGTTCGGATAAAGCGGGGATGACGCTGATCAGCGGGATCCGCCGCAGGAAGGTTTTCAGCAGCACACCGTCTGTCCGTTCGGTGGTGGCAAAGATCAGGCGCACCTTGGAACGGTACCAGGTTTCGTTGTCGCCCACCATATGGTAGGTCCCTTGGTCCATAAACAGGAAAAGCTTTTCCTGGCACTCAGCTTTCAAGCAGTGAACCTCGTCTAAAAAGAGCATTCCTTCATTGGCCAGCGCTAAAAGCCCCTGCCGGTCTTGATCCGCCCCGGTATAGGCGCCTTTTTTGTAACCGAATAAATTGGTGAGCAGAAGTTCGGGGTTATTGGCGTATTCGGAGCAGTTTACGGCGACAAACCGTCCTTTTTCCGGCAGGATCCCGCTCTGTTTCCCATAGTCGAAGAGCAGCCGTGCCATCATGCTTTTACCGGTTCCGGTCGGCCCTTGCAGAAGGATCGGCAGGCCGCTCCCCGGATAGGAAAGAGCGGCTTTGCATTGCTTTACACAGGCGCTCAGACTGCCTTCCGCACCGATCAGGTTTTCAAAAGGGGAACCGGTTTTCCGTCCAGCGGCCAGCGCCTCCTGTAAAGCCTCCAGGGAGGGAAAGGCCAATTCATCCAAAGCGGCGGATTCCCGCTGCTCCAGGGCTTCCCGGGAGAAAAAATAAACAGGCCGGGAATTGACTTTGACAGCCCGGCCTTCCTCATAAAATTCGTTGAGATATTGGCTGACCAGATTCCGGCTCCAGCCGAATTCTGCGGCTAACGCACCCGCCGCCAGCGGGTCGGGCTCCTCCCAACGGAAGCCACGGGTTGTTTTTTCAAGTGCAGCCCAAAGCAGCTGTTTACGTTCCTGTGCCGTCATCATGCTTCCTCTGCCGCCTGGAAGACGGTTCCTTCCTGGATTTCTTCCGGGATTGCCGGTTTGTTTTCAGCATACGTCTTTCTTTGGGATCTGTCAAGCTTTTCTTTCAGACAGGGAGGATTTTCAAAGCAGTGTCGCAAAAGAATAAAATAGTGTCGCGGATTTTGAAGGGAGGGCTTGTTTTGACAAGGGGGGTTAATTAGAAAGGAAAGAATCTTAACAAATGAAAGCCGGAAAAATCGCCATTTTTATTTTAGGATCAAAAAAGTTGGCATGGTTTTTGCTTTTATTATTCAGTAAAGAGATCATATTAAACACCGGCAGTCCGCACGCTGTATATGCCGGTGTTTGGATGGAAAGGATGGACGAATAATGCGGAAACTGATTTTAGCTTCCCACGGAAGCCTGGCGGAGGGGATGGCCAGTGCGGTCCGGATGATTTTGGGGGATGCGGCGGAACTCTCCTGTTTCAGCTTGGACCATTATGCTTCTCCCCAGGAAATCGGGGAGGCTGTCCGGGGCCTGGTGGAAGCAGAACCGGAAACCCGTTTTTTGCTGTTAAGCGATATTAAAGGCGGGAGTGTGCATAACCAGCTCTTTCCTCTTTGCAAGCGGCCGAACGTGCAGCTGGTCAGCGGGATGAACCTCAGCCTGACGCTGGAGCTGGCGCTGCTGGGGGAAGACGGGCCGGCGGAGGAAAGCATCCGGGAGGCGATGCAGATCGGATGCGGCAATATGGATTATTTTGATAAAAATATCCTGGGCCGGGAATTAAACGGCTTGGGAGAAGACAAGGAGGAATCTTTATGGTAAAACTGCTGCGGGTAGACGAACGTTTATTGCATGGGCAGGTGGCGGTATCCTGGTTTTCAACAGTGGGAGCCAGCTCCATCCTGATTGCGAACGATGCGGTCATGAATGATGAAATGGCGAAAGTAGCGGTCAAGCTGGCCAAGCCGGCCGGCGCGAAACTGGCTATCCGGGACATTGAGGGGGCGGCTGATCTTGTAAATGATCCGCGCGCCAAGGGCGTTTCCATTTTTATCGTAGTGCGGACAATTGAGGACGCCCTCCGGCTGGTGGAGCTGACCGGGGACGAGATTAAGCATGTCAATATCGGCGGGATCAAAAAAACAGAGGACAGCCGGATGATCAGCAACTCTATTTATCTGAATGATGCGGACCTGGAACGGCTGAAAAAGCTGGATTCCCTGGTGGAAGAGCTGGAGTTCCGCCTGGTGGCGGCGGATCCGAAGAAAACGCTGCGGGATCTTTGATCCCGGAAAGGAGGGTGCAGAATGTCGTTGTTACAGGCAGTTCTGCTGACCGTAGTGGTGTTGGTATTAGGCTGGGCAGAAATGTGGTTTGCCTTTCCCATGATTTGTTCGCCCCTGGTGCTGGGGCCGGTAGTCGGCCTGATTTTAGGGGATCCGGTGACCGGGGTTCTTTGCGGGGCGGCCTGTCAGATTTTTTTCCTGGCTTCGGTAGGGCTGGGCGGGACCACGCCGCCGGATGGAAATACCGGCACCGTCCTGGGGACCGCCTTTGCTATTGTAATGGGGCAGGGTCCGGAGGTCGCGGTCGTGATCGGGACCCTGGCTTCGTATATCGGGCAGTTCTTCTTTTATCTGTCCACCCAGCTGAAAAGTGGGGACAACCGGAAAATTGAACGCTATATCCGCGAAGGAAACGACAAGGCTTTGATACGGCTTCACTGGCGGTCAGCATTGCTTCCGATGCTTCCGGGCGCAGCCGCCAATTTTATCCTGTTTTATTTTGGGACGATGTTCATCGGCGGATGGGGCGCCTATATCCCGGATTGGGTAATTACCGGAATCCACGTAGCGATTGGGATTGTCGGTGCGCTCAGCATCGCGCAGTTCCTGCGGATGATCTGGTCAAAAGAGCTGGCGGTTTATTTCTTTTTGGGCTTCCTGCTCAGCGCCTTCCTCCACATTGCCCCGATTGGGGTGCTGGCGCTGGGTTTGGTGCTGGTCTACTTCCTGTATCAGCGGGAGCAGCGGGATAAAGCGCAGGCAGCCTTAGAGCCAAGTTCCGCGGCCGGAGAGGAGGATCTGTTCAATGATTAAATCGAATCTAAACAAAGAGGAAAAAAAGCTGGTGCGTCAGAGCTCCCGTCGAACCCTCTCCATGAGCGCCAGCTTTAATTTTGAAAAGATGCAGGCCCTGGGATTCCTTTACGCCATACTTCCGTATATCAACCACTATCACAAATCCAAGGAAAAGCGGATTGAAGCGTACCGGCGGGAGTGGACGCTTTTCAATACCACGCCGACCTGCGGGCCGTATATTACCGGTACGGCGGGTTCGCTGGAAAAACGGGCGGCAGAGGATCCGGATTTTGACCCCAGTGTGATTGAAACGACCAAGGCCAGCCTGATGGGGCCGATGGCCAGCTTCGGGGATCATCTGTTTTGGGGGACGCTGCGTCTGGTTTCGTTGACCGTCGGGATCATCCTGGCGCTTCAGGGCAGTATCCTCGGGGCGCTGATGCATATCCTGATTTTCAATATCCCGGCGACGCTGGTGCGGTATTACGGCGGGATTGTGGGCTTCAGTGAAGGGACGGCCTTTATGGGCCGGGCGGCGGAAAGCGGTGTGATCGACTTTGTCAAAAAGGCGGCGACCATCCTGGCGCTGCTGATGGCAGGGGTATTGGCTTCCCGGATCGTCCGTCTGGAGGTTCCGTATTCGTTCTCTTTCTTTGGGGAAACCACCACGCTGCAGGGGCTGCTGAACCAGATATTCCCGGGTCTGCTGCCGCTGCTGATGGTACTTGGGGCGTTTGCCCTGGTCAAAAAAGGGGTTCAGACCCATTGGGTGCTGCTGGCAATCCTGGCAGTTTCTCTAGTGGGTGCTTACTTCGGATTCCTGGCCTGAGTTTTTCATTCGTCATTCATTTTAATTGGTTATAAAGAAAAAAGGAGAAAATCAAATGGTTACTTTATTGGAAGTCATTCAGCGCACCCCTTCGATTGTACGGTCGATTCTGGACACCCGCAAGGAAAAAACCAAAGACCTCATGAACTATCTGGGGGAAAAAGTACGGGAAATTGACGAATTTGTTTTTATTGGTTCAGGTACCTCCGGAACCTGTGCGATGTCCTCCCGCGGGGCAGTCGAGCGGATTTCCGGGCTGCGTTCCACCGTATCCTTCCCGAATGAATTTTACACGGACCGCGCGGTGCGGAATAAAAACGCGCTGTACATCTTCACCTCCCAGTCGGGCAATTCGATCCTGACCCGGGAATGTATGCGGAAGATGACGGCGGAAGGGTATCTGACAGTAGGGATTACCGAAGGCCCAACCACGGATATTGCCAAAGAAGCGGGCGTCCATGTAGATATGGGCTGCGGCTTTGAGGAATACGGGTTCCGGACAATTGGCTACTGTGCTTCTATCCTGACCCATATTGTGATCGCGATGGAGATCGCTTTGGCGGCTGGCCGGCTTTCTCAGGAGGACTACGACCGGTATCTGGCCGACGCTTACCGGGTTCCGGAGAGCCATCAGGCAGTCAGCAGCAAGACCCTGGCTTGGTTTGAAAAAAATAAAGAGCGTTTGATGGATTCCACCAGCTATTTCTTCTATGGCGCAGGCCCGCTGTGGGGTGTTGCCCTGGAAGGCGCGCTGAAAATGCTCGAGATTACCGGCCGGGTTGCGGTTGGGTATGAGCTGGAAGAGGGGCTGCACGGCCCGACGATGGCGTTTAACGACAAGACCTGCGTCATTTCTCTGAACGGCGGGGATACCGGAAGTGAAAAAGCGGTCGGCCTGGGGAAAATGTGCAAAAATACGACCGGCAAGGGCTTCCTCATGGGCGCGGAAGGCGTGGACGAAACCGACTTGGTCTTCGATATCGCCGGCGGGGAGTTCCGCGCGTTGGAGTTTGCTCCGGCTGTGGAAATCCTGGCCTATGAAATCGCCATCAATTCCGGGATTGATTTAATGAAGCCGTTTACCCCGCCGAAAGAATCCTATTTTGAAACCCATGATTTCAGTAACGATCCGTCTAAGGCGGGAGAATAATACGATTTCGTGATAAAAAGATACAAATCTTTTTATCACGGCGGCGCACCAAGAAAAGTATTGACAACATTCTTGGCGGCTGCGCCGCCGGATCGTATTTTGCGGCCCAATAAAACGACGCATCATTTTATTGAGAATTAGTATAAAAATAAAAGCAGGGGACTTTTGGGATGAGAGAATTTACGTATACGGTCAAAGATGAATTGGGGCTTCACGCCCGGCCAGCGGGGATGCTGGTTAAGCGGGCGGCGTCTTATCAAAGCAATATCCAGATTTGGAAAGGGGAAGCGTCCGCACAGGCCAAACGGCTTTTTGGAGTGATGGGACTGAATGTCAAGCAGGGGGATGCGATCCGGTTTACCCTGGAAGGGGCTGACGAGGAAGCGGCCTGCACTGAACTGGAGGCATTCTGTCAGGAAAATTTTTAACGGAGGAACAGGATGATACGGCTGATCGCAACGGACATGGATAATACCCTGGTTTATCCGGATAAACAGCTTCCGCTTGGGATATTCCCGTTAATCCGGCGGCTGGCCCGGCATGGGATCGTCTTTGCCCCCGCCAGCGCGCGGCATTACAACAACCTGTTCCGGATGTTCGAGCCGGCCGGGGAACCGATGGCGTATATCTGTGACAACGGGGCCTATGGGGAGTATCAAGGCAAGGCGTTTGTCCGGGAAGCCCTGGGACCGGAGCAGGTTGACCGGATTGTCCGGGTTTGTGAATCCATCCCGGGGGTTTCCCTTTCGCTTTGCGCCCGGAACGCGATGTATTACCGGGTCCCGCCGCCCTTCTTCACCAAGGAGGACGAAAAGCCGGACGGGCTCTTCCGGATGCTGCGCCTGGAGGATCTCCGGCAGGCACCTGAACCGGTTTACCGAGCGGCGCTGTATGATCCGGCGAACCCGCTTTGCCACTCCCTTCCGATTCTGCGGGAGACGTTTGGGGAGGAACTCAGCGTCACCGCTACGGACGATGTTTCGGTTGATTTGATGAAACCGGGTGTGAATAAAGGGACCGGGCTGGAAGCGCTTCAGCAGCTTTTAGGGATTACGCCGGCCGAAACCATGGCGTTTGGGGATTATTACAATGATTTGGAAATGCTGGGTCGTGCGGAATACAGCTTTGCTGTTGCCAATGCGATCGACGGGGTGAAAGCCTGCTGCCGTTATACGACCGAAAGCAATGCGGAAGAAGGCGTACTTCGCGCTATTGAGCGTTACCTGGACGAACAGGGCCTCGAGTAGGCCAGGCATAGAGGGAAGAAAGGGGCATATTTGAGAATGAAAACAGAAAAAGAAAGCCAAAGCACCGAAAACTGGCGGGGAAGCGAACCGTTGATTCCCGAATCCTCCATCGTCCAAACGGTGGAAACGGAGTTGATTGTCGTAGGCGGCGGGTTAGCCGGTGTCGCGGCAATCCGCCAGGCAGCTTCCATGGGGACGAAAGTGGTCCTGTTCGAAAAGTGTACGTCACCGCAGGCGCGTTCAGGGGATTTTGCTATCCTGGACAGCCAAATTGCGGATTTATGGGGACGGCGGGGGATTGACAAAAATGCGGTCGTCGCCGACCTGATGCGAGATATGGGCTACCGGGCCGATCAGCGGATTCTGAAAGCCTGGGCCAAAGAGGCCGGCGAAGCGTTTGACTGGTATATCCGTGCCTGCCCGGAATTGCTGGTACTGAAAAACAGCCGGGAGCCTGTCCCCAAAGGGACAAAGTGCTGGATCCAGCCCCGGCGGTATCCGGAACCGGAATCCTTTGAGCATGAGAAGGAACCTTTCAAATGCTATCAGACTACCGTATGGGTGCGTCCCACCCATATCCCAGTGTTCAAGGCCAATTATGCGCTTGCCGAGCAGACCGGTAACCTCACCAGCTTTTTCTCCGCCCCGGCACGGAAGCTGCTCCGGGATGAGAACGGCCGGGTCAACGGCGTAATTGCCGAGCATCCGGAGGGGGGCTATATCCGGGCGCTGGCTTCGAAAGGGGTGATCCTTGCGACAGGGGACTATTCCAGCGACGACGCCATGCTGGGGCACTATTGCCCCGGCGCCCTCTGCCTGCCCCGGATGTGGACCAGCTACGACCGGAACAAGCAGCCTTCGAATACGGGGGACGGGCACCGCATGGCGATGTGGGCCGGGGCCCATATGCAGGACAGCCCTCATGCGCCGATGGCGCATCATATGGGAGGGGCGCTGGGAGCTTCCGGTTTCCTGCTGCTGAACCTGGAAGGGGAACGCTTCGTGAACGAGGACTGCCCCGGCCAGCAGATCAATAACCAGATTGTCCTTCAGCCGGGAAAAACCGCCTGGCAGATTGCGGACGGGAATTGGCGGGATCAGGTGCCCTTCGTGACGCCGAACCATGGCTCCGTCTGCTATGTGATGGAGGATTCCGAGCTGGAGTCCGGGAAGGTTTACCCGCATTTGGGGACAATCGACAACATCACGACCCCGCGGACTCTGGAAAAGGCAATAGAATCCGGCGAGATGCTCCGGGCGGATACGATTGAGGAGCTGATCGAAAAAATGGGTTTGCCGGCCGAAACGGCCAAGTCTGAGATCGAACGCTATAACCGGTGCTGCCGGGAAAAATACGACAGCGATTTTGGGAAACAGTCCAAGCGGCTTTTCCCAGTGGAAAAACCGCCGTTTTACGCCACCCGTTTCACCCCTGCTATCATGATTATCTGTATGGGAGGGCTGGACAGCGACCAGTATTGCCGTACCTATGACGATCAAGGCCGGATCATTCCGGGGCTGTATGTGACGGGGAATGTGCAGGGCAACCGCTTTTCGGGGGAATATCCGCTGACGGTGCCCGGCATCAGTCATTCGATGGCGCTGACGCTGGGTAGGATTGCCGGCCGCAGCGCCGCAGAGGGAAGATAGAGCGATATTTGAGAATAAAACAAAAAATAGCTGGACAGCCGGTTTTTGTCGGCTGTCCGTATGGAGAAAAGGATGGGGCTTCGGACTCCATCCTTTTTCTGTTGGATATTGGGGGCGGTTTATACGAATTCTCAATAAAACGGTACCGTCGTTTTATTGAGCCGCAGAATGCGGTCCGGCGGCGCATCACGCCGCCATAAAAATCTTTTTATCAAGAAATAGTATTATCCGTGCGGCGAGAGTAGGACCGGCTCGATCTGGATCCCCTGGAGCGCTGCTTCGATGGTTTGCGGGGCCAAATCGAACTTGGCGACCAGGGAGGTCGGCTTCTGCCGGAAATTATCCTGCGCCAGCGGGACAAAGTAAAAATTGCGGTAGTTGGAGAGGGCGCCGATGTTTTTCGCACAGCCGCTGAGCGCGTCGTTGGTGGAAACCGCCAGTACCACCGGCAGATGGTTCCGCAGGTGGCTCTTGACCGCCATGGTGACCGGGGTATCAATAATGGAATAAGCCAGCTTGGCGAGGGTGTTCCCAGTACAGGGGGAAACCAGAAGGATGTCGGTCATATGCTTGGGGCCGATCGGCTCGGCAGCTTCGATGCTGCAAATGACTTTTTTCCCGCAGATGGATTCCACTTGTTCAATCAGCTCCCGGGCCTTGCCGAACCGGGTATCCATCCGGGCAGCGTTGAAGGAGAGGATTGGAAGGATATCATAGTCCATGCCGGCGAGGGTTTCCATCAGGCGGACGTTTTCCGCGTGGGTGCAAAAGGAACCGCAGATCGCAAAGCCCAGTTTGATTTTATTCATGCGCCTGCCTCCGTTCCGCTTCGATATTTTGGATGGTATCGAAAATAATTTTTCCTGCGGTGATCGGCGCCACCTTTCCGGGGAGGGAGAGCGCCCAGACCGCTTTCAGCCCCATCCGGTTGGCCGTCGTGAAATCAATCCCGCCGGGTTTGGAGGCGAGGTCGATCAGCAGGCAGCCCGGCTCTACCCGGGAAAGAAGCTCTTCGTTAAGTACAACGGCGGGGACCGTATTGATAATCAGCTGTGTGCCGGTGATCGCTTCAGCCAGATCGGCTGTATGGGCCGAGCGGAAGCCGTTGGCCTGGATCCAGGCCAAGTCGGAAAATTTCCGGGCGGAAACCGTAACCTCTGCACCGAGCGCTTTAAGCAGCCGGGCCAATACTTTGGAGATCCTCCCGTATCCGATCAGCAGGATTTTCATCCCGAAAATGGTGGTGGGGAGCTCTTCCATCGCAATCTGGATGGCCCCTTCTGCAGTAGGCACTGCGTTCAGGACAGCAAGTTCTTCCCGGTCCAGATAATCACTGTAGGCCAGGCCGCGTTCTTCCAGCTTTTGGATCAGGGCAGGGGGCAGACGACCGCCAAGGACGATGGTATCCGGGTTGGCACAGTCGAGCAGGGCATCAATGGCCAGCTTTTTTCCGGAAAAAGGGGTATTCACGAGTGTTTCGTCGCTGAGGACCGGCATGGGCAGGATGATATAGTCCACCTTCAGCCCGGTTTGCCAGAGTTCGGAGAGGGTAGTCGGTGTTCCGCCGGCGCCTTCCGCTTTTTCAAGCCCGAGTGTATACACACGGTTGGCGCTGGAAAACAGTTTGGACAGATGCGCCTGCCGCAAATCCCCGCCCGCAACCAGGATAGTTTTATTATGAAGCATGACAGATTCAGCTTCCTTTCTGATCAAATTTCTGGGTACCGCCCGGTTCGAGCAGGCAGCATTCCATCCTATGAAATCAAGGGGATTTGCGTTCCTGGGAGCATATCTCCCAGGTCTTAAAAGGATCCGGCTTTCAGGAGGAACCGCCCCCGAGCGGCCGGGACGATCCTCCGGCTGAAAAAGGGCGAAAAAGCTCCGTGCGGAGGAATCCGCACGGAGCCGGGGGATTAGGCGTTCAGGTTTTGATAAAGGGTGTCCAGGAGTGTGCGGGTCGTGTCGCACACGTGCTCCCAATAGAAAATGCCGGCATAGCCTTCACGGTTGATGTATTCGCATTTTGCTTTGAGGGATTCCGGATCGTCGTAGGAAAGGAAGGTGCTTCCATTAAAGAGGTAGGGGGCTTTGGCTTCGTCGTCCCAGTAGCGGGTATAGCCGTTTTTGTCGATATAATCCGATACCAGGTCGTGATAATTGGGACCGTATCCGCCGCCATTTTTGCAGATCTGGAGCAGCCCATGGTTGCGGTTCTCGATCCCTTCCCATTTGCGGGAATAGAAGGCAGCGCCCATCAGGAGCTTTTCCTTGGGTGCGCCCGCCGCATGGAACAAGCGGAGCGCCTGGTCGCAGCTGTTGCGGAAGACATCCCCGGTAGAGGAATAAAGCTGGGTATGGTGGCCTGCCAGCGCATGGAAGCCGCATTTCAGGTCATAGGTCATCAGGCAGATGTAGTCCAGCACCTTCATCAGTTCCGGGATTTCCACGCTTTCCACATAATAGAGGTCTGCGCCGGCCGCAATGGTGAGCAGGTAGTGGCTGCCGTCAATGGCGTCGAGCTGGCGGCGGATTTCCTGGCAGAGCAGGGTGAAATTGTGTTTATCCGCCGGGGAGGTGTTGGCGCCGTTGGAGGGGACGCAGGGGTATTCCCAGTCCAGGTCGATGCCGTCCAGCTTGTGTGCCTGGACGGTTTCGGCGCAGGAACGGGCGATGGTTTCACGGCCCTCCGGGGTCGCACAGTTAAGGGTGAAGGCATCGGGATGATGGGGAACCAGGGAAAGCACGATTTTAATCTCGGGGTTCCAGGCCCGGATCTGGGGAAGCTGTTCCAGGATTGTCAGGTGATCGACGGAGATCCTGCCATCCAGGTTCAGCCGTCCGAAAGCCAGGTTGATATGGGTCAGTTTTTTGGCGTCTTCCTCGGTGATGCCGGCGGTATTTCCCGCGTAGCCCAGGAGATATTTTTTCTGTTTGTTGTCCATAAGGACACCTCCTAACTTTTTTCCTTCATCATACAGGAATTTTCAGGTAAAATCAACTGAAAACCAATTATTCTGCGTTGTAAATATTAAGGTTTTCACAAAATGAAACGGGGGTTTTCCGGCTGATTGGACGGTAAAAAAATAGTTTGGCCGCCGGCTTGTTTTTTTAGTGAAAAACCTTTACTTTTTGGGTGGGAATGGTATAATACTGGATATCATGGAACAGAGCCTGCCATCAGGGCAAAGTATCGGTGGTGTAACGTAGTACAGTTTGTTTCAGAGGACCTTAGAACCTGTATTCATAGCCGGAGAACGCCATCTGACCGGGCCTTTTTCTGGCATACTGCGTTCATTTTTCTTGCCATACGCCAGTATGGCCGCAAAAAATCGCCTTGCCTGCCAGAAAAATCCATCGGCCATCCGGCATCCCTGGTTATGAATACAGGTTCTCAAAGTCAGAATTCATTCATTGAAAGGACATCATCAAAATGAAACCATTTCATTTTACGCTGGTAAAGCCAGGGTCACGGGCGGACGGCTGGCTGAGCCGGCGGTTCAACAGCACGCAGTTTTCCTATCAGGAAATTTTCGGGATGTTCGGCCCTCTTTTAATCGACCAGTTTTTTATTTATCTGATCGGGATGCTGACCACTTCGATGATCAGCTCTTCCAGCCAGGAATCCGTATCAGCCGTCAGCCTGGTAAGCCCGCTGACCTACATGATTATCGCGCTTTCCAGCGCAGTCGCTTCGGGCGGCACGGTGGTGGTCGCGCAGTATAAAGGGAAGGGGGATCAGGAGAAAATGCGGCGCGCGGCTGGGCAGGCGGTGTTCGCTACCTGTGCGGTATCCTTCATCACCAGTGCGCTGCTGCTGGCCGTTTCCGGCCCGGCAATCAACTGGATGTTCGGCGCGGCAGACGCCGTCATCCGTGAAAAAGCAACTTCCTATATCATCGGGTTCAGTATTTCCATGATTCCGTTCGCTTTTTATAATGGGGTGTTTGCCGTACTGCGGGGGGTAGGGGATACCAAAACCTGCCTGCGGCTGACGGTCATTATCAACCTGATCCACCTTTTTGCGAGTATGCTTTTCCTGAATGTCATGAAGCTGGATATTCTTGGTACGACCCTTTCCTACAATATCGCGCGGCTGATCGGCGGAGGCGTGGCGGTTTATCTGCTGGTGGCCCCGCGGGGAAGCCTGACCGTCCCGCTCCGGGAGATTTTCCGGGTGGACTGGAGCTATCAGAAAAGCATTTTCCAGATTGGGATCCCTTTCGCAGCAGAGCAGCTCTTCTTTAATGGCGGCAGCCTGATTGTGCAGTCCTATATTTCCGGCATGAGCAGCGCGGTGATTGCGGCAAATGCCATTACGAACTCGTCGTTCGGGCTGTTTTATTCGGCAGGCCTGTCGGTATCGACGCTGGCGATTACGGTGGTCGGCCAATGTATTGGCGCGGGGGATGTTCCGCTGGCAAAAAAATACGGCAAGCAGATGGTCTGGCTGGGCAGTATTGCCTGTTTGGTTTCCGTGTTGATTCTGGGCCCAATGATGCCGCTGATCCTGAAGCTTTATTCGCCCCATGCGGAAACGCTTCCGATTATTTACCAGCTTATGATTATCGGGGCGATCCCTCTGCCCTTTGTATGGGCGCTTTCCAACGTAACGCCAAGTATTCTGCGCGCGGCTGGGGACGCGAACTTTACTTCTGTTTCCTCCTTGCTGACGATGTGGGCGGTTCGGGTTGGCCTGGGTTATCTGGCGGCGGTTCCGCTGGGTTTTGGTATCCAAGGCGTCTGGGCCTGCATGGGGGTTGAATGGATTGTGCGCGCCGTGATCTTTTCCGTCCGGCTTCATGGGAATAAATGGTACCGGCATAAGGTGGTTTGATCGGCTTAGGATTTGTTTACATAGGCCATGCTGAAAATCGGCCGCCGCTTGAAGGATGAAAATCTGGAAGGCGGCGGCTTTTTTATGGGGGGAAGCGGTTATGTACTCCCCCTTGGATTCCCCCGTGCGCCAACGAATCCCCCTGCCTCCCGGACGAGAACAGATCGCTCCTTACGATTTAACACGAGGCAAGCCTAAGAACCGTCGCGCGTACAGGCCAGTCCATCGAAGCACAAGTGGCAATAACAGGCAATACTCCCCTTAGGATGGAACCATAGGAGGTTTGCATGGTAGCAATTCTGTACTTAGGCCGCCTGGGGTAAAGTGTCCGGGGGTCTGGGGGCGGCCTCCCCCAGCGGTTTTCTTTTCCCCTCTTTTCTTTGAGCGATCAAAGAAAAGAGGGTGCCAAGCGCGAGGCGGCATGAGCCTCGCATTCGGATCGCGGCCGACCGGGGCGGAACCCCTTGAACCTTTCAGGATACTGCTTTTTTATGAAACAGGCGTGCTGTACTGCCAAATTAAACTTGCATTCATTCCCTGAAATTGGTATACTGGAGGACAGAAAATCCACTACAAGCGCATGGGAGGCCACTCATGAAGAGAAATTGGAAATTTTTGCAAAGCCCGTATTGGAGAGTATTTGGGCTGGGGGTTTTAACGTCCTTCTGTTTTTTCCTGCCTTTTTTGATTTATGATCAAGGGCTTTTTTTATATTACGGCGATTTTAATGTCCAGCAGATCCCCTTTTACCGGCTGGCGCATGATGCCATTCTTTCGGGGGATATCGGCTGGAACTGGAATACGGATCTGGGCGTCAATTTTGTCGGTTCCTATACCTTTTATCTGCTGGGAAGCCCTTTTTTCTGGCTGACCCTGCTTTTCCCGAGCGGGGCGGTCCCGTACCTGATGGCGCCGCTGCTGATGCTGAAATTCGGGCTGACCGGTGTGACCTCCTATGCGTATATCCGCCGCTTTTCCCGGACGGATACCCTGGCAATGCTCGGTGCGCTGAGTTATGCTTTCTGCGGCTTTAATATCTACAACATTTTTTTCAACCATTTTAATGAGGTGGTAGTCTTTTTCCCGCTGCTGCTGCTGGCCATGGAGGAATTCATGGTCAATAACCGGCGGGGCGGTTTTGTGTTGGCCGTGGCGGCCTGCGCGCTGGTAAATTATTATTTTTTCTTTGGGGAAGTGCTGTTCTGCCTGCTGTACTTCTTTATCCGCTGCCGGACGGGCGGGTTCCGCTTTACCTGGAAGAAGTTTGGGCTGCTGGCGCTGGAGTCTGTGCTGGGCGTCCTGCTGGCGGCGGTTTTACTGCTCCCCTCATTTTGGGCAGTCATCAGCAACCCCCGGGCTGGGGAAGTTCTGACCGGTTTTGATCTGCTGCTGTATAACCATGTACAGCGTTATGGGCTGATCCTTTCCAGCCTGTTCTTCCCGCCGGATATTCCGGCAAGGCCGAATTTCTTCCCGGATTCCAACGCCAAATGGTCTTCGGTGTCTCTCTTCCTGCCGGTATTTTCAGTGACAGGGGCGCTGGCCTTTTTCCGGATGGAGCGTTCCCACTGGGTGAAAAAGCTGCTGACGGTCTGCCTGGTTATCGCGCTGGTCCCGGGGCTGAACGCGGCGTTTTCCCTGATGAATTACAGCTATTATGCCCGCTGGTTCTTTATGCCGCTGCTCTTGATGGCGCTGGCCGGCGTGCTCGCGCTGGAGCGGGAGGAAACCGATCGGGAAGCGTTCCGTCCTGCGGTCTGCTGGACGGCGGCGGGGATTGGGATCTTTGCATTGATCGGCGTCCTGCCGAAAAAAGTGGATGGCAAGCTGGCATTCGGCCAATTGGCGAAATACCCGGAGCGGCTTTGGATTTATGTAATCCTGGCGCTGATCGGGCTGTGCTGTTTTTTGCTGCTGCTGAACCTCACTGCCCGGCATCCTCGTTTTTTCCGGATCGGGGCGGCTTGTATCTGCGGCCTGACGGTTATTTACTCCAGCTTTATGATTTATACCGGAAAGTTGGCCGGCGATACCCATCAAATGGTGGCGGAGCAGGCGCTTCACGGGGCGGAACGTCTGACTTTGGATACATCGGAATTTTTCCGGATCGATACCTTCGACGAAATGGACAACCTGGGGATGTTCTGGAAAATCCCCACGATCAATGCGTTCCATTCCGTGGTTCCCTCTTCGATTATGGAGTATTACGATATGATTGGCGGGGAACGGGGGGTGGCCTCCCGGCCCAAGCCTTCCCTAAGCGGGGTACGGGGCCTGTTGAGTGTACGCTATGCCTTTGTAGAGGAAAACGTCGAAAATCCAGAATCCAAGGTTTCCTCGGGATTTGTTTACCTGAATACGCAAAACGGGTTCCGGGTGTATGAAAACGCCCACTTTGTCCCGATGGGATTTACCTACGATTACGCTGTATCCGAGGCCTACATGGGCGTGACCGAAACCCAGGCAGACCCGTCGGATTCCAGTGAGCTGCAAGCGGTTTGCCCGACCAATGTGCGGGATCAGATGCTGTTAAAAGCGGTCTGCCTGAAGGATGAGGATCTGGAGCGCTTTGCGGAGATCCTGCCCGAGATGACGGACGCCCAGCTTTCCGAGCTGGAATTCAATTCCAACGCTTATTATGCCGACTGTGCGGCTCGGGCAGACGATGCGGTGGATTCCTTCGAAGTGACCCGGGAAGGGTTCCGGGCCTCCTCCAGCTTTGAGGAGGATGAGCTGGTCTTTTTCAGCGTGCCCTATGAACAGGGCTGGAGCGCTTTTGTCAACGGAGCAGAAACTGAGATCGTCCAGGCAAATGGTGGGTTTATGGCGGTTTATGTCCCGGCGGGCAATGGTGAGATCGAATTCGTTTACCGCACGCCGGGGCTGACGGCTGGGCTGCTGCTTACCCTGCTGGGAGTCCTTCTGTTTGCCGGGTATTGGTTCTGGAGCCGGACGGATCAGCAGCGCCACCCAGAAGAACGCTATCAGCGGTATGCCCATCGGGCGGATGTCCGGTTTCTGCCGGTAATTTCCGCGCAGGAGGCGTATCTTGAGCTGCTGTTGGCCAGAGAGGTGCCGGCTTCTTCCGGAGAAGCCGAAGAAGAGAAGGAAGAGTAGGTTTCCACGGGTCGTGAGTTCCTGCGAAGCTGTGAGTTTTGCGGGGCTGCTTGCCCCGCGCCCCCGCCAAAGGGACGCGTCCCTTTGAAATCCCCAAAATTAAAGAGATACCGCCCTGGATTTTTCGTAAAGAAAAATCCCTCCGGTACGGAATTTTAGTTTTCCCTCCCGCCCGAAGTCAGGCGCGGCGAAGCCGAAATAAAGTTTTTAGTCAAGTTTTTTCCAAAAAACTTGCGGATTCCAAAGGCAGGACCTTTGGCCGCTCGCCGCAGTGAGCGGAATTCCCACGCCCCCTTCGGGGACAAGATCCCGCACCTGGCAGACGCCTTTCTTTAGATTGCATTCAAAGAAAGGATCCAAAGAAACACGCCCAGTGCTTTCAGGCAACTACAGTGCAACACTCCGGTACAGCCAGAACCAGACGTTTTTAGGCGCTGGTTTGGGGTGGTCGTTGTTCTCCTTCTGCTAGCTTGGTGAGTTACCAAGCTAGTGCTCCTAGAGCCTGAAATTTTGCGGGGCTTCCGTTCCGGAAATCCGGATGAAAAAAGATTGGACAGCACTGCGGAAAGGTTGTATAATGATATGAAGAAAAAATCAATCATGGTTGTCCTAGCGGCTGTTTTAGCGGTGGGACTGGGCGTTTCCGCCCTCCTTTCCGCGGCCCGTTTCGGGGTGGCGAATCCCTTTGCCGTTCTGGCTGGGCTGTATCAGGTGGGCTGTACGGATACGGCTTATGTGGAACTGCGGCAGTATCCCAAGGTGATGCTCGCCAAGCCCGCCCCCGTCGATTCGCTGGTAGACTATATGGAAAGCCGGGGCTATGCTGAGAATCCGGAGGGCCGTACCGGCTCCATCTTGGAATTTGAACAGTCCGGCCATAAAATCTATGTGGATTTTTCCGTAAACCGCTATTATTCGCTTTGGCAGTGGAGGGAGTAATGACCCGAGCCAGCCCGTACACTGCATGGAACACGCTGGATACAGCGTTCAGATAGGAGAGAGGAATCAATGGATTATCAATTTTCATCCCGGATGGACGGGCTTCAGGCTTCCGCCATCCGTGAAATTTTAAAATTTACTGCAGATCCTTCTGTGATCTCATTTGCGGCAGGGAACCCGGCTCCGGAGGCCTTCCCGGTGGAGGCTGTCCGTGAGATTACAGCCGGGATTTTACAGAACAATCCGGTCGGCGCATTGCAGTACAGTATCTCGGAGGGATATACTCCGCTGCGCGACACCCTCAAAGCGGATTTGAAAACCCGGCTGGGGATTGGCCGGGAATTCGATGATTTAATCATCACTTCAGGCGCTCAGCAGGCCATTGAGCTTTGCTGTAAGGTGCTTTGCAGTCCGGGGGATACCTTGATCTGCGAAAATCCCAGCTTTGTCGGCAGCCTGAATGCGTTCAAGTCTTATGAAGTGAACTTGGTCGGCGTCGATGTAGAGGAGGACGGAATCTCCATCGAAAAGCTGGCGTGTGCGCTGGAGGAGCATCCCAATACCAAGCTGCTTTATGTGATCCCCAATTTCCAGAACCCGTCTGGGGTGACCATGAGCCTGGAAAAACGCCGGGCGGTCTATGAGCTCTGTCTGAAGTACGGTGTGCTGATCCTGGAGGACAACCCCTATGGTGAGCTGCGCTTTTCGGGCAGCAATGTTCCAACCCTGAAATCCATGGATACCGAAGGGATCGTGCTTTACTGCGGCAGTTTCTCCAAGGTGCTTTCCCCCGGGATGCGGGTGGGCTATCTCTGCGCGCCCCAGCCGGTGGTTCAAAAGGTGGTGGTTGTCAAACAGGTCAGCGACGTCCACACCAATATCCTTTCCCAAATGATCTGCCATGAATTTATGACCAAGCAGGATTTCCCCGCCCATTTGGAGGGACTCCGCCGGATCTACAAGCATAAAAGCGGCCTGATGCTGGAACAGATGCGCCGCCATCTGAATCCGAAAATCACCTATGTCGAGCCGGAGGGCGGACTTTTTATCTGGTGTCGCCTGCCGGAAAAGGTCAACCTGATGGACTTTTGCAAGCGGGCCGTGATGAATAAGGTTGCCGTTGTGCCGGGGACAGCCTTCCTGCCACGGGAGGATCAGCCAACCTCCTGCTTCCGGCTGAATTATTCTACGCCGACCGATGAACAGATCGTCCAGGGGATTGAAATCCTTGGGGAACTGACTCACGAGATCCTGTAGAGGAGCCTTGCGATTTTGAAACAGCCGCAAGGCTTAGGAAAGATAGGCCTCCCGGCATAGCCAGAAGAAAGGAAAGAAGAATCATGCAGGAACCAACCACGAAAAAACCGATTATATTCAGCGGGATCCAGCCCTCGGGCAAGCCGACGCTGGGCAATTATATTGGGGCCGCCCGCCAGTGGGTGCAGATGCAGGAGGACTACGACTGTGTTTATTGTATCGTAGACGCGCATTCCATCACTGTCCGGCAGGATCCGGCCCAGCTTCGGAAGCAGACGCTGGAGGCCTACGCGCTGATGATGGCCTGCGGGATCGACCCGGAAAAAAGCATTTATTTTGTGCAGAGCCATATTCCGCACCATGCCCAGCTCAGTTGGGTGCTTTCCTGCTATACCCAGTTCGGCGAGCTTTCCCGGATGACCCAGTTTAAGGATAAAAGCGCCCGCCATCCGGAGAATATCAACGCTGGATTGTTTACCTATCCGGTACTGATGGCGGCGGATATCCTGCTGTATCAGACCAATCTGGTGCCGGTCGGGAACGATCAAAAACAGCACGTAGAGCTGGCTCGGGATATCGCTTCCCGCTTCAACGGGCTGTACGGGAATGTTTTTGCCATCCCGGAGCCCTATATCCCGAAGGTTGGGGCGCGGATTATGTCGCTTCAGGATCCTTCCAAGAAGATGTCCAAATCGGATGAAAATCCGAACGCTTGCGTCTACCTGCTGGACGAACCCGGTGTAATTGTGAAGAAATTCAAGCGCGCCGTTACGGACAGCGAAATGGAAGTGCGGTATGCGGAGGGCAAAGAGGGGATCAACAACCTGATTTCGATTTATTCAGCGGTAACCGGGAAGGATTACTCGGCGATTGAAGCAGAGTTTGCCGGGCAGGGTTACGGCTTTTTCAAAGAACAGGTCGGGAACGCGGTGGTGGAATGCCTGCGCCCGGTACAGGAGGAATTTGCCCGCTTGATGGCGGATAAGGCTTACCTGGAGAAATGCCAGCGCGAGGGGGCGGAACGGGCCGCCCGGCTGGCGGACCGCACCCTGCGTAAGGTTTACCGTAAAGTCGGTTTTTGCTGAGGGCCGGCCCTCGTGGAGAGGGCTTTCTATGGAACTTGCCAATGAAATATAGTCAAATAACCTGAAAAATAGCATTGCTATTTTTCAGGCGGGCAAAGCCCGCCTGCGTGTGAAACACGCTGTATTTGACTATGAAATCCAAACCAAGGCCGCTTTCAGCGGCCTGCTGCGGCCATAAGCCGCAGCACTTGAAAAGAATCAAAGATTCTTTTCAAGTTGTTTGATTATAAAAACAGGACGGAGAGGAACGAGAAAATGAAATTAGGAATGGTCGGCTTGCCGAACGTGGGTAAAAGCACGCTGTTTAATGCGATTACGAACGCCGGTGCGGAGAGTGCCAACTATCCGTTTTGTACGATTGAACCGAATGTAGGGGTCGTCAGCGTGCCGGATGAACGTCTGGACAAGCTGGCTGAAATGTACCATCCGCAGAAGTTTACCCCCGCGGTGCTGGAGTTTGTGGATATTGCCGGATTGGTCCGGGGCGCTTCCAAAGGGGAGGGGTTGGGGAATAAATTCCTGGCGGATATCCGCGAGGTGGACGCGATCGTCCATGTGGTCCGCTGCTTCGAGGACGACAATATCATCCATGTGGACGGGAGCGTGGATCCCCGCCGGGATGTGGAAACCATCAATCTGGAATTGATTTTTTCCGACCTGGAGATCCTGGAACGCCGGATCGACAAAACCACTAAGCTGGTGCGGGGGGATAAAAAGTACCAGCCGGAGCTGGATCTCCAGCTGTCTATCAAGGAATGCCTGGAGGCGGGGAAATCAGTCCGTTCCATGGAATTTTCAGAAGAGGAAAAAGCGTTGGTGAAAAATTATGCGCTGCTTTCCTACAAGCCGGTAATCTATGTCGCGAATATGAGCGAGGACGATTTCATCAACCGGATTGATACCAATCCTTATTATCAGGAGGTCTGCGGGATCGCCGCTGAGGAACACGCCGGGGTGCTGCCCATCTGCGCGAAAATTGAGGAGGAAATCTCCGATATGTCTCCAGATGACAAACGGATGTTTCTGGAAGAGATGCACCTGGACGAGTCCGGGCTGGATCGGATCATCAAGGAGGGGTATTCCCTGCTGGGGCTGATTTCCTACCTGACCGCCGGGGAACCGGAGGTGCGCGCCTGGACCATCACAAAAGGCACCAAAGCGCCGCAGGCTGCCGGAAAGATCCACACGGATTTTGAACGCGGGTTCATCCGGGCCGAGGTTGTGAGCTTTCAGGATCTGATGGACTGCGGCACCATGGCGGCGGCTAAAGAGAAGGGCCTGGTTCGTCTGGAAGGTAAGGAATATATCATGCAGGACGGCGACATCGTGCTGTTCCGATTTAACGTCTGATACAATTTCCTGTCGGGAAAATGTTGTAAACGCTGGGAGTTGCCGCTTATGGATGGCAGCTCCTTTTGCTGTTTACCCCCTGCCTTACCCCTGGGAACCCCCATATGGCAAGCAGCGGGGAAGCTTGATCCTTTTATAAAATACGCGGCACTTTCCTTTATTCTTGCCATCGTAAAGCAGCAATGCTATAATAACTACGCTGAAACGAAACAACATGGAAAGAGATTTGTTCTATTATGCCTTCATTAAGCGATTTTTTAGTTGGATTTTTGGATACCCTGGCCGGGCATTTGGCGTTAGCGGTCTATCTCCTGGCGGTAACAGGGGAGCGCGCGGTGTGGAGGCGGCTGAAAAAACTGCCGCTCCTGTTTTTGTCCCCTCTCATTTCGATCCTGCTTTCTGTTGGGATGTATGCAATCCCAGTATTGGCAGCGTTCCAATACTACATCAACTCTTTCAGTATTCTTGTCATGTGTGCCTTATGGGTACAGTGGACATGGAAATGGGGATTCTGGCAGTCCTTTGCCGCCACCTGTATGGCGGCGATATTCCAAGTAGCGGACACAACCCTGTCCGCGATGGTTCCAATCCCCGCCGCCGCAGCCATTGTGCTGCATCTGGGCATCAGCGTGGTTACTTCCCTGCTGCTTTACAAGCTGCGGTTTGGGATATGGTTTTGCCTGCTGCTGGATAATAGATCCGCACCGTGGCGGACAGCCCTCCTTTTATTTTCCTTGGAAGCGATTATGGAGATGCTTCTCCGGCTGGCATTTGGCGTTCAGCCTTATTTCCTGATGTTCTACTACCTGCTGGTGGTGGCGATGGTTGTCCTGATGGCTGTGCTGATTGTTTCCCTGGCCCAACAGATCGACACTGCCCGGAAAATGCAGGCCCAGCAGGACGTTATCGTCCAGCAGCGGCTCTATGAACAGGATCTGGAAATGATCCGCCGTGAAGTGCGCACATTCCGCCACGATTATAAAAATCTGCTGGCAGGTCTGTCCCAGCAGGCGGGCGAAGGGGAGTTGGAGGGACTGCGGCGTACCCTGTCCGAACTAGACGCCGGGTTTGACCTGCGGCTTGGAAGGAAAATCCAGGAATCCACCCAAATCGGGAATTTGCAGATTGCGGAAGTCCGGAGCCTTCTGTTAAGCAAGCTGACCGCCATGCGGGAGAAGGGGGTGGAGTGCCGTCTGGAAGTGCTTTATCCCGTCGCGGCCGTGGAGATGGATGTGTGGGATTTTGTCCGCTGTCTGGGAATTTTAATCGACAACGCGGTAGAAGCTGCACTGGATACGGAACAGCCCTGGGCAGAGATCCTGCTGCTGGCTCAGGACCGGCGGGTATTCCTTCGGGTATCCAACCCCTATACGAATCAGATTGAAGCAGGAAGTATGTGGAATGACGGCTGGTCCACCAAGGGCGCGGGCCGGGGTCTGGGCCTGCCCAGTTATCAGCGTATTTTGGAGGGCTATCCCAATGCTTCCTCCTGCACCAGCTGGGAAAACGGTGTATTTGTACAGGGGCTGACCGTGGAGGACAGACGATGATTGGAATTTATCTTTGCGATGACGAAGACACCGTCCGCCACCAAATCCAGACGGCTTTGGAATGGAAGATCTTTGTTGAAAATTATGATATGAAGGTGGTGTGCAGCGCCGCCAATGCGCAGGAATTGCTGGCCGCAGCGGAAAACGAAAAACGCGGGATCTACTTCCTGGATGTGGAGCTGAAGGATAAGGAATGGGACGGCTTCCGGCTGGGACAGGAATTGCGGCGGCGCGACCCTCATGGCACGCTGGTTTATATCACCAGCTATGGCGACCTGGCTTGGCGTACCTTCCAATACCATCTGGAGGCGTTTGACTATATCATCAAGGAGCCGGAACAGATTGGGCCGTCTGTATCGCAGTGCCTGGGTGAGATCCATAGTCGTCTGCTGGCGGAACGACAGGACCCGGCGGAGGTGCTCACTTTACGGGCAGATGAAACCGTGCGTCACATCCCTTTGCGCGATATCCTCTTTTTTGAAACGGCCGCCACTCCCCACCATGTCCTGCTCCATACATCCAGCAGCCGAATGGACTTTTTAGGAAGCTTGAATGAACTGGAACGGAAGCTGGGGGATCGCTTTATCCGTATACACCGGGCCTATCTGGTGGCGGCGGACAAAATTGAAACGATCGATTTGAAACACAACAGGCTGTGGGCCGGCGGCCATGAGTGCCTGCTTTCCCGGGCTGGGAAGGCGGAGCTGCGCAAAAAGACGGGAGGGGACCTGTGAGGTTCCCTCCCACTCCATTTAGGAAATTTTGCTGTTCATTCAGGAAATCTGAACCACAAGACCGGGTTTATGTGGTAGGATTGCACTGTCAAATGACGGGAAAGAAGGTGATCCTTATGGCAAAAGACCGTTTTGTGGAGGTTTACTCTCAGGGCGTTGTTAATGTGGCAAAAATTATCGTTGATACGGAAACCGGTGTGAATTACCTGCTGGGCTCCCACGGGAAACAAACGGGAACCGGGCTGACCGTTTTGGTCGATCCGGACGGCAAGCCTGTCGTCACCCCTGTCAAGTAGGAAAAAGAATAGGGAATGTCCTTTCGTGCATTTTATGAGGGGAGCACTCCCCCGAGCGGCCGGGACGTTCCTCTGGCCCCGACCGAAGCGGCATGAGCCCCTATACATCGCAACTTACCAAAGCCAGGACTCCCGGTTTTTCCGGGGGTCTTGGCTTTTTTATGCCCTTCCGGCGCGGCCCCCAGCCCTTGACGTACATTGGATTTTGTGGTATAAAACTGGTAGAATAGAAGAAATTCAACAGATCAGGCGGCTGTCAGGCCGGGGGAGGTCAAAGCCATGAATATATTGATAGTGGGATGCCGGAAGGTAGGTGCACGGCTGGCGGCTATGCTGGACCGGGAAGGGCATGATATTTCAATCGTGGATCAGGATGAACGCGCCTTTGAACGGCTGGACGAGGATTTTGAAGGGTTCAAAACCTGCGGGATCCCGATTGACCAGGATGTCCTGCGGGAGGCCGGGATTGAAAATTGTGACGCGGTGGCCGCTGTAAGCCCGGATGATAATGTGAATATCATGGTCAGCGAGCTGGCGCGGGAGGTTTTTCATATCGATACGGTACTGGCGCGGATTTATGACCCGGATCGGGAAGCCGTGTTTTCCAATTTCGGCCTGCACACGATCTGCCCCACGAATATGACGGTGGCCGCTGTGCGTTCGGCGCTTCTGGAAAAGGAACGCCCCCGTACCCTTAATCTGGCGGCGCATACCGTCGCTTTCCGCACCCTGCCGACGCCGGCGCATCTGATTGGAGAGGATGTTTCCCGGGTGGATTTGGAGGAGAGCCAGAGCATTTTTGCGGTAGAGCATGGCGGCCATGGGATGGAACTGTATCAGGGCCAGCAGATCGAGCTGGCGGCGGCGGATCAGATCGTGGTTGCTTCCCTGGTAGACTGAGGAGGGGCCTATGGAAAAAAAGAAACAGCAGGCGTTGGAAATTATTGTAGTCGGCGGAGGAAAAATCGGGTTTTATCTGGCACGCACCCTTCTGGAGCATGGGCATCATCCGGCCTTGGTAGAAAGGGACCGCGCGGTCTGCAAACGTTTGGCCAACGCATTGGACGTCCCGGTTATCAGCGGGGATGGGACATCGGTAGATGTACTGGAGCAGGCGGGCGTAGCCGAATGCGACGCGCTGATCGGAGTGACCGGACAGGATGAGGAAAACCTGGTTGCCTGCCAGCTGGCCAAGAAGCTTTTCAGTGTGCGGAAAACGATCGCCCGGGTGAATAACCCCAAAAATGCGGATGTGATGCGGCGGCTAGGGGTAGATATTGTTATTTCGGCAACGGACAGTATCGCCCGCTTGTTGGAGCATGAGGTGGATACCGCCGGGCTCCGCCAGCTTACGGCGATCAATCAGGGGGAGGCTTCCATCTGTGAAACCCGGCTTCCGGCGGATTACCGGCTGAGCGGGAAGCGTCTCTCCGAGCTGGATATCCCCCAACGGGCGGTTATTATTTCCATCAACCGGCAGGGAAGCACCATCATTCCCCGCGGCGATACCCAGCTGCTTTCAGGGGATACGGTGATCTTTATGGCCAAGAATGAAGCGCTCCATGAGGTGAAAGTCAAGCTGAAGCTGGAGGATTAATACGATTTCTTGATAAAAGATTAAAATCTTTTATCGTGGCGCACGAAGAAAAGTATTGACAACACTCTTGGCGGCTGCGCCGCCGGACCGCATTCTGCGGCTCCATAAAACGACTGCATCGTTTTATGGAGAATTCGTATAAAGCATACGTTTCACATCATTATAAAAAGAGAGGGATTTTTTATGAAGAGAAAGGACGATTTCCGCATTGTCACCTATTTTCCGGCCTGGGCTCCGGAACGGGCAGACCGGCTGCGCTATGATGTGCTGACTCATGTGATCTATGCGTTTGCCATCCCAACGGAGGAGGGCGGGCTGCTCCCGCTGGATCATGCCGAATTTGCCAAGCGCCTGGTTGCGGAGGCACACGCGAACGATACCCTGATTTCCGTGGCGGTCGGCGGCTGGAGCTGGGAGGATATCCCGCTGGAGCCTACTTTTGTCAAGGCTACGGAAACGGATGAAAAGGTGGAAAAGCTTTCTGACGCGATTGTTGCGATGGTGGAGGAATACGGCTTTGACGGTGCGGATATGGACTGGGAACATCCCCGGGTCGCGGACGGCTCGGGAAAGCGGTATGAGAAGCTGATGCTCCGCCTGTCCGAGAAGCTCCACAGCAAGGGGAAATATTTGAGTGCGGCGGTCATCGGCGGGGTGGATGCGAACGGGAACCCCGGTGGGATTGATACCGGCGGGGCGGATGTCGGCAATGCGGCGATGGCCCAAAGCGAAGCGGTGCTGAGCTGCATCGACTGGTTGAACGTCATGGCGTATGACGGCCCGGGTGATCATCATGCTTCCTGGGAATATGCGCTGAACTCGACCCGGTTCTGGAAGGATGTCCGTAAGATGCCGGCAGACCGGATTGCACTGGGCGTGCCTTTTTATGCGCAGGCGCCGGGTGGGAATTTCGACAATCTCAACCGGCTCTATCCGGACGAGGCTTGGAAAGTGGATTTCATGGAAAAAGAGGGCCGGCGCTACTGCTATAATGGGATCCCGACCATTGAGCGCAAAACCCGGTATGCGAAAGAGCATCTGGGCGGCATTATGATCTGGGAAGCCGGCGGCGATACGCTGGATGAGGAACGCAGCCTGCTGGCAGCGATCGGCCGGGCAGCAGATTCCATTTAAAGAGTACGGGATTCTGGAGAGCGGGGCTTCCTTTTATCGGGAAGCCCCGCTTGCCGGATACGGGAAATTTTTGCTGAAAACTTCACAGACTGTTCACCCCACACCCGGGAAAATCCGGTATAATAGTAAACAACACGCAGGCTTTATACGAATTCTTTATAAAACGATGCAGTCGTTTTATAAAGCCGCAGAATGCGGTCCTGCGGCGTATCACGCCGCGATAATAAGATTTTAATCAATAGTATTACTCGTTATGCCTAACTGAAAATTTGGACGGGAGCGCTGCTCCGGAAAGGATGGAACAACTGATGGCTGCTGAAAAAATTCTCGTTGTAGACGATGATAAAAATATCTGCGAACTGCTCCGTTTATATCTTGAAAAGGAAGGGTATAACGTCATTCTTTGCCATGACGGGCAGGAAGCGGTAGTAAAATTCAACGCGCTTTCGCCGGATCTTCTGCTGCTGGATATTATGCTTCCATCGCTGGACGGCTGGCAGGTCTGCCGGGAAATCCGGAAAAAATCCGATGTGCCGATTATTATGCTGACGGCCAAAGGAGAGACCTTTGACAAGGTGCTGGGGCTGGAGCTGGGCGCGGATGATTATGTGGTCAAGCCCTTCGATACGAAAGAAGTGGTTGCCCGGATCAAGGCGGTGCTCCGCCGGATGTCGCAGTCTGTACAGGCGGAGGAAATCAAGGAAGTTTCTTATGATAAATTAGTCGTGAATATGACCCGTTATGAGCTGAAGGTCAACGGGAAGGTGGTGGATACCCCGCCGAAAGAGCTGGAGCTTTTGTTCCATCTGGCCTCCAACCCGAACCGGGTGTATACGCGGGATCAGCTGCTCGATGAGGTTTGGGGCTTCGAATATTACGGGGATTCCCGCACGATTGACGTCCATGTGAAGCGGCTCCGGGAAAAGCTGGAGGGCGTTTCGGACAAATGGACGCTGAAAACCGTTTGGGGTGTCGGGTATAAATTCGAGGTCAGCGACCAGGCGTTGGATGGGTCGGATACCAAATGAGGATTGAACCAGTCAAGCGGCGGAGCGGGCTTCAGAAAAGCATTTTTTCCAAGTATTTCTCTGTGACCGCCTCGCTGGTCATTGCCAGCATTGTGATCCTGGGGGCGATTTTCCTGATCTTTGCTGCCCAGTATTTCAAAGAAGACAAATATACGCTGCTTCAGGATAATACCCGCCGGGCTGCGCTGGTGCTGGAGGAGAGCTACCGCGAGGAAAATATCCTGCGGGGGGATCTGACGGTTTCCTATCTGAGGCTGTTGAGTCAGACCATTAACGCGAATTTGTTTTTGACCGATTCCGTCGGTCAGACCCTTTACTGCACTGAAAAAAGCCCTTGCATCCATACGGGAAACCATGTCCCTGCGGCGATCCTGAAACAGCTTGACCGTTTGGGCGAGTATTCCGAATTAGGGAAGATGGGCGGGATGTATGCCGACCGGTTTTATACCGTCGGCGTGCCGGTGAGTATGGATGGGGCCCGGCTGGGATATGTCTTTGCCTCGGTGCATGGCTCCACGGAGCAGCAGGGCTTTTTGACCGAGATGCTCAAAATGTTCCTGATCTCGGCGGTTGCCGTGCTGGCGGTCACCTTTATCGCGGTCTATTTCATTTCGATCCAGCTGGTAAAGCCGCTGCGGCAGATGTCGGCGGCGGCGCAGAAATTCGGCCGCGGGGAGCTGGACATCCGGCTGGAGGTGGACAGCTTTGACGAGATCGGCCAGCTGGCCATGGCGATGAACAATATGGCGCAGTCCCTTTCCACCCTGGAGGTTTCCCGCCGGAGCTTTGTGGCAAATATTTCCCATGAGCTGAAAACGCCGATGACCTCCATCTCCGGCTTTATTGACGGGATTCTGGACGGGACGATCCCGCCGGAAAAGCAAACCTACTACCTGACCATTGTTTCGGAGGAAACCAAGCGGCTTTCCCGGCTGGTCAAGAGTATGCTCAACCTGTCCCGGATTGAGGCCGGGGAAATGCAGATCAACCTGTCCAAGCTGAATCTGGTGGATGTCATCTGCCAGACGGTGTTTACCTTTGAACAACAAATTGAGAAGAAGAATCTGACCATCCTGGGGCTTGACCGGGAGAAGGTCATGGTGGAGGCCGACCCGGACCTGATCC
>CANSRB010000007.1 GCA_947649285.1 uncultured Clostridia bacterium
TCGAACTTCATAGTCAACATAGGTGTGCGGAGCATACAGCCAGCGGGCTATGCCCGCTGGCTGAAAAAACGCAAATTGCGTTTTTTCAAGTATGTTGATTATAAAACCGAAACCGTTGAAAAAGGATCCACAGGTCCGCCCACAGCCATTTATTAATACTGTTTCTTGATAAAAAGATCCAAATCTTTTTATCGCGGCGTGATACGCCGCCGTGCCTGTGACCCGTCAAGAAAAGTATTGGCAACATTCTTGGCGGCTGCGCCGTCGGACCGCATCCTGCGCCCCAATAAAACGACGGCATCGTTTTATTAAGAATTCGTATAAGGAGGGATTTTCCAATGAACCAAACCATTACCGCGCGTTTTGATTCAGTTGATCTGGCCACCGCTGCCGCAACCCATGTCCGCGCTCACTTTCACACCATTAAAAGTATCCGCATGGCCTGCAAAAATGCCCGCCATTATGTGGAAACGCCCCATATTTTTTCCGATCTCTTTACCCCTGTCGGATACGGGCCAGCCCCTTTGCTGAATAACGGCACAATCCCGGAGCTGTTTAACGGGAATGTTTTCCGGGAAAAGCGGCAGCTTGCCGCCCATGCTGACGAAGTGCAGGATGTACGGCTCTCCCTGACCCTTTCCTCCCGGGAGGCGGACGCTGTCGCCGCCTCGCTCCGCACTCAGGGCGGGATAGAGGTCCGCGTTTCCTGACCTGAGACAGCACAAAAAACGGGCCGCAGAATTCTGCGGCCCGAAGGTTTATGGTTTCCGGAAAAGCTGCGTCCAATAGGTAATACCCGTATCCGAGGTATAAATCCCAATGCCGATTTCCTCCGCCTCGGAAGATAGGATATTGGCACGATGGCCGGGGGAGTCCATCCAGGCGGCCATGATATCATCGGCCCAAGCCCCTTCGCTGCGGCTGAGGTTCTCGCCCGCCCAGCTATAATAGCCGGGAATCACCGTAGACCAGCTGCTGCCGTCCGGGCGGTAATGCCCGTACTCCTGCCCACTCTTTTCAAGCGCGTCGCATTCCTGCGCGCGGGTCTGCGCATAACCGGTCAGCTCGGAAGAAACCCGAAGCGAGGAGAGTCCCATCGCTGCACGCTCTGCATTGACCGAATCCAGAATGGACTGCTGGTCGGCAGACAGGGAAACCTGCTCTTCCGGCTGGGAGGAGGGCTCTTCCACCGTTACATGGATCACGACCGTTGCACTCAGGCAGTCTGCCTTGCTGGCGGTCAGGGTGATTTTGCCGGAGCTGCTTTGCTCGGTGATGCGGACGGTCAGGACATTCCCATCCAATTGGATGCCGATGCCGTTTTCCGCCTGGGCGTTATACTGCACGCCGGAAACATTGGACTCCAGCAGGACCTGTGTGGTCTGCCCGGCTTCCAGGGTGAGCGCCGTATCGCTCAGCGCCAGTTCAATCTGCTGAGGAGCCTCCGGCTCGGAAGGAGCAGAAGAAACCTCCGGAGCTTTTTCTGAAGACACCGGTGTCTCTGAAGAAACCGGCGCGGAGGAAGACTCTTCTTTGGAGGAAGCCGGCCCTTCGGAAGAAACTTCCTCCGAAGAAACCCCTTCCGAGGAATCCGCTTCTGAAGAGGTTGGCTCCGAACTCTCCTCCTGGCTGGACAGATTGGAGGAAGAACTATTTTCCGAAACAGGATCGCTGGAGTCCTTGCTGGTATTCCCGACACAGGCGGAAAGGCTCAGGAGCAAACCCAGCGTAAGGATCAAGGGAATCAATTTTTTCATATCAGTCACTCCTCTGGGGGGATTCAAAGCATCCAAAAAACTTCCGGGACCCTTCCCGGGAATAAGTTTACCTTACCACGCAGCCCGCCGGATTGTCAAGCAAAATGCCGAATGGGGAAAGATTTTCCCGCAATACCAATTGTTGATGATAAAAAAGCCTCTGCTTTGATGAGCAGAGGCTTTTTTCAAAAACAAAGAAAGCGGCGGTATTATACCGGCTTGTTATCCTTGAGCACAACGTCGTGCGCGCCGCCTTCCACAATCGAAGTGGAGGAAACCAGCGTCAGCTTGGCATTCTTCTGAAGCTCCGGAATCGTCAGCACCCCGCAGTTGCACATGGTGGAACGGACCTTTGCCAGGGAAGTGCCTACATTGTCCTTCAATGAACCGGCATACGGGACATAGGAGTCCACGCCTTCCTCAAAGGACAGCTTTTTATCGCCGCCAAGATCATACCGCTGCCAGTTGCGGGCACGGTTGGAACCTTCTCCCCAGTACTCCTTCATATAATTGCCATTGATAATGACTTTATTCGTCGGGCTTTCATCAAAGCGGGAGAAATAACGTCCCAGCATGATGAAATCAGCCCCCATAGCCAGCGCCAGCGTCATGTGATAGTCATGGACAATCCCGCCGTCGGAGCAGATCGGCACATAGATCCCGGTTTCTTCAAAATACTCATCCCGCGCCTGAGCCACTTCAATAACTGCCGTAGCCTGTCCGCGGCCAATCCCCTTGGTTTCACGGGTAATGCAGATCGAACCGCCCCCGATGCCGATCTTGACAAAATCCGCCCCGGCTTTCGCCAAAAAGAGGAAGCCCTCCCGGTCTACGACGTTCCCGGCGCCGATCTTGACGCTGTCGCCGTAATGCTCGCGGGTCCATTCGATGGTGCGTTTCTGCCATTCGGTAAACCCTTCGGAAGAGTCAATACAGAGCACATCTGCCCCGGCGTTTACCAAAGCAGGGATCCGCTCCGCATAGTCGCGGGTATTGATACCGGCGCCGACTACATAGCGCTTGTGGGCGTCCAGCAGCTCATTGGTATTCTCCTTGTGGGAGGAGTAGTCCTTGCGGAATACCATATATTTCAGGCGGCCGTTTTCATCGACCAGGGGCAGGGAGTTGAGCTTATGCTCCCAAATAATATCGTTGCATTCCTTCAGAGTAGTCGTATCGCTTGCGCAGATCAGCTTTTCATACGGGGTCATAAAGTCCGCCACCCGGGTATCCAGGCTCATGCGGGAGATCCGGTAATCCCGTCCGGTCACTACGCCGAGCAGCTTGCCGTTGCTGGAACCATCCTCCGTAACCGCGATGGTGGAATGGCCGGTTTTTTCCGTCAGCGCCAGGATATCTCCCAAAGTCGCGTCCGGACGGATATTGGAATCGCTGGTGACAAAGCCGGCTTTATAGCTCTTGACACGGGCAACCATCGCCGCTTCATCCTCGATCGTCTGAGAACCGTAAATGAACGAAATGCCGCCCTCCTTAGCCAGAGCAATCGCCATTTTATCGTCCGAAACCGACTGCATAATCGCGGAAACCAGCGGGATATTCATGGTGATCGCGGAGGTTTCCCCTTTTTTGAATTTGACGACGGGGGTTTTCAGGCTGACGTTCGAGGGAACGCACTCGGCGGAAGAATACCCCGGTACCAATAGGTATTCGCCAAAAGTATGCGAAGGTTCGCTGAAATAAAATGCCATTCCTATCTCTCCTTTTTGAAATTTTGATTTTTGCTATCATACCACAAACCGCCTCCGTTTTCAAGTCAATTCCTGACGGCGGGGGCAGACAAATTTCATCCCAAAACGACAGGGTTTCTGTACAGGTTGTTGTTTTTGCAGGATCCGGATCCCCTGCCTGCATCAGTCGGGACTGCAAGAAAGGCGCCGCTTTGCCCAAAGGCAGAGCGGCGCCTTGTTTCAGCGCAGCACAATCTTCTTTTCATGCAGGCGTTTCTTTACCGCGCGGGCAATCAGCGTATAAATCACCGCAAAGGTCGGGACACCCAGCAGTACGCCGGGCAAGCCGAACAAACTCCCGCCGATCAGCACGGAGAACATCACCCAGATGCCGGGCAGGCCGATTGAACCTCCCACCACCCTGGGATAGATCAGGTTTGATTCAATCTGCTGGAGCACGACGATGAAAATCACGAACCAGACCGCTTTCATCGGTTCTACCATCAGCAGGATCAGCGCACCCGGAATGGTCCCGATAATCGGCCCAAAGATCGGGATTACATTGGTCAGTCCAATAATCATACTGATCAGCAGGGCATATTCCATCCCGAACAGGCTCATCCCAAGAAAGCAGAGCACCCCCAGGATTACCGCCTCGGTCAGCTGGCCGGAAACAAATCCGGAAAACCGGGCGTTCGCCAAAACGGCAACCTCCTGTGCATACGCCGCCCCTTTCGGAGGGAGGACCGCATAGGTGATCTCTTTAAGATTGCGCAGCAGCTTGTCCCGGCTGGCCAGAATATAAATACTGATAACAAACCCCAGGAACAGATTCAGGATTGCTGAAGTCACATTCACCGTAGTCTGAAAAATCGCCGGGACCGCACTGCTGAGATATTGGACCAGGTTGTCTGAAAACCGGGTCAGGAAGTCTGTGATCCCCTGATTGATACTGGTCGAAAACCCCCATTTCGTCAGGAACCGGTTGGCAAACGTCTCCAAATCGCGCAGATAGCCGGAAAGATTGCTGCCCAGCGTCGTGACCGAATCCATCAGCTGCGGAATGATAAAGGCAATCAGCGCGGTAAGAATGCCTAAAAAAGTCAGCACCGTCAGGATAATACAGACTGGTTTCCGCAGCTTGTTCCACTTGGGATGGTTTTTCCGGTTCAGGCCGGCAAAAACCCGGTCCGTATACAGCCGCATCAGCAGGTTCAGCACAAAGGCAAAGCAAATGCCGATCAAGAACGGACTGAACAGGGACAAAACAAACTGCCCTCCCTGCATCACGACGTCGATATGCTGAAGACCCAGATAAAACAGGACGGTAAACGCCGCAATCAAAATACCCGTTTTTACTTTTTGATAATCAGGATGGTTCATAGGGATCTGCCCCGCGGATCCCTATACCACCGGGACCGCTTTCCTTTCTAAATATTATCGCCGGCAAAACCGGAACATCGCCAAAAGCCTCAGCGCATATTGCAGATAATTCCGCGGACGGCATCCAATGTGACCCGCGTCCCGCTGTGCAGCACATCGGTGGCTCCCCGCGCGCCAACAATCACCGGCTTGCCCAGCGCCAAACCGACCACCGCCGCATGGGAATGGTCGCCGGGCTGTTCGGTAATCAGGCCGGCACAGTCCTTGATCAAATCCAGAATCGCGTTGGAGGTATGCGGGATGACCAGGATATCCCCCTGCTTCATGGTTTTCCGGGCCTGTTCCTCGCTTTCACAGACGCAAAGCGGGGCACAGACGCTCTCCGTGCCGATCCCGGTGCCGGTAACCAGAATATTCCCGACCACGTGAACCTTCATCATGTTCGTGGTGCCCGAGATCCCCAGCGGCACCCCGGCCGTAATGACCACCAGGTCGCCGTCTTCGACCAGGCCATGCTCTTCGGAAACATCCACCGCATGCTCAAACAGCTCGTCGTTCGAGGTTTTTTCCTCGATCAGGATTGGACGGACGCCCCAGGAAAGGTTCATCTGACGGCAGACCATGGGGGAGGTCGAACCGCCGACAATCAGGCAGTCCGGACGATATTTGGAGATCATACGGGCGGTCTGGCCGGACTTGGTAACGGTCAGGATGGCCTTAGCGCGCAGATCCATCGCCGTGGTAACCGTCGCATGGGAAATCGCATTGGTGATATTGGGGGCTTCGGCCATTTCACGGTTGCGGAAGCGTTTGTCATAGTCAATCGAGCTTTCCGTCTGGTTGGCAATCAGCGCCATGGTGCGGAGAGCCTCTACCGGATAGCTTCCGGCAGCGGTTTCACCCGAAAGCATGATCGCGCTCGTCCCGTCGTAAATCGCGTTGGCGACGTCGGTCGCTTCGGCGCGGGTGGGACGGGGGTTCTTCATCATGGAATCCAGCATCTGGGTAGCGGTGATGACCTGCTTCCCAGCGTTGTATGCCTTTTTGATAATCATTTTCTGAAGAGCGGGAAGCTCTTCAAACGGGATTTCCACGCCCATATCGCCCCGGGCAACCATCACCCCGTCCGCCGTACGGAGGATTTCATCAATATTCCGCACACCGTCGTTATTTTCGATCTTGGCGATAATCCGGACATGAGGATGCCCGCAGGAAACCAGGATCTCCCGCACCTGATCCACATCATCGCCGCAGCGCACGAAGGAAGCGGCGATAAAGTCAAAGCCCAGTTCCGCGCCGAAGATAATATCGGACCTGTCCTGCTCGCTGATGTAAGGCATGGACAGTTTTACCCCCGGCACATTAACACCCTTGCGGTTTGAAACCATACCGCCGTTAAGGACTTCGCACTGGATTTCCGTATTGGTATGGGAAAGGACGCGCAGCTCGATCAAGCCGTCGTCAATCAGGATCCGGCAGCCGTCCGAAATATCGTTCGGCAGATTCTTATAGCTGATACTCACACGGGAATCATCACCCATCACCTCTTCGGTTGTCAGGGTAAAGAGATCCCCCTTTTCCAGCTGGATGCGGCCGTCTTTGAACAGCCCAACCCGGATCTCAGGGCCTTTTGTATCCAGCAGGGCGGCAATCGGCAGGCCCAATTCTTCCCGAAGACGGACAATCTGTTCGAAGCGGGCGCGGTGCTGCTCGTGGGTGGAATGGGAAAAATTGAACCGGGCAACATCCATCCCGTTTTTCATCAGCTCGCGGACAATTTCGTCCGATTCGGTCGCAGGGCCCAGCGTACAGATAATTTTCGTTTTTCGCATTTTTCGTACCTCCTGTAAAAACGCCGGAAAGCGTTTGCTGTCATAGCTCCATTCTATGCCATAAGGATACACTATTTTGGAGAAAATATCCATCGTTTTTTCAGGAGTTTATGAGAAATTTACAATCCTGTTTTTCCCAAATTGGATTTTTAGGGAAAGCCTATTCGATTTCTTTTGACAAAATTCGACATTTACAGTACACTGGAAATCAATACCCGATCCTTACAGCCAAAATATTCCCAAAGAATCGATTTGACTTTTTGAAACCTGCGGCAAATAGCTGCCGTGGGAAGCTTGCACTGCCGGCTTTGATGCGGGTTCCATGGGCACACCTGGGTTTTCTGGGCACATGGACTGCACGACTCACCGGCACCGAAAGCACGGGTTCACCATCCATGAAGCGACCTCCAAAGAACCCTCCGGATGTTTGGATCCGCTTTGACCGCCATGGGAAAACCCGGAAAGGGGAAGCAGAATGTACAAGCAAGCGATTACACGGGTCCTACTCCTGCTCTGTGCTCTGGTCTTTGTACTGAGCGTATTATTGGTGGAAACCGTTTCAGAAACCCGGGGGTTTGCGTTGGAGCAGGCTCCTGCTCCCCTGATTTCTTCCAGTCTGGAGGGGCTCGCTGCCGCCCGACCCTCCCAACCGGATCCGGAGCCCTCCCATCCCAGCCATGCGCCTCCTTCCTCAAAAGGAAAGCCCGGATCCCCAAATCCTTCTTATAGCCTGTCTCCCCCACGCCAAGAAGATCCTTCTTCTGCCGAAACGGAAAGGCCCCCTTCCCTGGAAAGCCGCATCCAAATCGTGCTCCCTTCCCGCTCCTCCAAGCCGGAAAGCCGTCCTTCTTCCCGGTATACGGCCTCCCGACCGGAACCCTCTTCCGAAGAAGAAAGCAGCTCCTCCCAGGAATCCTCTGAAGCCGAGTCCGAATCCACACCGGAGATCCCATCCGCCCCGGATTCCTCCCAGGAAAGCCAGCCGGAGTCCTCCCTCCCGGCTTCTTCCGAAACCAATGCGCCCGATACCTCCTCCGAACCGGTTTCCTCTGAGATCATTCCATCAGAACCCGATTCCTCTGAAACAGACTCTTCGGAGGCCAGTTTCCCTGAAATCAGTTCTTCAGAAGCCAGTCCCTCCGAGCCGGCTTCCTCACCGCCCGAACCACCCTCCTCCGATTCATCCGCAGAGGAACTGGAACAGCTCCGCTTGGAAAACGACCAGTGTCAGGACCGGATTGTCCAAAAATACACGCTGACCGTGACGGTCGCCCGGAGCGGCGAGGATTCCAGCCGGGAAGAAATCATCGCCTATGCCGAAGATGAACGGACCATCGCGCAGATGCTGAACCAGGTTGAGCGGGCTTTGGGGCAGTTCCCGAGCGATTATCTGGACCCGGCAAACGAATTGATCCTGGCGGGCGAAGCGGAACCCTCCCGTCAGGAGGACAGCTTTTTCCTTTGCTGCGATACCGGAACGGACATCCGGGAACTTCAGGAATTTCTTTCGGAGCGGACCTGCGTACAGTTTGAAAGTGCCCTGGAAGAAGGCTGGTTCGAGCTGGATTTCGAAGAGTTGAATCCAGTCGATTTTATGTATGGGATTCCAAGAGAGGAATACCTTTTCTCGGAGGATAATCTCTATACCGGTTACTTTTGGAGCCTGGAAGCGCAGGAAGACCCGGCGTTTGAGCTGAAGGAGCTGTTCCATCTGCTTTTTGAGGAAAATCTCCCCGAGCTGGTTTCGGAGGATACGCCGTTTTTCGGCAAGCTGGAACGGTTCTGCCTCCAGCTGACAGAATGGGAACCGGGATTTGCAGAAGTCAAGTCCGTCCGGTATTTTTCCGGCCTGGAGCTTTCCCCCGAACCGGCTGGGTTCTTTTCCATTTTAAGTGAATGGTGGGGTCAGATCTGGGCAGCAATCCAGAACAGCGCATACAAAACCGGCTGATGCAGCAAATAGATGAGCAGGGTATGCCGTCCCACGGCGGCCAGCCAGGACAGCCGGGAACGATAAAACCAAGAGGGGAGCCGGTTCCCCCGCACCAACCGCCCAAAGCTGCTCCCGGCAAGAAAAACAAAGCTCCAGGGGATCAAGGGGAAATAATCCGCGGAAATAAACATTGCCGAAGGAAATCCCAGCCCGTACAGCCCGCCCCAGTACAGCCCGGAAGGCATTTGGAGAAGAAAAACCCCCGGGATCCCGATAAAGCCATCCGGAACCTGCCAGGTCAGGAAAACCAGCAAAAAAGCGGCGCCTGTGCCCACCCAGGGCGGGAGGCGGTCCGTAAGGGGCCGGAGCAGCGGTTCCAGCAGGATGCAGACGCCCAGCAGATGCAGGATGCCAAACCGGATCGGGAATTCCGGCTGAACCCAATAAGTGACCAAAGTCAGCAGGAAAGCAAACCCCAGGCAAATTCCGCCTCTCCGGAAATTGCTTCGGGAATACCGGGAGGAAATCCCGCTTAAAAAGATAAACACACCGGCAAAAAAAGCCACCAACATCTCCAGCCAGCGGGAATGGAAAAAGCGCAGCGGAACACCGAACCGCTCAACTAGATCATAAACGGCATGGTACAGCACCATCAGCAGGATCGACAGGCCGCGCAGCTCGTCCAGAATCGGCACGCGGGGGCGGCCGGGGGCAGAAACCGGCATTGGTTCCTTCATGGTTCTCAACTCCTTGGATACGGCCGCGGACAAATCCGGAACCGGAATGGGTGGAAATGGGAAAAGTATACGCCGACTTTTCCCATTTGTCAAAAGGATCGTATAAAAATACGCACTTTCCGCCCAGCAGAATCTTTACAAATTGTAATCTCTGTATTATACTAAGAACGAGTATAAGTCCCCTGCTGGGAAGGGGACAGGAAAATCCCGCGGGGCGGCCTGCCCTTGCGGAAGGAAAGGATTGCCGATACGGATGAACAGAATTAAGATTGTACTTTCCGGAAAAGAATATACCATCCAAACAGATGAAAGCGTGACCTACGTCAAACAGCTTGCGGAAGCGCTGGACGCCAAAATCGACGAATATATGAGCCAGAATGACTCGATCTCGGTCACTTCGGCGTGTATGCTGGTTTCGCTGGGGCTGATGGATGACTGTATTAAGGCTTCCAGCGATAAAGACAATATGCGCAAACAGATCATCGAATCCATCGAAGAGGCCACGAAATGCCGCACCGAGATTGTCGGGCTGAAAAAGCAGGTGGAAGCACTCCAGCAGGAAAACGAGATGCTCTCCGTCAAACTGATGGCGGCAGGGTCTGGGGAGAAGCCGGAGCGGAATTCATGACCAGAACCCGGAACCGTCCGGAGCTGCTCCTCCCCGCCGGGGAAATGGCTTCGGTTATTGCGGCCGTACAAAACGGGGCTGACGCCGTCTATCTGGGCGGCGTCCGTTTTTCTGCGCGGCAAAACGCAAAAAATTTTGATGAAGCCGCTTTGGAAGAAGCAGTTTCCTATTGCCATGCACGGGGTGTGAAGGTCTATCAGACGCTGAACACCCTGATTTTTGACGGGCAGATGCCCCTGGTGCGGGAAAGCATCCGCCTGGCCTGCCGGCTGGGTGTCGATGCGCTTATCGTACAGGACTGGGGGGTACTGGCGCTGGCCCGGGAAACCGCGCCGGAGCTCCCTCTGCACGCTTCCACCCAGATGACGGTACACACCCCGGCCGGGGCGCAGATGCTGAAAGAAATGGGGGCGTCCCGGGTCGTGCTGGCCCGGGAATTATCCGAGCAGGAAATCCGGGAAATTGTCCGGCAGGCGGAAATTGAAACGGAGGTATTCGTCCACGGCGCGCTCTGTATGTCGGTTTCCGGGCAGTGCTACCTCAGCGGGATGATCGGGGGACGGAGCGGCAACCGGGGAAATTGCGCGGGAACCTGCCGCCTGCCCTTTTCCGCAGACGGCAAGCCCGGCCATGCCCTTTCGCTCAAAGACCTCTGCCTGGCCGGGCAGGTGGAACGGCTGGCGGAAATCGGGGTGACCTCCCTGAAAATCGAAGGCCGGATGAAACGGCCGGAGTATGTCGCGGCGGCGGCGGCGGCCTATTCCAACGCGGCAGAAGGAGAAGCCCCGGATCTGGATACACTACAAGCTGTATTTTCACGTTCCGGATTTACAAATGGTTATTTCACCGCCCAGAGAGGCCGGGAGATGTTCGGCTTCCGGCAGAAAGAGGATGTCCTGGCCGCCACGGGAAGCCTGCTGAAATCGCTGGAAAGCAGTTACCGGAAAGAAAAAGGCCGGATCCCCCTGAGCTGGGAGCTGGAGCTTCAGGCCGGGCGTCCTGTCCGGCTGGCCGGGCAGGACGGGGATGGATTCCGAGCGGAAGCAACAGGCCCAATTCCCGAGCCTGCCCGGAACCTCCCGGCCTCCCGGGAAAGCCTGGCCCGTTCCCTCGGGAAGCTGGGCGGGAGCATCTTCCGGATGCAGGACTGCCGGATTCAATTGGACGAGGGGCTGGCATTCCCCGTATCAGCCTTGAATGACCTGCGCCGTCAGGTTTGCGCCGGGATCCAGGCGCAGCGGGAACAGGAGCGGCCGCACCCGTTCCGGGAAGAAGTCCCGCTGGATACACGGACTGCATCCAGACAGCCGTCTGACCAGGCTCCACGGTTGCGCGCGCGGTTTGCCCGCTTCAGCCAGCTTTCGCCCGAGGCGCTGGACGGACTGGATTATTATTCTCTCCCTTTGGACGAAGTATGCGAACATTCTGCCGAGCTGTTCCCGGACCGAAACCGGCTGCTGGTGGAACCCGACCGGGTCTGCTTCGGCCGCGAGCCGGAAATCCGTGCCCGGCTGGCTGAACTCCGTGCGAAGGGCTTTTCCCAACTGCTTTGTGGAAATATTGCCCATACCAAGCTAGCCCGGGAGTTGGGATGGGACGCTTTCGGCGGGGCATTCTTAAATTGCAGCAATTCCCTTTCGGCGGCGGAACTGGCCCGGCTGGGCATCCGGGACCTGACACTCTCTTTTGAGCTGAACCGGGCTGACCTCCTCCGGCTGGCCGCCCCGGTCCCGCGAGGGTTCCTGGGCTATGGCCGGCTTCCGCTGATGGTTTTCCGGAACTGCCCGGTCCGCAGCCATTTTTCCTGTCGGGACTGCTCCTCTTCTCGGGCGCTGACCGACCGGATGGGGAAAAAATTCCCGGTAATATGCAGCCGGAAGCAGTATGCCGAGCTGCTGAACTGCCATCCGCTGGAACTTTCCGACCGGCTGGATGAGTTCCGGGGAATGGATTCCTGCACCCTGTATTTTACCACCGAAAGCCGTGAACAGGTTCAGGGCGTGCTGGAACGCTATCGCGGCGCCCTGCCGCCGGAAGGAGAATTTACCCGCGGCTTATATTTCCGGAACGTATAGAGCCGGCTTGAAGGGCCGCTCTATGGCCTTTCGGCCCCAGCGGCATCCGCCCTAAACCGGGGCGGACGCCGGGAAAGGAAACATGATGCGGCAGCTTTTTGTCAAAAAACTGCGGGATACGGCGGTCCTGCCCTCCCGCGCCACCCCAGGGAGCGCAGGCTATGACCTTTACGCCGACCTTCCCTCCGCCCTGGTGATCCATCCGCAGGAAATCGTGAAGGTGCCCACTGGGATCGCGGTTGCCATCCCGGATGGCGAAGCGGTTGGCTTGATCTACGCCCGGAGCGGGCTGGCATCGAAATACGGCATTGCACCCGCCAACTGTGTCGGCGTTGTGGATTCGGATTACCGGGGGGAACTGCTGGTTCCTCTGGCAAACCACAGCCCCCGCGCCTATGTCATTGAACCGGGAGACCGGGTCGCGCAATTGGTGCTGGCCCCGGTTTATCTGCCCGAGCTCTGCGAGGTTGAAGAATTGGACGAAACCTCCCGGGGGAAGGGAGGCTTCGGCTCCACAAGCCGGTGATATTCTCCTGAAACAGCGGTATGGAAAGGAATCCTCTGATGAAAAAATTGATTTTAGCCTCCCAGTCCCCACGGCGCCGGGAACTGCTCCAGCTTACTGGGCGCCCTTTTTCCGTTCGGGTTTCCGGCTTCGAGGAATCCGGCGTGCAGGAACCGGACCCCGTCCGTCTGGTCCGTGCGCTGGCCAAGGGCAAGGCGGAAGCCGTTCCCATGGCGGAAGACGAAATCATCCTGGGCTGTGATACCGTTGTAGCGCTGGAGAAGGAAATCCTGGGGAAACCCCGGGACGAAGCGGACGCCAGACGGATGCTCCGCGCCCTTTCCGGACGGACCCATTCCGTTATCACCGGCGTCTGTATCCGCTTATCCGGACGGTGCGAGCAGTTCGAAAGCAAAACCCGCGTGACCTTCTATCCCCTGTCTGAAGCGGAAATCGCCGCTTATACGGCCACCCCGGAGCCTTATGACAAGGCCGGGGCTTATGGGATCCAGGAAAAAGGCGGGCTTTTTGTCCAGCGGATTGAAGGGGATTACAGCAATGTGGTCGGCCTGCCGGCGGCAGAGCTGGAACGGCGGCTTCGGCTGATTTTGGATAGGCCGGAGGGATAATTTTCATAAAAATATTACAATATTATGAAAACTGCGTTTTCTTTGTTGTACTCTCCCCTAAATATGGTTATAATAAAGCGTGGATATGCTTTGTTATATTATTTCCCAATTAAAAACTCGGAAATAATAACCGGATGGCCGCCGCGCTGTCCGACGGTTATCAGAAGCAGCCGGACAAACCTTTGAAATTCAGCGGGCAGACAGCCCGAAGCCATAGAAATCAACGCTCGGAAAGGATGAAGCAAAATGTTTGCAAAAGATATTGGCATAGATTTGGGAACCGCCAACACCCTGGTTTATATGAGAGGGAAAGGGATCATTATCCGTGAACCCTCGGTCGTTGCGGTGGATGTGCGGAGTGATACGGTCAAAAGCGTCGGCCAAGCGGCTAAGGACGTCGTCGGGAGAACCCCTGGCTCAATTGTGACGGTGCGCCCTTTGAAGGACGGTGTCATCGCGGATTTTGATATCACGACCAGTATGCTTCAGGAATTTATCCGCAAAGCCATGGGGAATTCCATCCTGAGCCGAGCTCGGGTCGTCATCTGCATCCCCTCCGGCGTCACGGCGGTCGAGCGCCGGGCGGTCAAGGAGTCGGCGGAAAAGGCCGGCGCGAAAAAAGTCATGATTATCGAAGAGCCGATGGCGGCGGCTATCGGCGCGGGCCTGCCGGTTTCCGAACCAACCGGCAGCATTGTAGTCGATATCGGGGGCGGCACCACCGAAGTGGCCGTCATTTCGCTGGGTGGGATCGTTGCGGCCAAATCTGTCCGGGTCGGCGGCGATAAATTCGATATTGATATTATCAATTACATCAAAAAGAAATATAACCTGCTGATTGGCGAACGCACAGCGGAAAATATTAAAATTGAAGTCGGGAACGCATTCCCGCTGGAGCAGGAGCTGGTCACCGAAATCAAAGGCCGAAACCTGCTGACCGGTTTACCGGAAAATATCTCGGTCAGCTCGGTGGAAATCCGGGAAGCGCTGATCGACACTCTTCAGGAGGTACTGGAAGCGATCCGGGTCACTCTGGAAAAAACGCCTCCGGAGCTGGCGGCAGATATCATCGACCAGGGGATTATCCTGACTGGCGGCGGCGCACTGCTCCGCGGGCTGGACCGTCTGATCGGACAGGAAACCGGCATGAACGTCCGGGCGGCACAGGATCCGCTGGACTGCGTTGCACTGGGGACAGGGATGGTGCTGGAAAACATGGATAAGCTGTCCAGCGTATTTTCGACGGATGAAATCAAATATTGATCGGTTCCCCCAAAATTCCGCCGGAAAAGCGGGATTACAGCGGAAAGCAGAGCGTGTTTACGGGCGCGCTCTGCTTTCCGCGTTCCATACCCTGACCAGGAGAGGAGGCGGCCCGCAGTATGCTGGAATTTTTTAAAAGCCGCAAATTCAAGATTATTTTGGGCGCGATTGCTGTCCTGTTCGGGATGATGCTCTACTCCGCTTCGTCAGACGGGGTTTCCAATATCCCGCAGAACCTGTTGGAAATGATCACTACCCCGCTCCAGAAGCTGACCTCTTCGGTTTCGAACAGCACTGGCGACCTGCTCGACCGGTTTCTGAACGCGAAAAACAACGCGGATGAAAACGAACGGCTCAAACTGGAGATCGCCGGGCTGCGCCGCCAGATTGCGGATTATGAACAGCTTCGGGACGAAAATGAACAGCTTCGGAAGATTGCGGGAAGCCGCGAGCTTTACCCGGATTTTGAGCTGACAGCCGCCAGTGTTGTCAGCCGGGATCCCAGCGACCGTTACGGTTCTTTTTTAATCGACAAGGGCACCCTGCACGGCGTGGCGAAAAATGATCCGGTGATGACCGAAAACGGGCTAATCGGCCTGGTCACTCAAGTCGGCCCGATCAACGCCCGGGTTGAAACCATCCTGAGCCCGGCGGTCAGTGTCAGCGCCGTTGAAGCAGAAAGCAATGAGCTGGGAATGATCCAGGGGAACATCGAGCTGGCCCAGGCAGGGAAAACCCGGCTGTCCATCCTCTCCGGGGAAACCCAGCTGGAGGTGGGCGATATGATTGTGACGGCGGGGGCGTCCGGGCTTTACCCCAAGAGCATCCCGATTGGAAAAGTCGGGGGCGTCTTTACCGAACCGCACGGCGTAACCAAATACGCCGTCATCCTGCCTTATGAGGATCTGGAAAAGGTCAACCATGTACAGGTCATCACCAATTTCCTGGGGCAGGGCAGCGAGATGCTGGAATAAAAAAGGGGGACAGGCTGTGAAAAAGGAAAAAATGATGCCGGCCCTGAAGTGGATGCTTTACTCCCTGCTGCTGCTGAGCTGCTATGTCCTACAAACGACGCCCGGCCTGTTTGAAATCTTTGGGAAGAAGCCGGTGCTGGCCGCAGCGCTGGCCGTTTGTGTTTCGATGTATGAAGGCGTTCTTTCCTCTGCCTTTTTTTCCATGATGGCAGGGCTGCTGTGGGATATTTCCTCCAACCGGCTGTTTGGCTTCAACGGGCTGATCCTGCTTTGCTGCGGGGTCCTGATCTCGCTGCTCTGCATCTATTACCTGCATACAAGGTGGCTGAATTCCCTGTTGTTCTGCACCCTGGCCATGCTGGTCCAGGGGCTGCTGGATTATCTGTTTTATTACGCAATCTGGGGCTATCCGGGCGTCAGCCTGATCCTGGTGCAGAATATCCTGCCAACCCTGCTCTATACCGCTGCGGTCACGCCGCTGCTGTTTTTGCTGGTGCGGCGGATCCATCGGAAATTCAGCGTTGTGGAGCGTGCCTGACCCGTCAGCGTATAATATCTTTTTATCGCGGTGTGATATGCCGCCGTGCCTGCGATGCGCCAAGAAAAATATTGACAACATTCTTGGCGGCTGCGACGCCGGACCGCATTCTGCGCCTCAATAAAACGACTGCATTGTTTTATTGAGAATTCGTATAAAAAAGGAGATTGCAGATGTCCAAACCATTCGAAAAAATGCATACCCGCCGGCTGGCAGCTCTGGCAGTCTGCTGTATCCTTCTGTTCCTGGCCGCTTCGGTACGGACCTTCCAGTTCCAGATTGTGCAGGGAGAGGGGTTCCGGAAGCAGGTGGAAAAAAGCACCGCAGCTGTTGTTTCGGTTTCAGCGGCACGAGGCGAGATCGTGGACCGGAACGGCATCCCCTTCACCCGGAACAAAGCGGCTTTTTCGGTGGAAATCGATCATATTTTCCTCCGCAAACAAAAACAGAACCAGGCCAGGCTGGACAACGACGCGCTTAATGCGACCCTGCTCAAGCTGATGTCCACCTTTGAACAAATGGGGGAAGAATGGATTGACAATCTTCCCATCAGCCAAACCGCCCCCTATACCTTTATTGATACGGAGGAATCCGCACTCCAGCGGCTGCGCAGCGAGCTGGAGGTCGAAGCCTATGCCACGCCGGAGGACTGCCTGTATTGGATTTATCTGGAAGGCGGAATCAAAAAATATCAGAATAAAAGCGGGAAATGCACTCACTGCGGCGAAAAATTCGATGACTGCACCTTTATCGGTTATTCCGAGGAGGACAGCCGCAAGCTGGCCGGCGTACGCTACCAGATGATGCTGATGGATTTTTCCCGTTATAATAACCGGTTTACCTTCGCGGAAGATATCGGTGCGGAAACCGTTGCGCTTCTCAAGGAGCTGTCCGAGGAATACCCAGGTGTGACCATTTCGGAAAAGGCAATCCGCACCTATGTCAGCGGGGATGTCGCCTCCCATCTGCTGGGGAAAGTCGGCCCCATCTATGCGGAAAACTACGACGAATACGTCACCCAGAAGGGCTACCCGGCCAATGCGATCATCGGCATTTCGGGGATCGAGCGGGCGTTCGAGGAAGAGCTGCGGGGCAAAAACGGGAAAATGACCGTTTCCCTCAATTCCAAGGGGGATGTAGTCAGCGTAGAGGAAAGCGTGGCGCCGATTGCGGGCAATACCATCCAGCTGACTCTAGACTATAACCTGCAAAAAGCGGTCCAGCAGATCCTGGCGGAATATATTGAATCCTACAATAAAGCCAATGTGGACAAGCACGAAACGAAAGCAGCGGCTATCGTGGTGCTGGATGTCAAAACCGGCGGGATGCTGGCCTGTGTATCCTACCCTTATTTCGACATCAACGACTATATCAACCGCTATTCCTCGGTCGCGCAGGCGGAAGGGAACCCGGCATTTAACCGGGCGCTGAACGGCATCTACCGTCCCGGTTCCTCCTTTAAGCCTCTGATCGCCGCCGCCGGCATGGCAGAGGGAATCATCTCCCCGGAATCGGAGATCGAATGCGTCGGACGGTATATGTACTATGCCCCCACCTATACCCCAAGCTGTCTCAACGACGGGCACCGTCCCGGCAGTATGCAGACCGTAACCTCCTCGCTGTGGCATTCCTGCAATATTTTTTATTTCGAAACCGGACGTCTGCTGACCATTGAAAAGATGAACCACTACGCCAATATGTTTGGCTTTGCGGTTCCGACGGGGCTGGAAATCTCCAACGCGCTGGGATACCTGAATACCCGTGAGGACGAAAACTGGCAGGAAGGCAATGTTATCCAGGAAGCGATCGGCCAGCTGAACACCGGTGTAACCCCCCTTCAGATGGCAATTGAGGCCATGACGCTGGCCAACAAGGGCACCCGTTATGAGTCCCACTTATTGAAGGCGGTGCTCAGCAACGACACCACCCAAGTAATCCGGGAGCAGGAACCCGTGGTGGCTTCCCAATTCACCTTAACGGAAGAACAGTTCAAAGCGATTGCGGATGGGATGGTCCTGGTTGGAAACAACATCCCATCTCCCAACCAGTTAACCGACCTGGGCTATCCGGTCGCGGTAAAAACCGGGACCCCTCAGGTCACCAAGGAAACCTTCAACCATGCATTCGTTTCCTTTGCACCCGCTTACGAGCCGGAAATCGCCGTGGCCTGCATCATGGAGGACGGCGGCAACAGCCACCATATGCTCCAGAAAATCCTGCTGGCTTATGAACAAAGCAAAAAGGGGCTTCCCTTTGAAATGGAACCCAATGCTTCGGATCCGGACGCTCCCCCGGAGAACAGTTCATCCCCCGACGGGAACGCCCCGTCCAATCCTTCCGGAAGCAGTGAGAATACTGCTTCGGAAACCTCTGCTTTATCAGAACCGGAAAGCACAAATCCCTCTGAAAGCATCACCAGCGAATAACTGCTAAAAATCAAAAGCAAGGCAAACAGCCCCATGAATTTGCCGATTTTCATGTTTTAGGAAAATAAAATTTGGAGACTTTTTTACCGGAATACACATAATATCCTAAAATGCTCTTGCAATTGAGGGTGGTATTTGCTATAATAAATAATCATAATTCAACAGGGAACTGGGAAAATTTCCTGTTTTACAGGAGAGAATATGGCAAAAATCTTATCCGTTTTATCCGGGAAAGGCGGTACCGGAAAGTCCACTATTTCCGCAGCGCTGGCCGTTTCACTGGCTGCTCGGGGACATCGGGTAATGGCGGTCGATTTGGACATTGGGCTGCGTTCGCTTGACCTTTTGCTGGGAATGGAAAACCGGATTATTTTCGATATAGGGGATATATTGGCTGGGCGGTGCGAACTGCAGGCCGCTTGTGTCCCGCATCCAAAATATCCCAATCTTCGGCTGCTCTGCCCGCCGATATCATCCAGAGCAGAACCCGCCAAAGAACTGGCAGCACTTATTCGCCGGGCCGCTGAGGGAGTGGACTACCTGCTGCTGGACCTTCCGGCTGGCTTAGGGCTCAGCGTTCGGATGGCACAGGAGCTGTCCGATCTCTGCATCGCTGTGACAACGCCAGACCTGGTTACGGTTCGGGATACCCGTACCACGTTGGATTTGGTGCTCAAAGCCGGGCCAAAACCCTGCCGGCTGGTTATCAATAAAGTAAACCGCGCCGCAATGCGGGCCGGCGGTATCATAGATTTGGATGAACTGATGGATCGGATCGGCGCGCCGCTGTTGGGCGTTATCCCGATGGATCCCTATATTGCATCGGATGGGGTGTCGCTTCCCTCTGAGAAGCAGCGCAGCGGACAAACCCAGAAAATCCTGGATGCAATGGCCGGGCGGATCTGCGGGGAGTATGTCCCGCTGGTTTTACGCAGTTTATAAGGAAAATGTCGCCAAAAACGGACGCTGTTCCGTTTTTGAGATTCACAGCCGGAATACGGCAGGAGGAAAGCGCCTATGAACATAGCACTGATTGCGCACGATGCAAAGAAAGAACTGATGATACAGTTCTGTATTGCCTATTGTGGCATTCTAAGTAAAAACAACCTGTGTGCGACCGGTACAACAGGCAAATTGATCGCGGAGGCAACCGGTCTGAAAATCGACCGGTTCTTGAGCGGGGCGCAGGGAGGCGACCAGCAGATCGCATCCCGGATCGCCTGCAATGAAATTGATATGGTACTGTTTTTCCGGGATCCGCTGACGATGAAGGAGCACGAACCGAATGAAATGAACCTGATGCGGCTCTGCGATGTACACAATATACCTTTTGCGACTAATATTGCGACGGGGGAAATGCTGATCCACGGGTTAGAACGAGGCGACCTGGATTGGAGAACGATCGTAACGGGATAAACGTCTCCTTTCCGGGTGCCTTAAAAAAATTTACTGCTGATAAAAATGGAACGCTTGCCTAGAGAGGATCCCTTGGCAGGCGTTTTGGCTTTACCCGCCGGATTTTGGGAGGGTTGCTGCCTCATGGTTCCACTGAAGCGCCCCCGCCCGCCTGAAAGAGAATTTCCGGAAACCCTCTTGACATATTTAATTTAAAGTGGTAAACTGACAGTCATCAACAGCAGGGACCGGGAAGAAGTAGCTTTCAGCAAGCCCCCACAGAGAGCAGCCGGATGGTGAGAGGCGCGGCGGGATGGAAAGCGAAATACCTCCCGAGAGCTGCCCGCTCAACCAGGCGCCAGCCTGTCATAGGCGGAGCCGGGTGCGCCCGTTACCGCGCTGGGGTTTCCCGCCTGAAGGCGGTGAACTTCGCAAGCTTCTGCCTGTGAGGGCGGAAGGAACTGAGGTGGTACCGCGGAATGATCTCCGCCCTCTGCAATCGACGCAGGGGGCGTTTTTGTCCCCCTTTAACCTGGAACAGGAGAAAGGAAGGATTCCATATGTTCGTGAAGGTGCTGATTTTGGTTTTATTTTTCGCAATGACCGCCGGAATTGGAATTTACTGCCGGAAACACGCCGCCAATGTTGGGGATTTTGTGTTGGGAGGCCGTGGAGTCGGACCTTGGCTGACTGCGTTTGCCTATGGTACCTCTTATTTTTCGGCAGTGGTTTTTATCGGTTACGCGGGGCAGTTCGGCTGGAACTTCGGTGTAGCCGCCACCTGGATCGGGATCGGGAACGCCTTGATCGGCAGCCTGCTGGCCTGGGTCATCCTGGGACGCCGGACGCGGGTCATGTCCAAGCACTTTGAATCCGCCACCATGCCGGATTTCTTTTCCAAGCGTTACCTGAGCGGGCCGCTGAAAGTTGCCTCTTCCGTGATTATTTTTATCTTTCTGGTCCCCTACTCCGCGTCGGTTTATAAAGGGCTGTCCGGCCTGTTTTCGATGGCGTTCGGCGTAGACTTTACCTACTGCATGATCGGTATGGCTGTTCTGACCGGGATTTATGTCATTGTCGGAGGCTATATGGCGACAGCAGTGAACGACTTGGTGCAAGGAGCGATCATGCTGCTGGGGATCGCCGGCGTGATTGGTGCCGTACTCCAAAGCCAGGGAGGCTTCCAGGAAGCGCTGGCTGCCCTGTCCGTGATCCCGGCGGAATCCGCCCCCGATCTGAACGGGGCTTACAGCTCCTTCTTCGGCCCGGATCCCTGGGGCTTGCTGGGGGTCGTGATCCTCACCAGCCTGGGAACCTGGGGGCTTCCGCAGATGGTGCATAAATTCTACACGATCAAAAATGAAAAAGCGATCAAAGCAGGCACTGTTATTTCAACGATGTTCGCCCTGATCATCGCTGGCGGTTCGTACTTTATGGGGGCTTTCGGGCGGCTGTTCTATAAACCGGGAGAAGAAGGGATCCAGTTTGATGCCATCGTACCCGAAATGCTGCGGCAAAGCCTGCCGGACCTTCTGATCGGAGTGGTCGTAATCCTGGTGCTTTCCGCTTCAATGTCCACCCTGTCCTCCCTGGTCATTGCGTCCAGCTCCACCTTTACCCTGGACTTTATTAAACCGCTCTGGCTGAAAAAAATGCGTCCCAAGTCCCAGATGATTTGGATCAAATCCCTTTGCGGCGTATTCGTTTTGCTGTCCGTCCTCATCGCGCTGAATCCCAACAGCCTGATTTCCAGTTTGATGTCGCTCTCCTGGGGTGCCTTGGCCGGTTCCTTCTTAGGGCCGTTTTTATACGGGCTGTTCTGGAAAAAAACGACCCGCGCTGCGGTTTGGGTCAGCTTCGTTACCGGGATTGGGATCAACGTTGCCAACCTTTTCCTCAAGTTCGCCCCGCCGACTACCGCGGGCGCGGTCTCGATGCTGGTATCGCTGGTTATCGTCCCGGCCGTCAGCCTGCTGACCCCGAAGCTCCCGAAGGATTATGTGGAAGAGGCGTTTTCCTGCTATGAAGAGGAAAAAAACGCCCCGCATAAATTCGTGCTGGATGAGGTCAGCGAATAAGCAGACCGTATAGGAAATCTGACGCCCAACAGTAAAAGGCCCCGCTTTGTGCGGGGCCTTCTCTATTCAATTATCGTTTACCAAAGCTTCCACCAGGCGTCGCCTGTCTGGGCGTTCTCGGTGGCGCTGGGCTTGGCCGGATCCGCCGGCTTGGATTCTTCATCCACTGCCGCCGTATCCCGCACGAAAATAACCGTTAACGTATGCGGAGCCGTAATATCCCGCAGGGTATAGCTCTTGCCGTCGGTCGGGATTTCTTCCCCATCCAGCAGGACCTTATCCACCCTGTACCCCTCGTCCGGCGTAAAGGTAAAGGTCCGGTCCTCGCCGTCGTAAGCGGTGCAGTCGCCCGGAGTTACCGAGCCCATCCCCTGCGAGCGGACGAAAATCCAATTTTCATCGATGCGGCTGGCATAGGAATAACTGCCGGAAGATCCGCTCGGGCGGGAAGGACGGTCGGGAACAACGGGAGCGTTCTGGACAATCCCCCAGGAATAATGCGAGAAGTGATCTGTCTTAAACTGCATCATCCCGCGGGATACATAGGACGGCTTGATAACGTCCACCGACCCGTCGGCATTCTCCCGGAAAATACGATACGCGCGGCCCGGCATAATCTCAGGCGAGTAGATCGACACAGTCATCATCTGGCCGTCTGTGTACGTGGGCTTGGTGCCGTCGGCATACTCCAGCGACAGGTCAAAGCCGTGCTTGATTTCGCAGTTTTCCTTTTCCGCTTCCGCTTTTACGGCAGCGGAACTCGTGGTCTGGGGCGTGACCTTGAGGACAAGCCCTTTCGACTCATCGACCATGCCCTCGGGCAGATTGACCGAGAAACGATGGCCGCTGTTCTGCTCCGGCTGGTCCAGGTTGACGACATAAGAGCCGTCTTCCTGAGCGCCGGGCTCGGGAAGTTCGTCCGGTTTGTCCGGTTCGTCTGGCTCTTCCGGTTTATCCGGTTCACGCAAATCATCGGCGCTTTCCTTCAGCCATTCCGGCCATTCCGGAAGTTCCTGCAGGTATTTCGGGAGCTTGGCGGTCAGCTCCTCGGCGGAAAGCTGATTGTCGTTGAAGTGCACATCTTTCAATTTCAGATTAGACAGGCCGGTTAAATCCGGCAGTGTCGTAAGCTTCCAGTTATTTCCTATATGTAAATAAGAAAGATTCGTCAGCTTTTCAATCCCGTCCACTGTGGTAAGCTGCTTGTTCTCAGACAAACTTAAACCAGAAAGATTTGTCAGCTTTTCAATCCCATTCAGATTAGAGACGTTGGAACCAAAAACTCGAAAGAACTCCAGATTTGCAGCTTTTTCAATCCCATTTAAGTTGGTTAAGGAAGTTCCTCCTATATGCAGATTGTTCAGATTTTTAAATTCCTCCAGCCCCTTCAGTGAGGAACACTCAAGAGATACGTCTTCTACATTGGGAGCAAATCGGCTGATCTCGGTCAAATCTTGGATTTCACCCAAATATGAACCGAAGCAGTTCAGATTTTCCATAATTCCAATGCTTTTCAACAAGGAAGAATTCATCTTGTTGAAGTGATAAAAACTCAATTGATTCAACTGTTTCAAATCCGTTAAAGCACTCAGAGTAGACAGCTGGCTGAAATCGTGCATAGATAACTCACGCAGAGTAGTAAACTTGGAAATCCAGGAAATATCTGAGATCTCATCAAGAGAAAGTTCTTCAAGCGGAGCAGGCTTTGAAAATTCGGATACCTTTTCAACCTTGCAGTTAACTACATAAAAATTTTTCAAATGAGGCAGTTCAAGCAGGGGCGCTGCGTCCGGAATTACAAAACCGCCTAAACTGAGCCACTCCAGATTGTTCATTCCCTGTACAGTGCTGACCAGATTCGCATAATCGGGTAAAGACTGAACGGAGCCTGCAGGAGCTTTGATGTACAGTGATCGAATAGTAGTGTTTTTCAGCGGAGAAAAATCCCGAATCTTCACGACATCAAACAGATATAAACTCAAAAGATTATTCATTTCTGCCAAAGGACTGAGATCCGTCAACCCAGGATTCCCCTCGAAATGAAGAGAACCCAGATTTTTCAAGTCTTTCAGCGGGGACAAATCGGTAACCCCACCCGTATAGGATCCATCGTTTTGGGTGTTCTCAATCCAAAGGCTGTTTAAACTTTCAAAATGTTCCACCCCTGTCAAAGCATTTATCGCAACCATCTTCACATTGTTAGCAATATAGCTTGTCACTTTTGCCTCAGCTACGGTGAGCAGGCCATCCTTGTTCTGGTCCCCGCTTCTCACCGCCGCTACATACAGCCCCCTATCCGGGACCCCGGTGTCGTTGTTGTAGACATAACTCTCGGGGTTGTTCCAATCCGTCGTCCCCTTGGTCATGTCGATTTCGCCGATGTCCACCGCCGCCGCGGGAATGCTCGTAACCGCCAGCAATCCCGTCAGCAGCAGCGCCAATCCTTTTTTCATCTTCATTCCTCCTTATTTTTATTGGATGCTTTCCCAGGATCAGCCCGCCGGGAGCGCCCCGCCCCCGGCCGCTTATCCCGAGAAACAAAAGTACCGTGTATGTCCAACATACACGGTACTTTTAAAAGCAACACAATAAAAACCAATCACGCGTTTCTTCTTGATTTTGACAGAAAAAGCGCGTATAATGGTTTTGCAGTGCGGAAGAATCCGTTGTGTATGTGGGTTGACACATAGACAGGCATGGAGGTGTTGCCGCACCTCCATACTGCTGCACTCTTGTTTCTCAATGCCATTATACCTCCCCCTGCCGGAAAATGCAAGGGGAAGTTTTCGTTTTTAAGGGGGATTTCCTCCCTCCCAAGGCAGAGCAGCAAGCAAAGAGAAAAAAACACGGCCGGAGAGATTTTTCCGGCCGTGTTTGACATTTTACGAGTTCATTGCCGCGTGCCCGGCTAAAAGCTGGATCTCCCCCGCCAGGAACTGGAGCGGGCTTCCATCCTCCCCCAGCTTCCCGGCTTCGGCCTGAAGCCGTTCCTGCACCCACTGAAGAGTTCCGACCAATCTGCGGAGAGGGCTTTCCTCCGTCGGGCCGCCTGCTTGGAGAAGGGTTTCCATCCGGGTGCAGACCCCTTCCAAAGCGGCTTTTTGTTCCGCATCCAGCTGGGGTTCCAGCCGCTGGACCTCCCCTTTCAGGTAAAAGAGCAGGATCCGGCTTTGGAAAACCCGGTCGTTATACAGCTTTTCGTCGCTGCGTTCCAGAACAGGTTCTTTCCCCTGGGAAGCCAGCCCCTGGGCGAGATCCTCGGACAGGTTCCCGAAGAACTGGAGCGTTTCTTCCAGCTGCTCCCGGAAAGCCCGGATCGGATCCAGCTGCGGTTTCCGGGAGGGATCCCGCAGGAGCTCCATATTGGCGGCGGAGGCGGCGATATCCAGCCGGAAAAGATCATCCTCCAATGCTGATACCCGTACATCCTCCAGCGACAGGGAGGACAGCTCTTCCGCAAGGGCGCGGAGTTCCTCCGCAATATAGCCCAGCCCGGGTTCCAGCGCCTGCGCCGCCGCGTTCCCCTTTTCTGCCGCCGCCCGCAGCTTCTGGACTGCTGTATCCCGCATATCTTTGAAAATCAGCGAGGACAGCTCGTTGAAAAGCCCTGCAATTTCCCCGCTTTTGACCTGGGCGTTCCGGGCCAGCCCAATATACTGCTGGCATACCGGTTCCAGCGCGGGACGGTGCTCCGGCTTTGCCCTTGCCGACAGCAGCCGGGTCTGGAAAGCCAGGATATTCGACCGGAAAGCAGCATCCTCCATCGCTTTCACGATCAAAAAGCGTGCGGATATCCCGTCCGGCCGCTGTAAAATGCCGGTGATCCGCTTCAGCAAAGCAGACAGTTCTTCCGCCATGGCGTCGGCATTGGCAGAAGCGGTATCCCAGAACTCGGCATAGAGATCCGCCGTATTCGGATCCGTCTCTCTGCTCTTCCGGGTATATGCCGCGGCTTCTTTGATTTGAACAATCAGATTGTTCAGGTTCCGGATCATTTCGTCTGTCGTCTTGGAATAAAGCATGGTTTTCCTCTCTTTCTGCATCTTCAGGGAACAGATGGAAAAATGATATTTCCGATAGTCCTTCGGGGACACGCCCATATGCGCCCGGAAACTGCGGCTGAAACCTTCATGGGATTCATAACCGTATTTTAACGCAATATCCAGAATGCTGGCCTCTGTTCCGGCCAGATCTGCCGCGGCCAGAAGGATCCGGCGCCGGGTGACGTACCTCATGACGCTGTCCCCCATTATCTCCCGGAACAAACGCTGGTAATGGTATTTGGACACATGGATGCTGTCCGCAATCCTTTCAACCGTCAGCTTTTCCAGGATATTTTCCTCAATTACCGCGAGGGAACGGAATACCGGGTTGATATTCTCCATCTTTCCACCTCCTTTAGGATTGAAAGCCCTGTTCAGTACGGCTTTCCTGAATGACAATTACAGGATACCGCAGCCGCTGCTTTTTTTCTTGACAGAAAATGCGGTCTTTGCACCGAACGGCTATTTCCAAAATGGCAGGTACCGGTATCCCTATCATAACACAGAAGAAGGGGGTTCGGAGTGAAAATTTTCCTGCGGACGTTGTGCAAAACAGACGGCTGTGCTATAATGAATTTTATATACTGCTTACACAGGGAAAAGCTGCCCCGGCACGGCACTGAACTCCGCCTTCCGGCTTGCGGGAGGACAGGAACGCCTTTCTTTTGCGGTTTATAGTTGAAACACTTCAAAAGAATCAAAATGATTCTTTTGAAGCCTGCGGCGGTTCTCCGCCGCAGGAGGCCGCAGAAGCGGCCTTGGGTCGAATTTCATAGTCAACATAGGTGTGCGGAGCACACAGCCGGCGAGCATAGCCTGCTGGCTGAAAAAAACGCAAATTGCGTTTTTTTCAAGTGTGTTGATTATATCCGCGAAACCAATCTATATTCTTTACTCAGCAGGAAGGAGAATCCACATGGGAATCAACGCACCAAGGGGGACACAGGATGTCCTTCCGACCGAAAGCTATAAATGGCAGGCATTGGAACGCCTGCTCCACGAGGTTGCCGCCCTGTACGGCTTCCATGAACTCCGCACCCCCACCTTTGAGCAGATGGACCTGTTCCAAAGAGGGGTAGGCGATACCACGGATGTCGTCCAAAAGGAAATGTTCGAAGTCCGCGCCCAAAAAGGGGCAGACCTTTTCGCCCTCCGGCCGGAGGGAACAGCGGGGGCTGTCCGCGCCGCTATCGAAAACGGGCTGCTGAACGACGCCCTGCCCCTGAAAGCCTATTATATGGCCTCCTGCTTCCGGCACGAACGCCCTCAGGCCGGCCGTCTGCGGGAATTCCATCAGTTCGGCTGCGAGTTGTTCGGCGCAGCTTCCCCAGCGGCAGACGCAGAGGTCATTGCGATTGCCGACCATGCCCTCAAAATGCTGGGGCTGAAAGGGATCGAACTGAATCTGAACTCAATCGGCTGTCCGGAATGCCGGCGGAACTACTACCAGGCCCTTCGCACCTATTTCGAAACCTATACGGACCGGCTCTGCCCCACCTGCCTGGTACGGCTGGAGAAAAACCCCATGCGCCTGCTGGACTGCAAGGTTCCGGAATGCGGGGAAATCGCGAAAGACGCACCCGTTATGCTGGACTACCTCTGCGAGGACTGCAAAACGCATTTTGAATCGGTCAAATCCCGGCTGTACTCCCAGGGGATCGGGTTCAAGATCAATCCCCGGATTGTCCGCGGGCTGGATTATTATACCCGGACGGTGTTTGAATTTATTTCCACCGGGATCGGCGCACAGGGAACCGTCTGCGCCGGTGGGCGGTATGACGGGCTGGTCCAGGAGCTGGGCGGAAAACCTACGCCGGGGCTGGGCTTCGGTATGGGATTGGAACGGGTCCTGCTGCTGCTGGAAGAACAGGGAATCGCCCTTCAAGAGCCGCGGCAATGCGACCTCTACATCGGCAGCATGGGCGAAGAGGCCAACCGGAAAGCCTGCGAGCTGGCGGCTTCCCTCCGCCGGGAGGGCTTCTGGGTGGAATGCGACCTGATGGCCCGGAGCGTCAAGGCCCAGATGAAATACGCCAACAAGCTGGGGGCGCGGATGTCCCTGATCCTGGGCGAAAACGAGCTCCAGACCGGGAAAGCGCTCCTGAAGGACATGGAGAGCGGCGAACAGAAAGAAACCGCATTCGAAACCGAGCTGATGAACCTGCTCTACGACGCTATGCTGGCCAGAGAGGCCGACAGCGTTGCGGAACAGATCGGGCCGGATGCGTTTAAACGGATCCTGGGGCTGGAGTCTCAGGCAAAATAAAAGGAGGAAACAGACATGGCTGAAACCATGGGAACATTACGAAGAACACATTACTGCACAGAGGTAACGGAAGCGGATATCGGGCGCGAAGTTGTCGTAGCCGGGTTTACCCAGCGCCAGCGGGACAAAGGCCCCCTGATCTTTATTGACCTGCGGGACCGTACCGGCATTCTCCAGCTGACCTTTGACGACCGGACCGACCGCGCTGTCTTTGAGAAGGCCAAATCTGTCAAAAGCGAATATGTGCTGATCGCCAAAGGCGAAGTCCTGAAGCGGGAAAGCATCAACCCGGAGCTGAAAACCGGTACCATCGAAGTACTGGTTTCCGAACTGCGGATCCTGGCTTCCGCCCAGACCCCGCCCTTCCATATCAATTCCGAAACCAAGGTCAACGATGAAATTGCACTGGCCTACCGCTATCTGGACCTGCGAAGGGAAAAACTCCAGCAAAACCTCCAGATCCGGCATCAGGTCGCCAAGGTTACCCGGGACTATTTCTACGAAAACGGGTTCCTGGAAATCGAAACCCCTATGATGATGAAATCCACCCCAGAGGGTGCCCGGGACTATCTGATCCCCTCCAGACTGCACGAAGGGAAGTTTTACGCTCTCCCCCAGTCCCCCCAGATCTACAAGCAGCTGCTGATGGTCGCCGGGTATGACCGTTATATCCAACTGGCCCGCTGTTTCCGGGATGAGGACCTTCGCGCGGACCGCCAGCCCGAATTCACCCAGATTGACCTGGAAATGAGCTTTGTCGATGTGGAGGATATCCTCTGCATGACCGAGGGCTATATTTCCCGCCTGATGAAAGAGGTCAAAGGGATGGAACTCCCCCTCCCGCTCCCCCGGATGACCTACCGGGAGGCCATGGAACGGTACGGCTCGGACAAACCGGATACCCGGTTCGGCATGGAGCTGACGGATCTTTCCGCAGCCGTCAAAGGCTGCGGCTTCTCTGTCTTTTCCTCAGCTGTCGAAGCCGGCGGGAGCGTCCGCGCCATCCTGGCCAAAAACGCCGCCTCCCTGCTGACCCGCAAGGAAATCGACAAGCTGATTGAACAGGCCAAAGGCATCGGCGCGAAGGGGCTGTCCTATATCCGCTGGGTGGATGAAAAACCCTCCTGCTCCTTCGCCAAATTCCTGACCGAAGAAGAGCTGAACTCCCTGCTTGAAAAGCTGGGCTGTGAAAAGGGCGATGTCGTCCTAATCGCGGCAGATAAGAACAGCGTCGTCCTCCCGGTGCTGGGGCAGCTCCGGCTGACCGTTGCCAAAAAGCTGGATATCATCCCGGAGGGCTACAACTACCTTTGGATCACCGAATTCCCCTTCTTTGAACAGGATGAGGAAACCGGAAACTGGGTCGCGATGCACCATCCCTTCACCATGCCGCTGGATGAATGCGTCGCGAACCTGGACAGCGACCCCGGCTCTGTACGGGCCAAATGCTACGACCTGGTTCTGAACGGCGTTGAGCTGGCCAGCGGTTCGATCCGCATCACCGACTATGAGCTCCAGCAGAAAATGTTCGAGGCGCTCGGCATGACCGAGGAAGAGATCGACGCCAAATTCGGCTTCCTGGTCAACGCCTACCGCTACGGCGCGCCGCCTCACGGCGGGATGGCTCTGGGCTTGGACCGCCTGTCCATGGTGCTCTGCGGGGCGGAAAGCCTGCGGGACGTCGTCGCCTTCCCCAAGGTGCAGAATGCCAGCGAGCTGATGAGCGCCTGCCCCTCTGAAGTGGATCCGCTCCAGCTGGAAGAACTTCACATTGCGCTGAAACCGTCCGGCGCGGAGGGATAACCTTCGCCCAACTGCAAAGGAGGAATGACAAATGCAGTATATGCCTTACCACTACAGCACATCCGAACTGGATCTCCTCATGAATGCCTTCTGGATCGGGATAGCCATCGGGCTGGTGATCGGCGGGCTGATCCTGCTGACCTTTCATATTTTTGCGGCCATCGGAATCAGCACCCTGGCCAAACGGCGGGGTTATCACCGCCCTTGGCTGGCCTGGATTCCCTTCGCCCAGGATTACCTGCTTGGCGGGATCGCCGACAATATCCAGTTCCGGAAGGGGAAAACCAGCTATCTCCGCCAGATCCTGCTAGGGCTGAGCATCTTCTATATGCTGGCTTATATCGCCTCCGCCATCCAGGCATTCCAGTGGCTCCTGGACGTCATGCCGGCAGTTTTGCAGGGGCAGGTCCCGGTTTACGGCAACAGCTTTGCCATGGTGGGGATATCCATGTTTATCAACCTGCTGTCCCTGGGGTATACGGTGGTGAAGTCCCTGGCCTTTTACCGCGTCTTCCAGGAATACGCCGGGAAAAACGCCCTGCTGTTCCTGATCCTCTCCATCCTGTTTGGGATCGGGCCGTTTTTCCTATTTGCTATCCGGAACAAGCCGGCTGCCAGCGAACTGCCTCCTCCGCCGTTTTATGGCAACCCGCCTTATCCCGGCGGCCCGGTTCCTCCTCAACAGCCGCCCTATTCAGGCTGGAGATAAATTCCCCGTAAGGAGGGGTTTCGATGATGCTTTTTGCGATGACGGATTTCGCTGAACCGTTCAGAGAGATTCTCACTTCCCTTTCCTCAGGCTATGGGATCCTCTGTTATATCCTGGGATCCATCGGGCTTTATACGCTTAGCCAGCGAAGGGGGTACCGCTTCTCCTGGCAGGCGTGGGTCCCCTTTGTGCGGGACTATGCGCTGGGCAATATGGCGGATAATATCAATTACTGCCGGGGAAAGCCGACACGGCTGCGTTTCTGGATGCTGGCCACCGTGATTCTGAACGCCGGGATTTTCCTGTTTTTCATTGCGGCGGTGTTCGCCGGAAGCCTGTTGGGCGCCTGGTTCCGCCCAGACTGGGATTTCTTGGAGTGGATGGGCTGGATGTTTTTCCTCTTCCTGGCAATGCTGGCGCTTTTCGCTGTGGTTTGGGTATTCCGGGTTGTGGTGGAATGTATCGTTTACTTCCGGATTTTCTCAGACTATTCCGCGGGAAATGCGGTCGGTTTCCTTCTGCTCCATATTTTTTTCGGGGCGGGCCCCATCCTGCTGTTTGCCCTGCGGGGTAAAATCCCGATCACGCTTTATCCGGTTCTGTCCCCGCAGGTCCATCCGCCGGGCCCCTATGGACGCCGGTAAACCTGCCGTCTGTCAATCAAGTATAGAAAGGAGAGGCCGCTTCGGCCGCATAAACGCCCATGAAATTCCGTTGGGAAAAACAATATCTTTATTGGGGGATCACTGCTTTTCTGGTGATTGTATGCAGCATTTCTTTTTTCCTGATCCTGGACCGGATTGAAACCGTTCAGAAAGTCCTGCATACCGTCCTGCAAATTCTGACCCCTTTCAGCATCGGGCTGGTACTGGCTTATCTGGTCAGCCCGGTGATGGATTTTTTCGAAGTCAAGGTCTTCCGGCCGCTGCTGACTCCCCGCTGGAAAAAAATGCCTAAGCCGCTTCCGCGGATTTTAGCGCTGGTTATTTCGATTGTCCTGGTGCTTGCGATTATCGCCGGGCTGCTGGTAATGGTTGTCCCCCAGCTGATCGACAGCATCAAGGGGATCGTCAACAACCTGCAATACTACTTTACCAACCTGGAAAACTGGATCATGGAGCTGGCGGCTTCCGACCCGGAGCTGACCGCCATGCTGGAAAGCCTCTTTAATGATCTGAACCAGACCATTACCGAATGGGCCAGCAAGAACTTCCTGCCCCAACTGGAGCAGATCATCAGCGGCCTGACAACCGGGGTGGTGGGATTTTTCAAATTCCTGACGAACACCTTTGTCGGGCTGGTCATCGCCATTTATGTCCTCTTCGATAAAGAACATTTCTTTGCACAGAGCAAAAAGCTGACCTACGCGATCTTCCCCGTCCAGGCGGCCAACACCCTGCTGCGGACCGTCCGCCGGGCAGACGCGGTATTCGGCAGCTTTATCAAAGGAAAACTGATTGATTCCCTTTTAATCGGCCTGCTCTGCTTTGTCGGGATGTCCATTTTCAAGCTGCCCTTCGCCCTGCTGATTTCAGTCATGGTAGGCGTTACCAATATCATCCCGTTCTTCGGGCCGTTTATCGGGGCCATCCCCAGCGCGATCCTGATTTTGATGGTAGACCCGCTGAAATGCCTCTACTTTGTCTTGTTCGTACTCGCGCTCCAGCAGTTTGACGGGAACATCCTGGGGCCGAAAATCCTGGGGGATTCTACCGGGCTGTCCGCTTTCTGGGTGATGTTTGCCATCCTGACCTTCGGCGGTGCGCTCGGCTTCGCCGGGATGGTGATCGGCGTCCCCACCTTTGCACTGATTTACGAACTGATTTCGGATTTTGCTTCCTCCCGGCTCAAAAAGCATGAACTTCCGGTCAGCACGGACGAATACCGGGATATCGACTATATCAACACAATCGAACATGAAGCCGTGATGAAAGAGGAAGTAGACGATGTGAAAATCGCCGATTTCCCCTCTAAAAAGAAATAATGCCAGCCGCTGCCCCGGCCCCGGAACGCATGGCTTTCCGGAGCCGGGAACCGGCGGTATTTTTGAGAAAAATCCAAAGCTGTGTGAAAAATGATTGATTTTTACAGCAAGTTCGTGTATAATAGAAAAAGTATCGAAAGAGCAGAGCAGGGGTTATATTATTTGATGTGCGGATAGGCGGGGCCTGTGCAGCAATCCGCCGCGAACCATGTCAGGCGGGGAACCGAGCAGCATTAAGCGGATGTGTTTGTGTGCCGCAGTGTTGCCTGTCTGTCCGCACATCAAATGAGGTAACAAGGAATCCGGCAGGGTTCACTGCCTGCTTTTCGTTTTAAGGGAGGGCTTTTTGTGTATCTGGCGCTTTATCGGAAATACCGTCCAAAGACCTTCGAAGATGTCATCAGTCAGCCGCATATCACCACTACCCTGAAAAACGAAATCCGGCAGAACCGCACCGCGCACGCCTATCTTTTCACTGGGCCGCGTGGAACCGGAAAGACCACCTGCTCCAAAATCCTGGCCATGGCGGCGAACTGCGAGCACCCCATCAATGGAAACCCCTGCCTGTCCTGCGAATCCTGCAGGGGGATCGAAAACGGTTCCATCCTGGATGTCGTGGAAATCGACGCCGCCAGCAACAATGGGGTGGACAGCATCCGGCAGCTGCGGGACGAGGCCAGCTATACGCCAGGCCAGTGCCGCTTCCGGGTCTACATCATCGATGAAACCCATATGCTGTCAGCAGGGGCATTCAACGCCCTGCTCAAGATCATGGAGGAGCCGCCTCCCCATGTCAAGTTTATCCTGGCAACCACGGAGGCGCATAAGGTTCCGGCAACCATCCTTTCCCGCTGCCAGCGGTTTGATTTCCGGCGGATCCGTCCGGAGGACATCCAGCAGCGCCTGCTGGAAATTGCCGGCCGGGAGGATTTCACCCTGACCCCTGACGCCGCCGAACTGATCGCCCGGCTGGCTGACGGCGGGATGCGGGACGCCTTTTCCCTGCTGGATCAATGCGCTGCTTTCTGCGACACGATCACGCTGGACACCGTCGTGCAGGCGGCAGGCGTGGTCGGCCGGGACTACCTGTATGAGCTGACCGACTGTATCCGGCGGGAGGACGGGGCGGGCGCCGTCCTCCGGATTGGCGAGCTGTATGGGATGTCCAAGGATATGCAGGGGCTGGTGGAGGAAATGATCCACCACTTCCGCAATTTGATGCTGGCCCTGACCCTGAAGGAACCGCAAAAGCTGGTTTCTGTCCTGCCGCACGAGCGGGAACGCCTGATGGAAACCGCCAAGCAGTTCCCTCTTTCGGTCGTGCTGGAAATCCTTGGCGAACTCCAGGAATGCCTGGATAAAATGGGTCGCAGCTACGACAAACGAATGACGCTGGAACTGACCTTTGTCAAGCTCTGTACCCCGGCTATGTGGACGACGCCCGAAGGACTCCTGGCCCGTCTGGACCGTCTGGAGGCGGCGCTCTACAGCGGCCGGCTGCCAGCCTTGGCAGAAACGCCGGTTCCTGTATCGCCTGCGCCGTCCGAGCCGGCTCTTGAGGTGCCAGAGGTTGCACCGGGACTTCAGGTAGCGGAACCGCAGGAATTTTCCCAGACAGAACCGGCAAAAGCTGTTCCGGAGCCCCCGCCGAAGCCAGCGCAGAACCAGCCCCAGCCTTTACTGGAATGGGCGGATATCCTGGCCGATCTGGCAGGACGGGATATGCCGCTCTGCGGGATTTTGAAAGGCTCCCGCGCTTTTACTGCCGGGGAGGTCATTTATATCGATTCACCGCTGTCTTTGATGGGCGCTATGCTCCGTCAGGAGGGCAACGCCGCCAAGGTGATTGCCGCGGTTGAAAATAAAACCGGCAAACGGTATAAGCTGCGGGTAAAAAGCGCCGCGCCGCCTGCCGCCACGCAGGAAAGCGCATTTGGCAAACTGTTAGAAAAAGCGCGCGCGAATGGAATCGAAGTCCGTGAGGAAGAATAAACGAAAAGGGGAACGCCGGGATTTCCCGGACCCTGATAAAATGGAGGAACGAAAAATGAAAGCAAGATTACCCCAAGGATACGGCAAAAATTCCAACAATGTAGCCAACATGGTAAAACAGGCCCAGAAGGTTCAGGAAGATATGAACAAACTCCAGGAGGAGCTGGAGGTCACGGAATATCAGGCTTCAGTGGGCGGCGGCGCCGTGGAGATTTCCATCACCGGCAAGAAGGTGGTAAAATCCCTGAAAATCAAACCCGAGGTGGTAGATCCCGAAGATGTCGAGATGCTCCAGGACCTGCTGGTCAGCGCGTTTAATGAAGGCGTACGGATGGCAGAAGAGGACTCTGAAAAGAGAATGGCTGAAATCACTCAGGGGATGAATGTCGGCGGACTGGGCAGCCTGCTGTAAGAAAGCCCGTTCAGGACATTTCCTGATGGATTATCCTGTCGGAAGCCAGTATCAAACAGGACTGCGGGGACGTTGCTATGAAATTCGGCGCACTGCCGTTGACAAAATTAGTGGAGCAGTTTGCTTCCTTGCCGGGGATCGGTCGGAAAACCGCCCAAAGACTGGCATTTTACATCCTGACCCTGACCAAGGAACAAGCAAAGGAATTTGCGGACGCTATCCTGGACGCGCACGAAAAAATCCGCTACTGTTCCGTCTGTAAAAATTATACCGACCGCGAACACTGCGAAATCTGTGAGGATGAAACGCGGGACTCTTCCCTGATCTGCGTCGTTGAAGATGCTAAGGATGTCGCCGCATTCGAGCGCACCCGGGAATACCGTGGGCTGTACCATGTATTGGGCGGCCTGATTTCACCGATGGACGGGATCGGGCCAGACCAGATCTTTGTCAAGGAGCTGCTGGTCCGGGTACAATCCGGCGAGGTCCGGGAAGTTATTATGGCGACGAACCCCACGGTGGAGGGCGAAGCTACGGCCATGTATGTCGGCCGGCTGCTCAAGCCCTTTGGCGTCAGGGTCAGCCGCTTGGCCTATGGGATCCCGGTCGGCTCCGACCTGGAATACGCGGACGAGGTCACCCTGTTCAAAGCCCTGGAAAACCGCAGCGAAATTTAACCGGAAAGGAGGCCCCTGATGGCGGCAAAGGAAAAAGAATCGACCAAAACCATTGCGCTGAACAAAAAAGCGCGGCATGATTTTTTCGTGATGGAAAGCCTGGAAGCCGGTATTGAGCTGGTGGGAACCGAAGTGAAATCCATCCGCCAGGGCGGGGTCAGCCTCAAGGAAAGCTGGTGCGCGGTAGAAAACGGGGAAGTCTGGGTCAAGCAAATGCACATCGCTCCCTATGAAAAGGGGAATATTTACAATAAAGACCCGCTGCGGGAACGCAAACTCCTGCTGCATAAGCGGGAGATCCACCGGCTGGTGGGAATCATCAAGCAGCAAAGTTATACCCTGATCCCGCTGTCCCTCTATTTTAAGGGCTCGCGGATCAAGATGCAGTTAGGGCTCTGCAAAGGTAAAAAGCTCTATGACAAGCGCGAGGACGCAGCTAAGCGGGACGCTGGCCGTGAAATGGACCGCGCGATGAAGGAACGCTCCAGAAGCTGAGTGTTCCCCCATTTGGGGGCGTAAAGGTTTCGACGGGGATGAGGAACCTTGGTAAGCGAGTAGAGCGGGCGGAAGCTCTTTAATCGCCGCACTTTAAATTTAAACGCTAACAATAATAAATTAGCTTACGCTGCCTAATTAGGCGCGTCGTCCGCACCGGGAGGGACCACGGGCCCGGTCGGGCGTCAAGTAAGTGGTGAACGTCTTTTCAGAGTGTTTCGGCTGGAAGGATGTATCAGAAACTACTAAAACGGCAAGCCTGCTTTTCGGCGTGCCGCAGAGGGAATGTCAAAAGAAACAGCTAAACTCGTAGAAAGCCGGGGGAAATTGTTTTCGGACGTGAGTTCGACTCTCACCGCCTCCACCAAAATCAAAACGGTCGAACACCGTTCAAATCCGCAGTATCGCGGTATATAGAAGCACTTAAATATCCAGCGAAGCAAGGCGGCGATAGATATTCTATCGCCGCCTTGCTTCGCTGAGGGAAACCCCTCTTTTTCATTTTTTCAACCCTCTCTAACTGCTATAGCTGTTAAAGACTAATTTATTATATCATGCAAATTGGCCTTTTGCAAACACATACCTATTTTCAATGAGAAAGAAGTGTTAAGTAATTGACAAAAACAGAACGCTGTGATAATATTTTATCAGAGAATATCCATTTATCTAATAATTCTCTTTCCGCACATAGAATTGTCCGGTTTATTGGATAGCGTATGCTGTCTTAGTAAGCTAACAGCATGGAGGAGTGAGACTAATGGAAAACTACCTGGCACACCTTCAAAAAGACCCGGCTGGAGCAGTGTTCGCTGTTCAATCGATCAGCGAACACTGCTGCAAAACCTCAAAATATGCGGCGGATGCGTTGGAACCCATCGGCCTCTCCGCCTCCGGGGGGATAGCGGGGCTGCTGCACGATCTCGGAAAATATACCGAGCAGTTTCAGGCCTATATAAAAGACGGAGCCAGCATACGCGGTTCCGTGAATCATACCTTTGCCGGGGTACGCCTTCTTCTGGAGCGTTACTTCACTCCAGACACTGAAGATTTCTCCGGCATAGTCAGTGAACTTCTGGCTCTGGCGGTCGGCGGACATCATGGACTATTCGACTGTGTGGACAGCAACGGCAAAAGCGGTTTTCAGCATCGTTTGACTAAACCTGATATCGGCTACGAAGAGGCGAGGGACAACTTTTTCCGTCTTTGCGTCAGCCAAGAGGAACTTGACCAGCAGTTTCAAACCGCTTTGAAAGAGTTAGCGCCGGTTTTGGAAGGCATCCGTGCTATGACTGGCGATGATGCCAGCGATGAGCGTTACAACCAGGAAACAGCATTTTACTCCGGGCTTCTCGCCCGCCTGCTGCTCTCTGCGGTAATCGAGGGAGATCGACGGGATACATCAATCTTCATGGAGGGTGCTGCGTTCTCTCCCTCCCGAAGCGGCGAGGAGCTGGAACAGCTGTGGTCTGCTCTTTTGACACGGACGGAAAAAAAGCTGAACGCGCTGCCCTCAAAAACCCCTATTGAACAGGCCCGGCGCACAATCTCAAGCCAATGCAGACAGGCAGCGGAGCAGGCCAGCGGCGTGTTTCGCCTGAGCGTACCAACCGGCGGCGGCAAGACCCTGTCCAGCCTCCGGTTTGCTCTCGCTCATGCCCTCCGGCATCGAAATCAACGTATCATTTTCACCTCTCCCCTGCTAAGCATCTTAGACCAAAACGCGAAAGAGATCAGAAAATACATCCAAGATGACGGTCTGATTTTAGAGCATCACTCCAATCTGGTGCGCGAAAACGAAAACGGCCAACAATTGGATAAGAAGGAACTTCTCACCGAGAATTGGGAAGCCCCTGTTATCATTACTACCCTGGCCCAGCTGCTGAATACCCTGTTTTCCGGGAAAACCACCTGCATTCGGCGATTTCATTCTCTCTGCAGCAGCATCATTGTGATTGACGAAGTCCAGACGGTTCCCAGCAAAATGCTGTCTCTGTTTTCTTTGGCGATCAACTTTTTAGCGGAGATTTGCAAAGCTACCGTTGTCCTGTGTTCCGCCACCCAACCCTTTACAGAACAGATTGGGCATCCGATCCATGGCCCAATCCCGGAAATGATCCCCTATGACCCCGAGCTCTGGAAGGTATTCCAGCGGACGGACATTCAAAGTATCGGGGCAATGTCCTTGGAGCAGATTGCTGATTTTGCCCTGGAAAAGCTAGAGAATGTTGATAGTTTGCTGCTTGTCTGCAACACAAAAGCGGAAGCGAAGTCCCTGTACTGCCGGCTGAAGGACAAAGGCTTTATGTTGTTCTCCCTCTCCGCTGATATGTGCGCGGCCCATCGCAAGGATACGCTGAACAAGCTGAAACGCGCCCTGGAGCAGAGGGAGCAAAAAACAATCTGCGTTTCCACCCAGGTCATTGAGGCCGGTGTGGATATCTCCTTTGCCAGTGTGATCCGTTTGTCCGCCGGGATGGACAGTATCGTTCAGGCGGCAGGCCGCTGCAACCGCAACTGCGAGGCCGGTCCCGGAGTCCTGGCTCCGGTCTATCTGGTAGAATGCCTGCTGGAGGACCTCTCCCGTCTGCCGGACATCCAACAGGGCAAAGACGCCACCCAAGAGCTCATTATAGAATTTACCGCTCATCCGGAACAATTCCAGCAGCGTTTGGATTCGGATATGTCCATCAGGTACTATTACCGGGCGCTGTACCGCCGACAACTAGAAGGACACCGTGACTACTCCGTCAAGGATCATCCGTCGCTGTTCTCTCTCCTGTCACTAAACAGCCAGTACGCCCAGAAGTGCCCCTACTATTTCAATCAGGCGTTCCGGCTGGCCGGAGCCCTTTTCAAGGTCTTCGAGGAGAACACCATAGACGTAGTCGTCCCCTACGGAAAAGGCAGGACGCTCATTTTCGATTTATGCAGCGAAAAGGCCCAACAGGATCCGGCCTGCCTGCGTTCGCTGCTGGAGAATGCAAAGCCCTATACTGTCCCACTGTACCAATATCAAATTGACTGCCTGAACGAGAAACACAGCCTGATTTCCCTTCAGGGCGGCGTGTTGGGACTCAGCGGACATTACCGCACAGAAACCGGTTTTTCTTTAGAAGAACTCTAGGGCCTGTTTGAAAAATCGCCAATACTGTCTTTTTGCCCAAACCGGGCGGATTTCGGCGTCGAAAATCCTCGGCAGGCGGCAGCCTGTTCTGCGGTTTTCTTCTTGAAACCGCCTCGCCCTGCACAAAAATCCAGCACTTTCTCTATTTTCAAACAAGCCCTAATCTTGAATCTTGATTTTTTGGAGGTGACATCATGCAGCATCCAAACATTGTAGAGTTCCAAGTCACGGGAGCCTACGCTCTCTTCTCCGATCCAATCATGCGGGTAGGAGGGGAAAAGTGCAGCTATCAGGTGCCTACCTATGAGGCGCTGAAAGGCATTTTGTCCTCTGTGTATTGGAAGCCCACGTTGATTTGGTACATCGATGCAGTCCGGGTCATGAACCAGATCCAGACCGAGGTAAAGGGCATCCGGCCTATCCACTACCAGAATGGCAAAAACGAGTTATCCTACTACACTTATTTAAAAAACTGCTGCTATCAGGTGCGGGCCCACTTTGAATGGAATGAAAACCGCCCCGAACTCGCCAGGGACCGCAATGAAAACAAGCACCACAACATGGCAAAACGGATGATTGAAAAAGGGGGCCGCCGTGATATTTTCTTGGGTACCAGGGAGTGCCAGGGCTATGTGGAGCCCTGTATTTTTAAAGAGGGTCCGGGCGCCTATGACGGGCTGCCGGAACTGAGCTTCGGGCTGATGTATCATGGCATCACCTATGCGGACGAGGCCTACTCTCCCGATACCCAGGGAAAAATGACCGCCCGCTTTTGGTATCCGGTGATGAAACAGGGAGTCATCACCTTCCTGCGTCCGGAGGCCTGTCCGCTCACCAAGCCCCTGCGTGAGATGAAGATGAAGCCCTTTGGGGAACATCTGGAAAATTTCTCTGGATTGCGGGAATTTGGGGAGGTGGAGTGATGGGATTGCTGCAAAAAGCCGTTGAAACATACGACGCGATGGCCAGCCGGGTTGGAGTCATGTATGAGAATGAAAAGGAACCGCTGGCGCCAATCTCACACATGACGGTGCGGCCGCAAATTAAAATCACCTTGAGAGAGGACGGTACCTTTGTCACCGCCCAGGCCCTGGCGAAGAACGCCCCTAAAATTATCATACCCGCAACGGAGGAATCAGCAGGACGGACGAACAATGCCGCTGAATTTCCTCACCCCCTATGCGACTATCTGCAATACCTGCTCCCCCAAAACCAGGTAGAATATCAGCACTACACAGCCCAGCTGTCCGACTGGGCAAACTCGCCCTTTACCCATCCCGCGCTGCACGCCGTCCTAACTTATGTTCAGGGCGGAAGTATTGGGGCAGATTTGAAGCAGGCCGGCATTACTGCCAAAGAAAAGTCGATGGTTTGCTGGGAGATCACCGGCGCAGGCGAAAAAGACAATGGCCCCTGCTGGCGAGACCGGTCGCTGATAAAGGCGTTTATAGATTACTACCATGAGAAACGGTCGGATACACCGCCTGTCCTCTGTATGGTTTCGGGAGAAAGAGATATTCCCGCCGGGCAGCATCCAAAAGGGGTCATTTCGAACAAGGGAAACGCCAAACTGATCTCAGCCAACGACTCCAGTGGATTTACCTACCGGGGACGGTTCGATAACGAGATGCAGGCTGCAACGGTGAGCTATACCGCATCCCAAAAGGCCCACAATGCCTTGCGATGGCTGGCAGCCAACCAAGGCGTTCCATCTGACGAGCGGACCTTCTTGTGCTGGAACCCCCAAGGCATCCAAATTCCCAAGGTAACAGGCCCCATGGGCCGCAAAGGCGGAGGAACCGATCCGGACCCGGCCACTCCCAGCCAATATCAAAAACAGCTTCAGGAGGCTCTCTCCGGCTGGAAGGAGGCCTTGCCCCAATCGGCGAGCGTGGTTATCACCGCCTTTGATGCGGCTACCAAAGGCCGTCTGGCTGTCACCTACTACAATGAGCTGCTGGCCTCCGACTTTTTGGACCGTCTGCACCACTGGGAAGCTTCCTGCTGCTGGGAAAAAGATCTCCATGTGATTCAGTCGCCCTCTCTGTTTCAAATTGTCAACTGGGCCTTCGGGACGCCCCGAAATGGAAAACCAGAAACTGATGGCCTCATCTTGAAGCGGCAAATGCAGCGGTTGGCGGCCTGCCGGGTGGACAAGGCGCCGTTTCCTCTGGATATGGAACGGGCACTGGTGGAAAAGGCCTCCCATCTTCTACTATACGAGGGAGAGAACCGTCAAAAGCTTCTGTTCACGGCCTGTGCGGCCATTCGAAAATATCACTATGACCATTCAAAGGAGGAGTGGGATATGTCTTTAGACAAAAACTGTTCCGACCGGAGCTATGTATTCGGCCGCCTGCTGGCCGTTGCGGAGGCGGTGGAGAACAGCACCTACACTGACGGGAACCGGCGGGAAACTAACGCCATGCGAATGCAGAAAGCCTTTGCACTGCGTCCCATGTCTACCTGGCGGATTCTGGAGGAGAAATTGGAGACCTATTACAAGCAGCTCAAACCCGGCCTGCAGCAGTACTATAGGAAAATAACGCAGGAGATTGTGGACAAGCTGCCCGTTTCGGACAATGCTCTGAACCAGAAACTGGAGGATATCTATTTGCTGGGCTACTACCATCAACGGGCCTACCGTACCGGAAAGACCGACGAACCCAAAACAGAGGAGGAATCTTAAATGGGTATTTTACAGAACAAAATTGATTTCGTGGCCTTTATCGCCGTGACAATGGCAAACCCCAATGGCGATCCTCTCAGCGGCAACAGCCCCCGCAGCGACTACAACGGTCTGGGAGAGATAAGCGATGTGTGCATCAAACGCAAGCTGCGCAACCGGATGCAGGACCTGGGGCAGGCTGTGTTCGTCCAGTCCGCCGGCCGGTGCGACGACGGATATGGCAGTCTTAGTGAACGAGCATCCGACGTTCTGGGAAAAGCAAAGGAATTCAAGGATTCAGATGCCTACGCGCAAAGGGCCTGTGAAACATGGCTGGATGTGCGCTCCTTTGGTCAAGTATTTGCATTTAAGGACAAAAATAAGGAAACAAAGGGGATATCCATCGGCGTACGGGGCCCGGTTTCCATACATCAGGGCGTCAGTCTCTCCCCGGTGCAGGTGGAGGATATGCAGATCACGAAGAGCGTAAACGGTGAAAGCAGCGACAAAGGCCGCTCCTCCGATACCATGGGGATGAAACACTTTGTCCGCTTCGGTCTCTATAAAATTAAGGGTTCCATCAATGTTCAGCTGGCGGAAAGGACGGGCTTTACCGAGGAGGACGCTGATATTTTGAAAGAGTGCCTGCGCACCCTTTTCGTCAATGACGCCTCTTCCGCTCGACCGGAGGGTTCCATGGAAGTGGTTAAACTATACTGGTTCCGTCACAACTGCAAGGATGGACAGTATTCTTCCGCTAAGGTTCACCGTTCGGTTCAGGCTGTGCTGGCCGATCCTGACGCCCTGCCCGCCCGCACAGAAGATTATCGGATTACGCTGGAACCTCTGGATGGGCTGGAGCCGGAGATTCTGGATGGAATTTAAGGAGGAGGATTTTCTCCCTTATCCGCTCTTATTACATGGTGCCGGCACCATGTAATAAACATTAGAAAAAACGCCACGGATCCATGGCGCAATTACTGCAAAATTAGCCTTATAGACCGGCAATTAGCTCTCTGCTCATTTTTCTGTGCCTAATCTGTAAATGGCAGGTAATCCTCCAGGACTACCTGCCACGCTGCATACAAATACTTACATTTTATTTTGGTTATTTAACTTTTCTTGCCCAAATAATAACCCTGTTTGTCATTTCGCTTATCGGATGTCCTTGATAATCGCCGCACTCCTGCTCTATAACAAATCCTGCCTCATCCAGCCACTTATGTATCTGCTCAAGCGCCACAAAATGCTTTTCAGATGGAATTTCCTGCACTAAAGTATTTCCATCCGCAAGTATCATGTCAAACCTACGAATATATCTGGCTATTCTGCTCTCTGTGTCATAGACATTATCAAGCAAAGACATTTTCCCAAAGTTTCCATGACTGTCTGTACCTTCCCATATAATATTCGGATTGGGATTATGAAACCATTTCTCAGGATATTGCGGGTATACATAATCCACAAAAATGTGACCACCAACAGCTAACGCATCCGCAGATTTCTGAATCATCAATTTTTGGGCTTGTTCATAATTCATATCAGAAACAATATTGAATCTGTATATATATTTAAAAATATATATCGGCAGGACTTGGGGGAACTAAAGGGGGGCGTTGATTGAAATGCCATGATGTTTGGCTGAGGTAACGGCGGCTGGGGCGTGTCGTCCCCCTCACGGGGAGTGGGGATTGAAATCACTCCACTATTTCAGGGCAATACCGCTGCACAAGGACGCCTTCCTTTCACAACGATATACGGATAATCAAAAAAACGATTCCATAAAAGCGGCGGGTGCAGCCTAAACTGCACCCGCCGCTTTCTGCAATCAGACCAATATTACTGCAAAAATTCACTTGAAGGCATCGGTCAGGACATAGATATCATTTCAGAATAACATTGTTCCTTTAACAGCAGAGCCAGTGCGTCTGCTTTCGCCTGGTCTGTATACCACCCCACCCGGATTACATAGCCTCCTGTTTCCTTGGCCGCCTTATTGTAGATCCCCAGCTCCGAGAGGGCGCCCGAAATCCTCATGGCGCGTTCTTCCTCTGCAAAATGCCCGATCCACAGCCCATATTTCCCGGGAAGGGCCGCTTTATCAAACCGGACCAAACCATACTGTTCGATCAGCCCAGTCAAAACTTCGGCATAATTCGGCGCCGTTGCGTAACCTGCCGCCTGGATCGCCTGGCAAGCCTTCCGATAATCCTGTTCCCCGATAACCGCCTTATAGCGGGATAGCCCTGCCAAAAAAGCCCCATGGTCTGCTACACTTTCCGTCCAGCTGTCATAGGCCCGGAAGCAGTCCACAATGTCCACCCGCTCCCCGTCGTAATACTCAAAGGTTTTGCAGTTGACCCGCTTGCCTTTCCAGTCCTTCCCCGCCTTGATCCCGAAGAGCGCGTTTGCATTGACCGTCAGGCCGGATTTCCCCCAGCCGCTTTCAAGGATGGCCTGGGCAATGGTGAGGGAGGGCAGCACCCTGCTTTTCGGATAGTCCGCCACTGCCAATGCCCCCACTTTCTCAATAAAATCATCTCTGGTCATCGGCAGCCACCTTAGGTTCTGGAACATCCGGCAGTTCCTGGGTCATCTGGGACAAAAATTCCAGCACCCATTTTTTCAGCCGTACTGGGACGGGCGCCCCGCAAAGCACCAGATTTTTCAGCACGCTGGCCACCTCAAACA
>CANSRB010000008.1 GCA_947649285.1 uncultured Clostridia bacterium
AAAGTGTCCGGGGGGAGTGGGGGCGGCCTCCCCCAGCGGTTTTCTTTTCCCTCCTTTACTTTGTGCACTCAACGACAAGGAGGGGCCCGATGCTGGGTCTTGTCCCCGAAGGGGGCGAAGCCTCGCTATTAGATTGCGGCCTGTTTTCATTGCCCTATGGCCGGTCCAGCACCTTGGTTCCTCCCCAGGCGGCAGCACGGCCTGCACCTTCCTCCAGCCGGAAGATCAGCGATACTTCTTCCCCGGACAGGATCTCCCGCTTCTTCCGTTCCGGATCGGCAGAAGTTCCGCCGAGTGCCCGGCCGTACAATTCCACCCGGATATCCTCCGGATGGTTCCAGCCTTTGACCCCCGCGGCGCGGGCCAATACGGCAGGCCAGTCGGTATGCTCGGCGGTCAGCGCCGGGAAAAGCCCCTCCGCCGAAAGGAGATGAAGCGCCATCCGGCGGGCCATGTCGTCGTCCGGAGCGCCGCCCACCACGCATTCCCAAAGCTTCGGCACCCGCTCCCGTCTGCGGATCAGCTCTCTGGCCAGATTCAGTGATACTGCATACAGCCCGTTCAAAAACAGCTCATATTCCGGGGACTCCAGGCGTTCAATCCGTTCTTCCTCCACCGGGGAAAGAAGGAACAGCGCAAAACCGCGTTCTTCTTCCCCGGCAAGCCGCCCAAACGTTTTCTCCGCGACCGTGTCCAGCGCCAGCTTGAGCAGTTCCGCACTGAGCGGGACATCCGTGGTGATCACACCCGCCGCCCCAGCCGAATCAATCCCCAGCAGATCGCCATATCCGGTGCATCCTCCCACTTTCCGGATGGTTTCCCCCTCCAGATAGGAAACAGCGTACTCGGTCTGTCCTGTTGGAAAGGTCGCCAGGACATCCGCCAGACGGGGGCCCTCCTCCAGCAGCCGCGCCTGCTCCAGCCGGGAAAGCCCTTCGCCGAGCTGTTCCGGATCCAGTGGGACACTGTTCCGTCCGACCGCAGCCAGCAACAATTCCTTGGCTGGTATGCCCAAAATCCCGGACGCCTGCTCCCGGAACCGGTGCTCCTGTACAATCCCCCCAGCCTGCCCGGTATTCGCGCTCCCATTCCGGATCAGGATGCCGCGCAGAGTGGAGCGGCATTCCTCATTCAGGGCTGCCGCCGCAGAATCTGCCTGCCGCCCCGCCGTATAGACCGCCGCATGGCAGGGACGTCCGCTCCAGACCAGGCCCAGCCGCACCGGCAGGGAATGCTCCCGCGCTTCTGCAAAAGAAGCCGCCGATAAAAAGCCCTCTGCCGCACAGACCCCGCCCGGAAGCGGTAAAAACCCATTAAAATCAACCGTCAATTCCAGCTGCCCCCTTCCTGTCCGCCCTGCGGGAACTGTGTCAATTCCTGACGCACCCACTCGATCTGCCGGCACACGCTTTCCTCCGCCGGGCCGCCCGTCACCCGGCGCCCGTTGACGCAGGCTTCCAATTCGATCGCCGGATAAACGTCCTCCGCAAAGGCCGGGCAAATCCTACGGTATTCCTCCAGCGGCAGGGTTTCGAGCACTTCCCCCCGCTGGATGCAAAGCGCCACCAACTGCCCGACCGCTTTATACGCATCCCGGAACGGAAGCCCCTTTTTCACCAGATAATCCGCACAGTCCGTTGCATTGATAAACCCTTTAGCCGCCGCCGCACGCATATTTTCCTTCAGCACGGTCATGCTCTCCAGCATCGGGGTAAAGGTCCTCAGGCAGAGCTTAACGGTGTCTGCACTGTCAAATACCGCCTCCTTGTCCTCCTGCATATCTTTATTATACGCCAAAGGAAGGCCCTTCATCACAGTCAGCAGGGTGACCAGATCCCCCACTACACGGCCCGTCTTTCCCCGTACCAGCTCGGCAATATCCGGGTTTTTCTTCTGGGGCATAATGCTGGACCCGGTCGCAAAGGCGTCGTCCAGCTCGATAAACTTAAATTCCCAGGAACACCAGAGGATGATCTCCTCGCTGAAACGGGAAAGGTGCATCATCAGGATAGAGAGAGCGGAAGAAAGCTCAATGCAGAAATCCCGGTCTGAAACCCCGTCCAGGCTGTTCTGAGTGACGCCGTCATAACCCAGCAGCTCGGCGGCACGTTCCCGGTTCAGCGGATAGGTCGTCCCCGCCAGCGCACCGCTTCCCAAGGGGGAAATATTCATCCGCTTCAAGCAGTCGGAAAGCCGGCCGCAGTCCCGCAGGAACATCTGCGCATAGGCCATCAGGTGATGCCCGAAGGTGATGGGCTGCGCCCGCTGAAGATGGGTATAACCCGGCATAACCGTGCGGGTATGCTCCCCGGCCAGCCGACAGAGCAGCTCGGTCAGATCCCGGAGCAGCCCCTGGATCTGCGGGATCTCCCCCCGCAGATTCGTCCGGATATCCAGCGCCACCTGATCGTTCCGGCTCCGTGCCGTATGCAGCCGCTTTCCGGTATCCCCCAGCCGTGCGGTCAGCTCGGCTTCGATAAACATATGAATATCCTCTGCCGCCGGGTCGATTTCCAGCCGCCCTTCGTCCAGGTCTGTCCGGATCACACCCAATTCCCGGCAGATCTCAGCCGCTTCCTCCGGGGCAATAATCCCCTGTTCGCCCAGCATCGTCGCGTGTGCGATACTGCCGTCAATATCATCCCGGTACATCCGCTGATCAAACGAGATGGATGAATTAAAGTCATTCACCTGCGCGTTTTCCTCTTTCTGGAATCTACCAGCCCACATCTTTGCCATTTTATTCCGTCCTTTCACCCTATTGTCCACGGCGTCCAGCCGTTTGCCGCTCTCAGCCGGGAAGAGCCATCCCATCAGAAAAAGGGACGCTTCCGCGTCCCTTTATCATAGCATGAAAGCAGCCGTTCTGCAATCCGTCTTATACGAATTCTCACTAAAACGATGCAGCCCTTTTATCCAGAAATCGTCTTACTTGATTTTCTTTTCGTCGAGCAGCGCCTTGACTTTGATCGGCAGACCGAACAGGTTGATAAAGCCCGCGGAATCCGTCTGATCGTAGACATCGTCCTCGCCGAAAGTCGCAATCTCCTCGCTGTAAAGCGAATGCGGCGAAGTAACGCCCGCGTTGATCAGGTTCCCCTTATAGAGCTTCAGCTTGACTTCGCCCGTAACGGTTTCCTGGGTTTGATCCACAAAAGCAGACAATGCCTCCCGCAGCGGAGTATACCACTGGCCGTCGTAAACCAGGTCGGCAAATTTCAGGGAAACCTGCTGTTTATAATGCTGGGTAGCCTTGTCCAGGCAAATGCTTTCGAGCACTTCATGCGCGTGATAGAGGATGGTGCCGCCCGGCGTTTCATACACGCCCCGGGACTTCATGCCAACCAAACGGTTCTCCACCAGGTCTGTCAGGCCGATCCCGTTGGCGCCGCCGATCTGGTTCAGTGCTTTGATCATATCCGCGCCCTTCATTTTCTCGCCGTTCAGCGCAACCGGGATGCCTTTTTCAAAGGACAGGGTGATATAGACCGGCTTGTCCGGCGCTTCCTCCGGAGAAACCCCCATCTCCAGGATTTCCCGATATTTAGGCTCATTGGACGGATCTTCCAGATCCAGCCCCTCATGGGACAGGTGCCAGAGGTTTTTATCTTTGGAATAGTTGGTTTCACGATTGATTTTCAGCGGGATCTGATGCCGCTCTGCGTATTCGATCTCCTCTTCACGAGACTTGATATCCCAAATCCGCCAGGGCGCAATGATCGGCATATTGGGCGCGAAGGCCTTAATGGCCAGCTCGAAACGGACCTGGTCGTTCCCTTTACCGGTGCAGCCATGGCAGATGGCGTCCGCGCCTTCCGCTTTGGCAATTTCCACCATCCGTTTTGCGATGACCGGGCGCGCAAAGGAAGTACCCAGCAGGTATTTATTTTCGTAAACCGCGCCGGCTTTCAGGGTCGGGAAAATATAGTTCTCCACAAATTCGTCCTGGAGATCCTCAATATAGATTTTGGACGCACCCGTTTTGATCGCCTTTTCTTCCAGGCCCTCCAGTTCATCGGCCTGTCCCACATTGCCGGAAACCGCAATGACTTCGCAGCCGTAATTCTCCTTCAGCCACGGAATAATAATCGACGTATCCAACCCGCCGGAATAAGCAAGCACGACTTTATTGTATTTTGGCATAACAACAATCCTCCTAAAGATGTTCAAAAGCCCGCCGTCTCGCCAGATACGGACAGAATTCCCTATCAAACGGCGGAAAAGGTCATTGATGAATATTATACACGATTATCCGAATATTTCAAGTATATTTTGCATAAAAATAAAAATATTTTCCTTCGGCGCCTATTGGGAAAAAGCGTGCTTCCGAACCAACAGAAAAACCATATTTTCCCATGAATCAAAAAGCTGGAATCCGCGATACTAGTAGTGTTGGCCGCACACCCACCGAATTGTGTTTGCCGTGCGGACAGCCAGGATGCAAAAGGATGAGCAATTGCCTGTCCGCTGTATTCTGATAAAAAGCGGGCAGGGAAGGGAAGTTCGTTCGTCTTTTGCGATGAAACCAAGTTGCAGAAGCCGGAACGAGGACCGGCGCGGAAAACTGCGGCGGAAATCCTGGAGCTGTTCCGCTTTTTTACATAGTGTCACCTGCTATAAACTCAGCTGCGTGTTCTCCTCCTCGTCGTGCGCCAACGCGCCCGCGGAAGGCAGGCTTTTAGGTCGGAACCGCTGTGGGTTGGACAGGTTTTCCCCATTGAACGGCTCCACGGATTCCACCGTCTGATTTTTTTTCAGGGTCATGACTTGGATTCCCTGCGTATCCCGCGCCGCTTTGGGGAGAACCATCGCTGTATCCAGCAGCAGCTTCCGTTTCCCGGAGGCAGAAAGGATATATTCCCCGTCCTCCTCTGCCGCGGTCATCCAAACCAGCGGGAATTTCCCGCAGTAGGCGTTTGACAGCCTTCTGCGGCGGGTTTTGGTTTCATAGGACGCCAGCGGGACCTTGGCGGCCCGGCCATTTTCAAAGAAGAACAGCAGATTCCCGCTGTAGTCCCGGGTCGTCACCAGCGCGACGATTTTTTCGTCCGGATCAAAGGAGAGCTTAGCCGGGATATAATCGCCCAGCAGGCTGGCCTTGGTGTCGTCAAATTCACTGGCACGGGTTTTATAAACCTGCTGGCGGTCGGTAAAGAAGAGAAGTTCTACGGCATAGCTGCTTTCCAGATGCAGAATCACCGCGTCGGTTTCCTTCAATTTCTGTTCTCCGCTCATCCGGAGGGATTGGGGCGTGATCTTTTTGAAATATCCCTCCGCCGTCAGGAACAGGTGAACCGGATAATCCGGGGTCTCCTCCTCAACGATCTCCTCTGCCAGATCGTCCGCATAAATAAACATCGTCCGGCGAGGCTGAGCGTATTTTTTGATCACCTCTTTCAGCTCGGCAATCAGGATTGCCCGGATTTTTTCCGGATGGGCCAGGATATCCTCCATCTCGGCAATCTCCTGCACCAGCGCCGAAATTTCCTCCGTACGTTTGAGAATATATTCCCGGTTGAGATGCCGCAGCCGGATTTCGGCTACATATTCCGCCTGGTTTTCGTCGATGCCGAAACCGATCATCAGGTTGGGGACAACGTCCTTTTCCTCCTCGGTTTCCCGGACAATCCGGACAGCCTTGTCGATATCCAGCAGGATTTTCTCCAGACCGCGGAGCAAATGCAGCTTTTCTTTTTTCTTTTTCAAGTCAAAATAAACCCGCCGTTTGACACAGCCGGAACGGAAGGCAATCCATTCCTGCAAAATTTCCCGGACGCCCATTACTCGGGGATACCCGGCGATCAGAATGTTGAAATTACAGGAAAAATTCTCCTGAAGAGGGGTCATCCGGAACAGCTTCTGCATCAGCCTGTCCGGATCCTGCCCCCGCTTGAGGTCAAGTGTCAGCTTGAGCCCGTTCAGGTCCGTTTCGTCCCGCAGGTCGGAAATTTCCCGTACCTTTCCGGATTTGACCAGCTCCACAATTTTATCCATAATCGCTTCGATCGTAGTGGTCGGCGGGATTTCGGTAATTTCAATACAGTTGTTGGACTTATCATAACCATATTTCGACCGGATTTTGAAGCTGCCGCGGCCGGTATCCACCGCCTTTTGGAGTTCCCCCCGGTCGTAGATCAGGAAGCCTCCGCCTGGGAAATCCGGCCCTTTGATCGTTTCCATGACGTCATGCTCCGGATTTTTTAACAGGGCGATGGTCGTTTCACAGATCTCCCGCAGGTTAAACGGGCAGATATTACTGGCCATCGAAACCGCGATCCCTACGTTGGAGTTTACCAGAATGGAAGGGAAGGTGGTGGGAAGCAGGGTCGGTTCCTGCATGGAATTGTCATAGTTGGGGACAAAATCCACCGTATCCTTGTCCATTTCGCGGAAGAACTCGTTGCAGATCGGCGCAAGCTTGGCCTCGGTATAACGGGAAGCCGCATAGGCCATATCCCGGGAATAAGCCTTGCCGAAATTCCCCTTGGATTCTACATAAGGATGCAGCAGCGCCTCGTAGCCTTTGGAAAGACGAACCATCGTTTCATAGATGGCGCCGTCTCCATGAGGATTCAGCCGCATGGTCTGCCCGACAATATTCGCCGATTTGGTTTTGGCCCCGGTCAGCAGCCCCATTTTATACATGGTATAGAGCAGCTTCCGATGGGAGGGCTTGAACCCGTCGATTTCGGGCAGCGCGCGGGAAACAATGATGCTCATTGCATAAGGCATATAGTTCTGCTCGAGCGTCTGGGTAATCGGCTGTTCCACGACGATGCCGGCTCCTGCGATATACGCGTTGGGATCCGATTTTCTCTTAGGTGCTTTTTTCTTTTCAGATGCCATGAATGCGCCGCCTTTCTATCATCAAACAGCTTGAAAAGAGGTTTTGATCCTTTTCAAGCGGTCTTGGTTTGGATTTCATAGGCAAATCCGGCGTGTCAAACACGCCGGAGGTCTTTGCCCGCCTGAAAAACAGCTTTGCTGTTTTTCAGGCGATTTGACTGGATCAGGAAATATCTGCCAGATCCAGGTAGGCCTGCCCGTTGTCCGCAATAAAGTCCTTCCGGCCCTGAAGGTTGTCCCCCAGCAGCAGGTCGAACATCCGGGAGGTTTCCTCCGCGCCCTCCGGCGTGACCTTAATCAGCCGGCGGGTTTCAGGGTTCATGGTCGTCAGCCACATCATATCGGCCTCATTTTCGCCCAGACCCTTGGAGCGCTGGATCGTGTATTTTTTCCCATCGATTTTTTTCAGAATTTCTGCTTTTTCCTGTTCGGTATAGGCAAAATAGGTCTTTTCGCCAGACTTTTCTTTCACCGTAATCTCGAACAGCGGGGATTCCGCAATATACACATATCCCTGTTCAATCAGGGTTGGGGTCAGCCGGTAGAGCATGGTCAGCACCTGAGTGCGGATATGGAACCCGTCCACATCGGCGTCCGTACAGATAATGACCTTGCTCCAGCGCAGCCCGGACAGGTCGAAGCTGGAGAGCTCCCGGTTCGCCTTGGCGTTGACCTCTACCCCACAGCCTAGGACCTTAATCAGATCGGTGATGATCTCATTCTTGAAGATTTTCCCGTATTCCGCTTTCAGGCAGTTCAAAATTTTCCCGCGGAGCGGGATAATCGCCTGGAACTCCGCATCGCGGCCCTGCTTGCAGGAGCCGAGAGCCGAATCCCCCTCCACAATATAGACCTCCCGCCGGGAAAGATCCTTCGTGCGGCAGTCCACAAACTTCTGCACCCGGTTGGATATATCGAGGGTTCCGGCCAGCTTCTTTTTCAGGTTGAGCCGGGTTTTCTCCGCATTCTCGCGGGAACGCTTATTGACCAGCACCTGTTCGGCAATCCGCGCCGCCTCATCTGGGTTTTCCAGGAAATACACCTCGAGCTGATGCTTGAGGAATTCCGTCATGGCTTCATAAATAAACTTATTGTTGATGGACTTCTTGGTCTGGTTTTCATAAGAAGTCTGGGTAGAGAAGGAGGAAGAAACCAGGATCAGGCAGTCCTCCACATCCGTAAAATTGATTTTGCCTTCACCCTTCAAATATTTTCCGTTCTGTTTCAAATAAGCGTCCAATTGGGAAACAAACGCCTGCCGGACGGCTTTATCCGGAACGCCGCCATATTCCAGCCAGCTGGAATTATGGTAATACTCCAGCAGCCGAACCCGGTTGGAAAAAACCAATGCACAGGCCAGCTTGACCTTGTATTCCGGCTTATCCTCCCGGTCACGCCCCCGGCGTTCCGTTTCCCAAAGCTGGGGGGTCGTCATCGCCGTATCCCCGGCCAGCTCCCGGACATAGTCGGCAATCCCATTTGTATAAACGAATTCTTTGGTGACCATGCCCTCCTCGGTTTCGTTCCGAAATTCAAAGACCAGCCCCTGGTTGACAATCGCCTGGCGTTTGATCATATCCTCAAACCACTCCGCCGGAATCGCAATATCCGTAAAAACCTCCAGATCCGGGCGCCAGCGGTGCCGGGAGCCCGTTGTTTTGCGGGAGGCCGGTTTTTTCTGGAACTCCCCGACCAGCTCTCCCTTTTCAAAATGCAGGTTATACTGGAAACCGTCCCGAAAAACCTCCACATCCATATATTCTGAGGAATACTGGGTCGCACAGGCGCCCAACCCGTTCAGGCCCAGGGAATATTCGTAGCTTTCCCCTTCGTTGGTATTGTATTTCCCGCCGGCGTACAGCTCACAGTAAACCAGCTCCCAGTTATACCGCTGCTCGCTTTCATTCCAGTCCACCGGGCAGCCCCGTCCGAAATCCTGCACCTCAATCGAACAATCGGCATAGCGGGTAACAATAATCCGGTTCCCGCAGCCCTGCCGGGCCTCATCAATCGAGTTTGAAAGGATTTCGAAAGCGGAATGCTCGCATCCCTCCAGCCCGTCCGATCCGAAAATGACAGCAGGACGGCGGCGGACCCGGTCCGCACCTTTCAGGGAGGAAATACTGTCATTCCCATAATCGTTCGCTGCCTTTTTTGCCATGCACATCCATCCTTTCCTTTATTCAGCCGTCCTGTATACAGAACCTGTATTCACAACCAGAAAACGCCGTCTGGCCGGGCCTTTTTCGGACATACTGCGTTCATTTTTCTTGCCATACGTCCGTATGCCTGCAAAAAAATCGCCTTGTCTGCCGGGAAAATCCCTCGGCCGTCCGGCATCCCCAGTTATGAATACAGGTTCTCAGAACGACGGGCGGCATTTGATACACGCGGTATCTTTGTGCCGCCCTTACAGGGTTCTTTTGTTATTCCAGATTGTTATTTAAGCTCAATTCCGCCCAGGCAGGAGCGGCAGACCAGCGTAACCATCGGTGCGCCGCTTTCCGGCCCCAGCACCACGGCTTTACAGTCCGTCCCGCCCAAGACGTCGTTCCGGATCAGTTGGATCCGGATATTCTGGGGGAGAAAAACATCGATCCCACCCAGCACGGCCGTCAAGGTAATCGTAATATCCCGCTGGATCACGGCCGTACGAAGATCCAGGTCAATGCCGCCCAATACGGCCGTGGCCTCCAAGCCGGCCAAATCCTGAGCATCACAGCGGGCGTTGATCCCCGTCAGCACAGCCGTATATTTCGGATAATCCCGATGGTCAAAGGGGTGAGCGTACGCGGCTTTCTGCTCCGCCCCATAAGCCGGAGCACCGGCAGCCCCCGTATTGTTTGCCGTATAAGGCGGGGTATAGGGCGGCGTATACCATCCCTGCGGGGCGGCCTTCGGCTTGCGGAAGAAGCCGACCATCAGGCTTATGCCGGCAATCAGGATCAGCGCGCTGACCACAATCACCCAGCTGTCGTGGGAGGTCAGCACCTTCTGCTCCCGCAAAAGAAGCAGCGAGCCGACCAGCAGCAAGGAAATGTTCAGGGTCTGCGGCCCATTGGAAAGCAGCCCCGCCACTCCCGGAATAATCAGGAATAAAGTCCACCAACCGTCAAAAAAGAGGTTGAATTCCCAATGGAAAAGCAGGGTGCCTAAATAACCGAAGCCCACTGCAATCAGGCAAAGTCCAAATAAAAGCGGAGTGATATTACGTTTCATGTCAAAGCCGTCCTTTCTGCTGAACAGACGCACATCCGTTTTGGTGTCGGGTTTTCTTTCAGTATACCCCAACAGGCAAAGGATTGTCAAACTTTTTTCCGTACAGAAGCGGAAAAGGCCGGTTATTCCTCTTCGGAAAGCTCCGCCCATTCCAGGAAAGCAGCCTCATGCGCGGCGCGGGTTTCCTCGAGCTCGGCGCAGAGCGCCGTCAGCCGTTCATAGTCCGCGCCGGTTTCCGGATCCGCAATCGCAGCCTCCAGCTCCGAAATCCGGGATTCTGAAGCCGCGATCTCCTCCTCCAGCCGGGCAATCCGCGCCCGGCGCTTCGCCTGCTCCGCCCGGGCCTGCTTGGAACGATAGAAGGAAGTATTTTCTTTTTTCTCCGGTTTTTCCGAAGGGGCCGCGGCAGCCTCCTGCCTCTGCTGTCCAGCCAGATAATCATTGAAATTCCCGTTCGTTACGGTCAGCCCGTCCGGGGAAAGCACAAGGATTTTGGTCGGGATCGTATTGAGAAAATAGCGGTCGTGAGAAACAAAAATCAGCGTCCCGTCAAATTCGACCAGGCTTTTTTCCAGCTCCTCCTTGCTTTGGAGGTCGAGATGGTTGGTCGGCTCGTCCAGGATCAGGGTGTTAGCATGCTCCATCATCAGCACCGCCAGCGCGACCCGCGCCCGCTCCCCGCCAGAAAGCACGCCGATTTTCTTAAAGGAATTATCCCCCGTAATCAGCACCTGTCCCAGCACGCCCCGGATCTGGTATTCCGGCGCGATGGGATGCCGCCCCCAAAGCTCCTCCAGGGCAGTTTGCTCCTGATTGAGGGTGCGGTTTTCCTGCTCATAATAACCCGTTTGGACGTTCGCCCCCCAGAGGATATCCCCCTCCTGAGGCTGGATCCCTAGGAGCGCTTTCAGCAAAGTGGATTTCCCGACGCCGTTCGGGCCGATCAGGGCGACCTTTTCCCCCCGCTGAACCTGGAAGGTAATCCCCTCGGACAGCGTAACCTTCTCTGTCCCCAGCCCGACCTCGATTTTCAGGTCCCGGACAGAAAGGACGTCCTTCACTGGGCGGCGGCTGTAGGTAAACTGGAAATGCGGGGTTGGGACCCGGTCATAAGGCTTTTCCAAAACGTCCATATTTTCCAGCTGATGCAGCCGGCTTTTGGCCATGTTGGAGGTGGATGCCCGGGTGATATTCTTTTCCGCATATTCCCGCATGGCGGAAATTTTGAGCTGCTGCGCCTCGTATTCCTTCTGGGCGCGGCGGATCCGTTCCTCCCGCAGCTGTTTATATTTGGTATAGTTCCCCTTATAGGCGATCAGCTTCCGGTTTTCGATCTCCCAGATTTTCCCCACCATTTTGTCCAGGAAATAACGGTCATGGGAAACCACCAGCAGCCCGCCCCGGTAGCTTTGAAGATAATCCTCCAGCCACATCAGGGTACGGAAATCCAGATGGTTGGTCGGCTCGTCCAAGATCAGCAGCTCGGGCTCCTCCAGCAGCAGCTTGGCCAGGGCCAGCCGGGTTTTTTCCCCGCCGGAAAGGGCGGAAACCGGCAGTTCATCGGATTTTTCCTCAAAGCCCATGCCGTTGAGGATCATTCGGATCCGGACGTCCATCTGGTATCCTTCCCGCGCTTCAAACCAGGCGCTCAGGCGGGAATATTCCTCGCAAAGCCGGTTATACCCCTCGTCATGGACAGGGGCGGCGGAAATCTCCGCCTCCAGCCCGCGAAGCTTCGCTTCCACGGCACGCTCCTCGGCAAAGACGCTCTGCATTTCGGCGTAAACCGTACGCCCGCGGGACAGGCCGCTGTTCTGCTCCAGCATCCCGATCCGCACGCCGCCCGAAATGCCGACCTCCCCTTCATCCGGATCCAGCTTTCCGCAAAGGATATGAAGCAGGGTGGATTTCCCGATCCCATTGGCGCCGATCAGGCCAACCCGGTCATTGTCCTCCAGCACGGCGGAAATCCCGTCCAATATTAACTTATCGCCGAAATATTTGACAACCCGGTCCAATGACGCAAGCATAAAATGCCTCCTTTCGCACAGCCGGATGGGGTGAATAAAATCATACCTATTTATTTTAACACAACTCCCGGAGAAAAGGCAATAGGGTTTCCGGCCGCTGTTTTGGCAGGATTGCGGCACGGGCAGGCAGGGCTTCGCCCTGCATTAGAATGCGAGGCTCATACCTCCCCGCGCCGGGCACCTCCTTTTCTTTGATCGCTCAAAGAAAAGGAGGGAAAAGAAAACCGCTGGGGGAGGCCGCCCCCAGTCCCCCCGTACCCTTTTACCCCAGGCTGCCTAAATACGAAAATGTTCCTGTGTAGACCTCCCAGGCTTGCCTTCTGTGGTGCCCTAGAAGCAGAGGCTTCTACTGACCCGGCCGCCTACGCTGATCGGGGATCCAAGGGGACTCCCTTGGCGCATTTCTTTCCCCCATTTCTTTGGGCGTCCAAAGAAATGGGGCGGGGCGTGGGGCGCGGAGCCCTACAAATCAGAAAAGCTCATACCGCCCGGAACCCGATGCGCTGTCGATTAAAAGTCCATCTCCCGGCACCGACGCGCCATCCGGTAAAACTTGTCCGGTCCATACCCCGAAAGCTCCTGGGCCTCCCGCGAACTAAGCGTCCCCTCCTGCCACCGGGTATAGATCAGCAGGAATTCCTGGGTAACCTGGGTCTGCGGACGGCCGAACTGCACCCCTCTCCGACGCGCCGCCAGGATTCCCTCCGCCTGCCGCTGCCGGATATTGTCGCGCTCGTTTTCCGCAATAAAAGAAAGGATTTGAAGCACCAGATCGCTGATAAACGTCCCCAGCAGATCCTTGTTTTGGGTGGTATCCAGCAAGGGCATATCCAGAATGATAATATCCGCGCCGATCTCCCGCGTAATCAGTTTCCACTGCTCGATAATATCCGTATAATTCCGTCCCAGCCGGTCAATGCTTTTCACCATCAGTAAATCCCCCTGCCTCAGCTTTCCACGCACCAGTTCCTGATATTTCGGGCGTTCAAAATCCTTTCCGCTCTGTTTATCCACATAGATATTCCGCTTCAAAACCCCTTTATCCATCAGGCTTATCAACTGCCTGTCCTCGTGCTGCTCCCGGTTCGAAACCCGGACATAGCCGTATGTATACGCCATGATCCCAATCCTTTCCGCCATTTGATATAGTCTTTCGCCAATAAAACTGTCATTCCCCCAAATAAAAAAGGAACAGACACCTTATAAGGTGTCTGTTCCTTTCAGGAACGACAAAGTCCTTGCCCGCCGTCCGTCTCTTCAATTCCTGTTTCTGAAATAGACTCGCCTTTAATAATTCTTGGCGAGAACCTGGAAGTACGCTTTCGGATGCGAACAAACCGGGCAGAGCTCCGGAGCCGACTTGCCGATATGGATATGCCCGCAGTTGGAGCATTGCCAGATCGTATCCCCTTCTTTGGAGAAAACCAAGCCGCCTTCCACGTTAGCCAGCAGCTTGAGGTAACGCTCCTCATGCTCTTTTTCAATTTTACCCACTGCTTCAAACAGGTAAGCAATCTGGTCAAAGCCCTCTTCCTTCGCTTCCTTGGCAAAGTTTGCATACATATCGGTCCATTCGTAATTTTCCCCTGCGGCAGCATCCTTCAGATTGGCAGCGGTATCTGGGATGCCGTTGTCATGCAGCAGCTTGAACCAGATTTTCGCGTGCTCCTTTTCATTGTTTGCCGTTTCCTCGAAGAGCTGGGCGATCTGAACATAACCGTCCTTTTTGGCTTTGGAAGCATAAAACGTGTATTTGTTCCTTGCCTGGGATTCCCCCGCAAAAGCTGCCATCAAATTCGCTTCTGTTCTGGTGCCTTTCAAATTTGCCATCATGGTTTCCTTCTTTCTTTTTCATTTTTATTTTATTCCCGGCCTTTTCTCTGCCGCTGAAAAAAATACAGTCTTATTTGTCCTTGGCTTTCTTCTGGCATCCGCTGCACAGCCCATATAAAACAAGCTGCCCAACCTCCAGTGCAAAGCCGGTATCTGCTTGAACCTCTGTCAAAAGCGGTTCAAGCGCTCCCGCCGGACAGTCCGTCACCTCACCGCACTGACTGCAAATCAGATGATAGTGGGGTTTAAGATACCCGTCGAAACGGTTCCCTCCCTCCGGCAGGGGAATTTTCCGGATTTCCCCGATTTCAGAAAGCCGGTTCAGGTTGCGGTAAACCGTCCCCAGGCTGAGGTTCGGCATTTCGGGGCGAAGCCTAGCATAGACAACGTCCGCTGTAGGATGATCCGAACACTCCCGAACCACGGACAAAATACGTTCACGCTGACTGGAATATTTCACTTTTTTCACCTATATAAAATTAGTAATGATTACTATTATTTAGTATAGACAAATTTTCGGAAATGTCAACCCCCTTCTGAAAAAAGGGAGTGTCCTTTCCCTCGTTTTATAAAAGGACCCAGCTTTCAAGAGAAGCAGCCCCCGAGCTGTCGAGACGTTCCTCCGGCACCAGACCGGGCGGCTCGACAGTATGGAAGCCTCCCCGCTGTCTTCCATGTGGGGGTGGGAATCCCACCCTGGGCGGTTTTCTTTTCCTTGATCGCTCAAAGAAAAGAGAGCGGGGTGCGGGATACGGAGTCCCGCATTCAAACCGCGGCGAGCAGAGCACGGTATCTCTCCCCCATAAAATCTTTATGTTGGACGCTCCCTTGAAAAATCCATACTCTATTTTGCCCGGATTTTCCAGATTTATTTTTCTTTTGCAGAAAAATGTGTTATACTATTTTATATTGAAAATCCTGAAAGGAAGGTTTGCTTCATGGCGAAACTGATTATTGTCGGCAAAGGCCCCGCAGGGATCTCTGCGGCGCTCTATACGGCACGGGCCAAAATCCCTACCCTGATTATCGGCCGGGACGGCGGCGCGCTGGCGAAAACAGATCGGATCGAAAATTATTACGGCTTTGCAGAGCCTGTCAGCGGGACAGAGCTGCTGGAAGCCGGCATCGCCAACGCCAAGCGGCTGGGCGCTGAAATCTTGGAAGACGAGGTCGTCGGGATCTCCTGGGACGAGCAGTTCACCGTCCGTACCAAATCCGGCTCCTATATTGCAGATGCCGTCCTGCTCGCCACCGGCGCCGCCCGGAGCGCCCCTGCGATCCCGGGACTGAAAGAGTATGAAGGCCGCGGCGTCAGCTACTGTGCAGTCTGCGACGCCTTTTTCTACCGGGAGAAAGAGGTCGCCGTGCTCGGCAGCGGGGAATATGCCCTGCATGAAGCATTGGAATTGGTCCATACCGCCCGCCGCGTCACCCTGCTGACCAACGGGGAAAAACTCAGTGCAGCGCTTCCGGAGCAAATCCATTTGGATACCCGGCCGCTTACCCGCCTGACCGGGGAAGACGTCCTCACCGGGGCGGAATTCCAAACCGGCGATCCTCTTGCCTTTGCCGGGCTATTCGTCGCCGTAGGCGTGGCCTCCTCCAGTGACCTGGCGAAAAAGCTGGGGGCTTCTGTCGAACAGAACCGCATCGTAGCTCAGCCGGACGGCTCGACGGATCTCCCCGGGCTGTTCGCCGCCGGGGACTGCCGGGGCGGCCTGCTCCAGATTGCCAAAGCCGTTTCCGAGGGTGCGCTGGCCGGAACTGCTGCGATCCAATATATCCGCAAGCTTCCGATCAGCGTCGGCAATGAAGAAGGCCAGATGGCCTTCTTCTAACCCTGATTCCCGTGAAAGGAAGGATTCCATGTTCCAGCCCCAGCCCATGCTTCTCCGTCTTTGCTCCTTAGCCCTGTTCCGCAGCCTGCTCGGAAAGCCCCCGCTGACGGAGCTGCGGCGTTTCTGCTCCGCCTCCTCCTTGGAAGAAAAAGTGGAAGCCTACGCCTCGTTTGCCGCTGCTGTCTATACGGCCGGCGGGAACCTTACCAGCGCACTCCGTACAGCTATATTGGAGGAAGAAAACGTCTATATGCTGACGCGGGCGCAAAAAAAGCCGGTTCCTGAAAGCTGGAACCGGGCGCTTGCCGCCGAATTGGCTATTCTGGAGGAGGTTTCCCAGCTCACGCCGGAACAGCTCCAAAGCGGGATAGACTACAGCGGGTACCTCCCAGAATGGGAAACAGAACCGGCCGCCCTGGCCCCGCTGTATGAGGAACGCATGACTGAAATCCCCCGCTATGGCTATGGGGTCTATGCCCGGCATCATGCGTTCCTTCTGAAAGAAGGAACGCTGGAACCGGTCCTCCATCCGGACGAGATCCGTTTGGACGCCCTGAGCGGCTATGAACGGGAACGGGCGCAGGTCATCCGCAATACCGCCGCCCTGCTCCAGGCCAAGCCCGCGGCGAACATCCTGCTTTACGGCGATGCCGGAACCGGGAAATCTGCCACCGTCAAAGCCGTAGCGAATGCCTTCCACTCAGAAGGGCTGCGCTTGATCGAGCTGAAAAAAAACCAGCTGCATCACATTCCAACCCTGATGGACTCCCTGAGCCGGAATCCTTTGAAATTTATCCTGTTTATAGATGATCTTTCTTTTTCCCGGGACGACGACAATTTTTCCGCACTAAAGGCCGTACTGGAAGGATCGGTTTCCGCTAAAACCCGAAACCTGGCCATCTATGCAACCTCGAACCGGCGGCATCTGGTAAAGGAGTGCTTTTCCGACCGGCAGGGAGATGAGATCCACGCCGGCGATACTTTGCAAGAGCTGGTTTCCTTATCCGACCGGTTCGGCCTGACGGTAACGTTTACCCGCCCGGCCAAGCAGGAATATCTTCGGATTGCCGCTGCGCTGGCTTTACAGCAAGGGCTGAAGCTTCCAGCCGCGGAACTGTCCGCCCGCGCTGACCAGTTTGCCCTGCACCGGGGCGGATACTCTCCCCGTACCGCCAAGCAGTTTGTGGAAAGTCTGCTCAGCCAATCCTAATACTATTTGTTGATAAAAAGATTAAAATCTTGTTATCGCGGCGTGGTGCGCCGCCGGCCGCAGAAGCCGGTGAGCGGCACGAATGTCCTTCACCAGAAAAATTCCAGGCTTTTTTGAATGGCAAACAGCTGGGAACAAAGCAGGAACAAAAAAATCCCACCCAAAACCACAGCCAATATACCCGCTTTTTTCCGTTTCATAAAAAACCGCCCTCCCTCTGTCAAGCAAACGAGGGACAGGCGGTTTTTTCTTCAGGCAGGATTGGCAGACCCGCTCATTGGGATGGTACTGATTCTATATTTCTCGCTTTTCATACTATTTCTTGATAAAAAGATTAAAATCTTTCTATCGTGTCGTGATACGCCGCCGCGCCTGCAGCGCACCAAGAAAAGTATGAACAACATTCTTGGCGTCTGTGCCGCCGGGCCGCATTCTGCGACCCGATAAAACGATACAGTCGTTTTATTAAGAATTCGTATCAAACATCCGGCGACGGGCAGTGGAAAGACGGAACCGTTCCTTCAAGCCCTCTTCATCCCCATCCGACAGGTTCTGCCGGATTTCCCCCAGCGCGGCGGAAAAGCGGTCGATCTCCGAAATCAGGATATCCCGGTTCGCGAAAAAAAGCTCGCTCCACAATTCTTCGTTGATTTTGGCAATCCGGGTAAGATCCCGGAAGGAATCCCCGGTATACTCCACCAAATGCGGATGATCGTTGGCGTTCATCAAAGACACGGCGATTGCATGGGTCAGCTGGGAAAGATAGCCGATCATCTCGTCATGCTCTGCCGGGGAAAGCCGGCTGATCCGGCCAAAGCCCAGCCGCCGCCCCAGTTCCTCCGCGAAGCTGATTCCCGCCTCGGTGTTGCGTTCGGTCGGCGTGACGATGAAATTCGCCCCGCGGAAAATCGAGGGATCGCTGTTCCATATCCCGCTGACCTCACGGCCGGCCATTGGATGGGATCCGATCAGCTCCACATCCGGGCGGAGGGCAGACTGTACCCGCTCCAAAACCGCCCGTTTGACCCCGCTGACATCCGTCAAGAAAATTCCCGGGCGGAAATATGCCTGGTTCGCCAGCATCCATTCCACCATCGCATTCGGATAAAGCCCGCAGATAATTCCATCCGCCTCCGCGATCAGGGCCGGATCACCCGGGTCTGTACTCCCGGCTTGAATCATGCCGGTTTCCAGCGCATAGGCGATCGTGTCGGAATCCCGATCCAGCCCGATCACCCGGAAGCCCTCCGCGCGAAGCCCCTGTGCATAGCTCCCGCCGATTAGCCCCAGCCCTACAATCAATAAGGTGTCCGTTTGAGGATTCATCCCATCGCCTCCTTTTTCTCTGCACGCAAAACACGAACCTCCGCTTTTTCTTTCCGGCCTACCCGGTTGGATTCCAAGATTTTCTGCAAAGCCCGGTAAGCGGTTTCCGGATCCAGATCTTCCCCCTCCAACAGCGGGAGGGTCTGCTCCGGGAAATCGACATAGCAGGACGACAGCAGCCAGGCGGCTCCCATCTTCACATAATAGCCCTCGTGACGGACAGACGCCGCTGTCCCCAGTACCCGGCCAATCCATTCCGGAGTCCGGTAATGGCTGTGCAGCAGAATCAGCCCGAACCTCAGGAAATATTCCTGCTCGGATGCCAGGTAGGGCTGAAGGAACTCCCAGACCTCCTCCCGGTGTTTCCGGACGATTTTCAGGCTGCTGCAAAAGCAGTCGTTGACCGCCCAGTTATCAATTTCGGGAATATACCGGGCGGTTTCCTCCAAAACCTCGGCCAGCCCCGCTTTGGCAAACCCAATCACGAAGCCGCGCAGCAGGATTTCCTCATAGCTTTCCCGTCCGGCGGCGCGCAGGAATTCCCGCCATCCGCCCCGGGCAATCCGTTTTGCAAGCTGCTGAAGCTGCGGGACCCGGACGCCCAGCAGCTCATGCTTTAATCCCGGGATCAAGCGCCCTTGGAATTTCCGATAGCCTGGGTCGGCCATCCGGTGCAGCTCCTCCCGCAGCTCCGCGATCGCCTCTTCGCCCCAGGTTTCCCGTTCCAGTTCCATTTACAGGCCTCCCTTTTCCGGCATCAGCGAAGTGAAATCCTCCCAAAAGGCCGGATAGGATTTCGCCACGCATTCACTCCCGATGATGTTCACCGGCTGTTCTGCGCAAGCGGCAAATACAGCCAAACTCATCGCGATCCGGTGGTCGTTCTGCGCGCAGACTTCTGCGGGCGCAGTCAAGGGCTGCCGTCCGCGAATCCAAACCGTATCCGGATCTGAGGAAATATCCACCCCCAGCTTCCGGAGCTCGGACTCCATGGCGGCAATCCGGTCGGATTCCTTGATCCGGAGCCGTCCCGCATGGAGGATCCGGGTTTCTCCCTCGGCAAAAGCGCCCAGCACCATCAATACCGGCCCTAGATCGGGACAATCCGCTAAATCAATATCCTTTCCCTGCAAACGGCCCGGTTCAAAGAAAACCGTCCCGGCTTTTTCGGTAATTTTTGCGCCAAATTCCCGCAGGATCGACAAAATCACCCGATCCCCCTGCACCGAATCCGACCGCAGCCCTGTGCAGGAAACTCCTCCCCGGACACTCCCCAGCACACCGAAAAAAGCCATCTGGGAATCGTCCCCCTCCACGGTATAATCCGCCGGACGGAAACGCTGTCCGCCTGGAATCTCCAGGGTCAGCGGGTCGGAAAACGCCGCCTGAACCCCGAAGTCCGCCAATATGCGGAGGGTCAACATCACATAGGAACGGCTCTCGAAGGGCGGCTGGATCCGGATCCGGCTGGGACTGTCCAAAAGAGGCAGGCTGAACAGCAGCCCGGTGATAAACTGGGAGCTGACATCCCCGCGAAGGCTCCATTCCCCTGCGGAAAGCCCGCCCTTCAAACGGATTTCCTGCGGGGTATGGAAGAATTCCCCGCCCGAAAACAGAGATTCATACACAGACTGCGGACGCTCCAGCAACCGGCCCCGTCCGGTAAAACGGCATTCCGCACCCGTCAGCGCCGCCAACGGGAGCAGAAAACGGAGGGTGGAACCGGACTCGCCGCAGTCAAATTCCAGCTTCCCATGCGGCCTGCTGAAAAGCGGCGCGCCCGTAATCTCCAAGCTGTCCGAAAATTCCGTCACCTCTGCGCCCAGGGTGCGGATCCCCGCAATTGTAGCGCGGATATCCTGAGAATACGCAACGTTCCGGATCCGGCTTTTTCCTTCCGCCAAGCCGGCGCAGAGAATGGCCCGGTGCGCCGCGCTTTTGGAAGGCGGGATCCGGACATTCCCCCGCGGGAAAAAAGGATGCAGAAGCTGATTCATCCCGCCTACATCCCCCGGCCGACGACCTTGGCAATCGCGCGGCCCTTTTCAATAACTTCCTGGAATCGCTCCGGCTTCAAAGACTGCGCACCATCCGACCAAGCGCATTCCGGACAGTCATGCACCTCCAGAATCAAACCGTCCGCCCCGGCTGCAATCGCGGCCAGCGACATGGACTCCACTAGCCGCCAATCGCCAGTCGCATGGGAAGGATCGATAATAATCGGCAGATGGGTTTTCTGCTTGATAATCGGGATGACGCTCAAGTCCAGGGTGTTCCGGGTATATTTTTCAAAGGTGCGGATGCCGCGTTCGCAAAGGATGACCTGATCGTTGCCGCCCGCCATGATATACTCCGCTGCCATGATCCATTCCTCAATGGTATTGGCCAGTCCGCGTTTGAGCAGGACCGGCTTCCGGATGGTTCCCAAGGCTTTGAGCAGATCAAAGTTCTGCATATTCCGCGCACCGACCTGGATCAAGTCCACATATTCATTAAACTCTTCCAGCTTGTCAATGCTCATCATCTCGGATACAATGGGCAGGCCGAGCTGTTCCCGCGCTTCCGCCATCCATTGCAGCCCTGCCGTCCCCTGTCCCTGGAATGCGTAGGGGGAAGTCCGGGGCTTGTACGCGCCACCGCGCAACATATCTGCGCCAGCCTCTTTCACCGCCTTGGCAATGGTGAACAGCCCTTCCTTGCTCTCTACCGAACAGGGGCCGCCGATCACTACCAGATCCTCCTGTCCGCCGACCGGCACGCCAGCCACATGGATCACCGAATCCGCCGGGTGGAACAGCCGGTTCGCTTTTTTATAGGGAGCGGCAATCCGCTGGACATTATCTACATAGGGATTCGCAGCGATCAGCTTTTCGTCCAGTATGGTCGTATCCCCTACTACACCGAATACGTTATAGTTGGCCCCTTCGATCACCGTAACAGAGAGGCCTTTCTTTTCAATCCCAGAAATCACGCGTTCTACTTCTTCGGGCGGGGCTTGTTTTTTCAATGTAATAATCATTTTTTCTCCTTCTTTCCCTAACCGGCCCAGCCAACAGACTGAATCCGTATCTTTTCCTTTGAAAAATTTCCTGTATTATAGTCGGCACACCCTCAAATCGATACCCGATTTGAGGGTCAGGCTTTGCCTGTCCGCGCATAAAATGCGCTGTGCGCCGTCTATGAAGCTCTACCGCATGGCCGCTTCGCGGCCCACTGCGGCATATCATGCCACAGTGTTGAAAAGAAGCATTGGCTTCTTTTCAAGTGCGTTGACTATAGCTTTTCTCCTGCTTGCGGAAAGCCTCCAGCAGCCTTGTTAGTGCGGCGTCCTCCTCCCCGTCGTTACAGAGCCGGAAATCGGCCGCTGCCTGATAGAGCGGCGCGCGCGCCTGATACAATGCCGCCAAATCCTCCCGGCTGCGGGCCAGCGGACGTCCATCCCCAGCCGACAGCAGGGAAACCGGCCGGTCATTATAACAAAGCCATCCGTTTTTCCGCAGATTTTCCACATTCTGCGGATCCAGTATGCAGCCGCCTCCGGTGGAAATAACGATCCCATTCCGGAGAGAGATTTCCTCCGTAGCCCGCCGCTCCCGCGCACGGAAACCGGTTTCCCCTTCCTGGGCGAAAATTTCCGGAATACTCTTTCCGACAAGGCGGACGATTTCTTCATCTAAATCCACCCACTCCCGGCCCAGAGCCGCCGCAGCACGGCTGCCCAGAGCCGTTTTCCCGGAAGCCGGCATCCCAATCAGCACCAGATTGGTTTTCTCCTGCAAAAGCCGGTGATACACCGCTTCCAGCTGGGATTCTGGAATCGTGCAGCCCAGGAATTGCTCCGCTGCAAACTTTGCCTGTGCCGTCAGCATTAAAAGCCCGCCTGCACAGGGGATCCCCCTCTTCTCCGCCTGCTGGAGCAGCCGGGTCCGCAGGGGGTTATAGATCACATCCAGCACCCCTTCCAGCCGGGGAAAGCCTTCCAGCTCCAGCGGGATCCCATGGGTCTGCGGAAACATCCCCACCGGCGTGGTATTGACAATCAGTTGGGTATCCTCCGCCCGGATCGCCTGCTCATAGGAAAGCTGCCCTGCGGCTGGTTCCCGGCTGACCTGCCGGATTTCTGCCGCGCCCAACTCTTCCAAAACGGCATGGGCTGTCCGGCTGGTGCCGCCGCTCCCCAGAATCAGCGCCTTTTTCCCCTGGACCGGGATCCGGTTCGCCAGCAGGGTTTGCCTCATCCCGGCAAAATCCGTATTGCTCCCATACAGCCGCCCATCCCGGTTGACGATGGTATTCACCGCCCCAATCGTCCGGGCGGAAGGATCGAGCTCGTCCAGATAAGGGATCACGGTCTGTTTATAGGGGATCGTCACGTTGACGCCGGCAAAATCCTTTTCCCGGAGGAACTGATCCAGCCCCTCCCGGCTCAGGGGGATCAGTTCATAGGGATAGCCGCCCAGCGCTTCATGGATAGGCTTGGAAAAGCTGTGGGAAAGCTTTTCCCCTAATAGTCCGTATCGTTTCATGGAGTTCCCTCCGTCATCCAGCGCGGCCCGAACCGCTCGGTCAGGAGATCCAGCAGTCCCAGCGCCGCCATGGAATCCACGACCACCCGCGCCCGGTGAATAATCGCCGGGTCATGCCGTCCCTGGATCTGAAGCCGGGCGTTTTCCCGCTTTTCGAGATCCACCGTATCCTGCGGCTGGTAAATCGAAGGCGTCGGCTTAACCGCAGTCCGGAACAAGACGGGCATCCCGTTGGTAATCCCGCCGTTCAGCCCCCCGTTGTGATTGGTTTGGGTCGTTACACGATCCTTTTCCAGCCGGAAGGGATCATTCGCCTGACTGCCCCGCAGGCCCGCGAAGCCGAATCCCAGCCCGAACTCCACGCCCTTCACGGCGGGGATGCTGAACAGCAGCTGGGAAAGCTTGCTCTCCACCGAGCAGAAAAACGGTTCGCCCACTCCGGCCGGCAGGGATACCACTGCGGTTTCCAGTACACCGCCCAGAGAATCCCCTTCAGAAGCTGCTTCTTCGACAGCGCGGATCATCGATCCCTCTACGTCGGCATCCAGCGTCGGGAATCCATCCCCATTCAGCCGGTCAATCTGCTGTTCCAGTTCCGTTTCCTGGGAAGAAAATGCGGTATCCTTCCAATCCCCCAGACGCAGGATATGGGTGCCCACCCGGATCCCATGAGACTTCAGAATCTGGAGCGCGATCCCGCCTGCCGCTACGAGCGGGGCGGTCAGCCGCCCGGAAAAATGCCCGCCGCCCCGGTAGTCCTGAAAGCCGCCGTATTTTTCAAAGGCGGTATAGTCTGCGTGGGAGGGTCGGGGAAGCCATTTGGCCGCTTCATAATCCCCGCTCCGGGTCTGCTGGTTTTCAATCAGCAGACAAAGGGGCGTACCCGTCGTATACCCGTTGAAAAACCCGCTGAGAAAGCGGACTTCGTCAGCCTCCCGCCGCGCCGTGGAAATGCGTCCTTTCGCGCGGCGCTTGTCCATTTGGCTTTGGATAAATTCCAAATCCAGCCGGATCCCAGGCGCCAGCCCGTTCAGCACAGCCCCCACCGCCGGGGAATGCGACTCCCCGAACAGGCAGATCTGGATCTGATCACCAAAAATACTTTTCATCCTTCCAGTCCCTTTCCACACAGGCGGGATTTCAATGCTTCCATCGGGACATCCTCCAAGCAGGCTTTTCCCAGCTCGGCCACCGTGACGATGGTAATCTGCCCGCCATGAGTTTTCTTATCCCGGGTCATCACCTCATAAACCGCTTCCGGGTCATAAGGCATCCGGGGATTGATCCCCAGCCCTCGAAGCACCCGCTCCGTCCGTTCCCGCAGGGCGGGGCTTTCAATCATTGGCAGCATCCCCACGGCAACCGCCTCGCCATGATACAGGCCGGATAAACCATACACGCTCTCCACACCATGCCCAATGGTATGCCCAAAATTCAGAATTCTTCGCAGGCCGGATTCCTTCTCATCCTGTTCGACGACCGCTTTTTTGACCCGCAGGCTGCGGAGGACAATTTCATCCAGATGGGCGGCAGCGCCCCCCTGTTCAAAGAGCCCGAACAACTCCGGATCGTAAATCAACCCGGCTTTGACCGCTTCTACCAGCCCGTTCGCGTAATGCCGGGCGGGGAGTGTGGACAGCACCTCGCTGTCCACCAGTACAGCCTGGGGCTGATAAAACGCGCCGACGCAGTTTTTCACCCCGTCCAGATTGATGGCCACCTTCCCGCCGATACTGGAATCGATCTGGGAAAGGGTGGTGGTCGGAATATTGACAAAATCAATCCCGCGGAGATACGTCGCCGCGGCAAACCCGGCCAAGTCCCCAATCACCCCTCCGCCCAGCGCAAGGATTAAGTCCCGCCGGGTAAACCGCAGTTCCAGCAGCCGGCTGCACAGACGCTCATAAACGGGAAAGCTTTTGGCCCCCTCTCCCTGAGGAACCGTTTCCAGATGACAGTCCGGACACTGTGCCTGCACGGCCTGCACCCATTTTTCCGGAACGCCGTCGTCTGTCACCAGAAAAACTTTACGATTTAAATGGATAAAATCAGAAAGCCCAAAAAGAAGCCCTTTACCAAGAAAAACCGAATATCCTCCGCCGGCTAAATGAAGTTGAAGTTCCATCTGTTCATTCCCCTTTCGATCGGTTTAGAATGTTTGGATATAGGAGATCATCCGCTCCGCGATCCGCAGATACCCCTCCCTGGAGGGATGGATGCCATCCGGCAGGAATCTTGGGGCATTGTACGCATGAAAGCCGGTCAGGCGGCGCATATCCAGCACCGGGAAACAGTATTTCCCGGACAACTCCCAAATCACCCGTGCATAATCCGCCTGAGTATGCCCCGCTGCATTGGGATTTTCCCAAGCCTCCGCCCGTACAGTGCAGCCAAACGGCTCCTGAAGGCGATACATCGGCATCAGCCAGAGAAGCATTGCCTGGGGCACGCTTTCCTGAATCGTCCGGATCGCGAATTCGGCCGCTCCGGTAAAGGTGGCGAGATCCTCAGCGCCCTTTTCCCCCAGCGGAACGCCCCAATACCAATCGTTCGTTCCATGCCACAGCAGGATCAGATCGGCATCGTGATGCCGGTTCTGCTCCTCCTGAAGGATGGATACTAAACTGTTTGGCGTCGAAGCACTCAAGCCGCTCGCCGAAACAGCGTGGTTATAGACCTTCTCCAGCCCCAATCCCTGCCGGATCAGCTCCTGATAGCCGCCTTCACCATATTCTGTGGTTGAGATACTGTCCCCATAAATCACGGCTGTCCGAATATTACTCATCCTGACCCCCCCTTAAACCAGCCCGGTACGACCCCAGCAGCCGGCAGCTCGAGCAAACCTCATTCAATTCTGCCAATAATTTCCCGGCATCTGCCGAACGGCAGTCCCCCACCAGTTCCGCATAAAAATAATACTGCCAGGGAACATTCCGGATAGATTTCGAACGGATACTCTCCATATTAAAGCCATGACGGGCAATCACCTGCATCGCCCCGGCCAGCGCCCCCGCGTCATGCCGAACCGTAAACAGGATGCTGAAACGATCCCCGGGGTCTTCTCCAAATGCAGGTTCCACCACAATAAAGCGAGTTGTATTCTCTGCGCTGGTATTGATATTTTCCGCCAGGATTTCCAACCCATACAGCTCCGCCGTTTCCCGCGAGGCGATTGCCGCCTTGCTGCGGTCGCCCGTTTCCGCTACATACCGGGCGGCCAATGCTGTATTCGGATAAGCCATCCGTTCAAAGCCATGCTCGTCCAGATACCGGCTGCATTGGGAGAGCGCCTGCTGATGCGAATAAACCGCCCGGATCTCCTCCAGGCAGACAGCAGGGAGCGCCATGAGGTGATGGTTCACCGGCAAATCAAAAACCCGTGTGATCTTCACTTCGGATTCATACAGCAAATCCAGGACTTCCCCCACTTCCCCGGTATAGGAATTTTCAAACGGAAGCACCCCTGCGGAAACCTCCCCGGACATCACCGCCCGAACCAGTTCGCCGAAGGTGACAAAGGACTGGGCCTCCTGCTCCGGGAAAAGCTGCTTTAAGGCCAAATAAGAAAACGCGCCTTCGGTTCCCTGATAGCCGACCCGGTTCTGATTGGCCAGCCGCCGCTGATACCGCTTGGACAGCCCCATCAGATGCACCAGGTACTCCTGATAGTATTCCCGATAAACCGGGTTTTGAATCCGGGCCAGTCCCTGCTCCAACACCTGCTGTTCCCGTCCGGTGTCCAGAACCGGCAGGCCGTTTTCCAGCTTATAGGAAATCACTTCTTCCACTGCCTGCATCCGCTGCTCAAATAATGCGGCCATTTCCGCATCAACCCGGTTGATGGCCTCCCGTGCATGAGCCAAATCCGCCATGGACAACCCCTCCTTCGCTGATAACGGGAATTATTATAACACGTTAAATCGCGAAACACAACCCTTTTTTTCGTTCGGGAGTGTCCTCCCGCGCATTTTATAAAAGAATCAAGCCTTCAAAAGGAGCCGCCCCCCGAGCGGGTTGGACGTTCCTCCGGCTCTGATTTGTGGGGCTCCGCGTCCCACACCCCGCCCCATTTCTTTGGACGCCCAAAGAAATGGGGGAAAGAAATGCGCCAAGGAAGTCCCCTTGGATCCCCGTTCAGCGTAGGCGACCGGATCAGTAGAAGCTTCTGCTTCTAGAGCATCACAGAGGGCAAGTCTGGTATTGGACTAATTTTTTCCGGGCAGTTTTACATGAACTCCCGGACGAAAGCAGATCGCTCCTTACGATACTTAGGTCGTCTGGGGTAAAAGCGTCCGGAAGCTAAAAATACGCCCGTCCAAACTCCCGAAGAGCCTGTTCCCGGAGCCGATAATCCGGAAGAACCGCTTCCACCTCCTTCCAAAAGGCAGCCGAATGGTTGTGCTGGCGGATATGGCAAAGCTCATGCACCACCACATAGTCCACCAGTTCCTCTGCCGCCCAAATCAGCTTATAACTGAAGCTCAGGCTATTTTTTCCCGAGCAGGAGCCAAAACGGGTGGAAGCCGAGGTAATCCGAAGCCCGGATGGGAGAACCCCAACCCGAGGGGCATAGCGCTCAATCCGCCCAGCCAGCTCTTTCCGGGCCAGCTCCCGGAACAGCCGGGTAAGCTGAGGTTCTATCGGCTGGTCTTTCCGCACCCGGAAGCCTTCGGCTGAAAACCCAGCTTTTTCCCCCGCTAAGATCGGATATTCCTGTCCCAAAAAAGGCAGCCTCCCGTCAATTTCATAACGCAGGACTGGCCGGGCCGCCATCCGCTGCCTGGCCTGCTCCTGATGCTGGAGGATCCATCCTCGCCGGCTTTCCACAAAACGGTCGATCTCCCGTTGAGAAATCCGCCTCGGGGCACGTACCTCCAGTTTCCCCTCCCTAGTCACTACCAATGCGAGGGTTTTCCTGTTGCTGCGGATCAGTTGATAGTCCATTCTTCCTGCCTCCTGTTTTGGAAAATCTTGGCCGCCGATATAAAAAGCCCCGGCAGGAAAGACTCCCGCCGGGGCCTGACGCTCCATTCAATCGGAACGGCCTTATTTGAGCTTGAAAATCCGGAACGACCGCGCCGGGACCTTCGCTTGGAAGCTCCCTTTCCGGGCAGAGGTTTTCTCCCGGGAGATCAAATCCACCGCCTTATGGAAAGAAGCAGCCTGCCATTGATTCCACTCGTCTGCACTCAGCCCATATTCAAAGGACAACAGCGAAAGATCAAACACCCGGTCCTCCTCACTGCGGTTCACCAGGGTCAACACCGTATTATTCGTAGCTGATGCGCCGAAAGCATCTTTCCCATCCAGAATAAACCGCAGAATCGCCAGGCAGTCCATATCCAGTGTCAAATAGCTGGTATGCCCAGACTGAAGAGCGGGAAGCTGTTTGCGCAGACTGCCGACCATTTTGAAAAATACACAGGTATCCGGATCCCGTTTTACAAAAGGCCCCCGGTTAAAGGGGTCTTTTAAGCCGTGCAGGCCGTATTCATCCCCGTAATACAGCGAAGGAACCCCCGGGATGACATATTGCAGTATACCGGCCAGCCGCTGAAGGACAGCCCCTTCATGATCCTGCTTTTCTGTGATCCGAAGCTTCGCCTGCTCCTCGCGGGACATCCCGTCCCCGGTTTTCCCGGTCGCCAGCACCGTCCGCAAACGCGGCTCATCATGGGAAGAAACCAGGTTCATTAGCGCATAGTGCATCGGCCGCGGGTAGTTCAGCTGCTGGGAAGTCAGGAAATTTACCAGCTCATACGCATTTTTCTCCCCCTGCAGAAAACCGGTCACTGCCGCCTTAAACGGATAATTCATCACGGAATCCAGCCCTTTTCCAAGCGCATACCGGCGGTTGGCGCCATAGCTCCGCTTGGTGGTCGCATCTTCCCAGACCTCTCCCAGCAAGACGTTTTCCTTGTCGTGCCGTTTCAAATGCAGGCGCATCAACTCAATCACTTCATCCGGCAGCTCGTCAGCTACATCCAGCCGGAAGCCCTTCGCCCCTAAATGCAGCCAGTTCCGGAACACGCTGTGTTTGCCCGTAATCACATACCGCTGCCAGCTCTCGTCCATTTCATTGACTTCGGGCAGGGTGTCGAACCCCCACCAGCTGCGGTAGTTATATTTTGTCCCGTAAAAGGTATACCACTTATAAAACGGGGATTTCGACCCCTGGAAAGCCCCCAGGCCGTCATAATTCCCCAGCCGGTTGAAATAACGGCTGTCCGACCCGGTATGGGAATAGACCCCGTCCAGCATGACGCGGATCCCGTGCTTCGCCGCTTTTTTGCAAAGCTCAGCAAAATCGGCATTGCTGCCCAGGATCGGGTCCACCCGCATATAATCCGCCGTATCATACCGATGATTGGACGCGGCTTCAACAATCGGGTTCAGGTAGAGCACATCCACCCCCAAAGACTTGAAATAGTCCAGGGATTGGATAATCCCCCGCAGATCCCCGCCGAAAAAATCGCAGGGCGCGTAATACTGCTCGCCGGGAAGCGGCTCATAAAGCGGCTGCTCCCCCCATTTTTCATGGACCACCACCTTGCGGCCCATCTTTTCATGCCGGGCTTTCCCCTCTTCCAGATTGCGGATATCCCCCCGCTTAAACCGGTCGGGGAAGATTTGATACATCGTGCTTTTCTGGAACCAGGCCGGGACCTGGAAGGAGGCGTCGTAGACCGTCAGCTGGAAGCTGTTGCAGGGATTGTCATAAACCATACAGTCCCCTTGCGTAATCCCCCAGGCCGGCCCGCCGTACCACAGCCGTCCTCCAGCCTCCACCTGGAACCGGTACCAGGCCACAGTGGCTTCGGGATAAGAAAACCGGTATTCCCACCAGCCGTCTTCTGCTTGGGACATCGCATAAACCGTGCTGGCATCCTGGATGAAAAACTCAATCCGTACCGACTGAAGGTTTTCCGCTTCGACCCGTACCCGCAGCAGGACGCTTTCCCCGGTTTTCAGAGCGCCCTGTGGATTGCGGTAAGGGAAAAGAGCGGAATTATGCGAAATAATCATATCCGGTCCTTTCATTCTGCGAAATGGTGTAAATGCCAGATCCGCTCATTATATTCCCGGATAGTCCGGTCCGAACTGAAGAAGCCGGATTTCGCCGTATTGACCACCGCCATCTTCATCCAGCCCATCGGGTTGCGCTGATATTTATGCCGCGCACGGTCGAAGGTGTGGATATACGCCGCAAAATCATGCAGGACAAAATACGGGTCGGCTGAATTATTGTAGTCCCCAAAGAGGAGGGACTGATACAAATCGGAGAACTGGTGTACCGAAACTCCGGGCAGGGAGCCGTCGATCAGGCGGGTCAGCGCATTGCGGACATCGATATTCTTTTCATAAATCTCACCGGGACGATAGTTCGAATAACGCTTCATCGCGAAGATTTCTTCCTCTCTCGCACCAAAGATAAAGATATTATCCGGGCCAACCTGCTCATAAATCTCCACGTTTGCGCCGTCCATGGTCCCCATCGTCAGCGCGCCGTTCATCATCAGCTTCATATTCCCGGTTCCGGACGCTTCCATCCCGGCGGTAGAGATCTGCTCGCTGATATCCGCCGCCGGAATCAGCAGCTGTGCGGAAGAAACCCCATAGTTCTCGATAAAGACCACCTGAAGCAGGTCGCGGGTAACCGGGTCATTATTCACCAGTTCGCCAATTGCATTGATGAGCCGGATGATATTCTTTGCCCGTGCATAACCCGGCGCTGCTTTCGCCGCAAACAAAAAGACAATCGGCTGGGTAATAAAATTCGGGTTTTCCTGCAATTTATTGTAAAGGTAGAGGATGTGCAGGCATTTCAGCAGCTGGCGCTTATACTCGTGCAGCCGCTTGCACTGGACGTCGAACAGGGCGTCGGTATGCAGCTGAATCCCCTGTTTTTTCTCCAGGTAGGCAGCCAGGCGTTTTTTATTTTCCTGTTTTACCGCGGCATATTTTTTCAGGAAGGTTTCGTCCTCCGCAAAGGGCAGCAGCTTCTCGAACTCACGGTAATCCCCAATAAAACGGTTCCCGATGTACTCCGTCATCAGCTGGGTTAAACCAGGATTCGCGACAGCCAGCCAGCGGCGATGAGTGATCCCGTTGGTGATCGCCATAAATTTCCCGGGATTGACGCGGTATTCATCCACAAATAATTCTTTCTTGAGGATATCGCCATGCAGCTGGGAAACTCCGTTGACATGGCCGACTACGGCCAAGCAGAGATTTGCCATCCGGATCTGGCCATACGCGACGATCGCCATCCGGCTGATCCGGTCCATGTCGTTTTTATAAAATTTATTGAGCCAGCGGCAGTATTTCTCATTCATGGCCTGGACAATGCTGTAAATCCGGGGAAGCAGCAGCTTGAACATCTGCTCGTCCCACCGTTCCAGCGCCTCCGACAGGATGGTATGGTTGGTATAATTGAACAGGCTTTGTACCAGGGCAAACGCGTCGTCCCAGTTAAACCCTTCTTCATCCAGCAGAATCCGCATCAGCTCCGGAATGGCCAGCGTGGGATGGGTATCGTTGATCTGAATGGTCACATAGTTGGGCAGTGTGCGAAGATTGCCATGCAGGCGCTTGTGTTTCCGCACAATGCTCTGGATGGTTGCCGAGGTGAGAAAATAAAACTGGCGCAGACGCAGCAATTTCCCTTGCTCGTGATTATCATTGGGGTAAAGCACCTTCGAAATAGCTTCTGCCATTTCCCGCTCCTGAATAGCCTGGAAATATTTCCCCTGGTCGAAGTCTTTGATGTCAAACCGTTTTTTCGCCTTCGCACTCCACAGCCGGAGGGTGGCCGGGCATTTGCTCTGATAACCAGTAATCGGCACATCGTAAGGAACCGCCAGGACCGTGGTGTAGTTCTTATGCACCGGCACCATCTTATCCTCCATCCAGACTTCCTCAATCTCGCCGTCGAAATGGACTTCGATTTCTTCATCCGGGCGTTCAATCTCCCAAACGAAGCCGTCTTCAATCCAGTTATCCTCCATTTCAACCTGCTCGCCGTCTACAATCCGCTGGCGGAACAAGCCGTATTCATACCGGATTCCGCAGCCTATTGCCGGAAGCTCCAGCGTAGCCAGCGAATCCAGGAAACAGGCCGCCAGCCGTCCCAAGCCGCCGTTCCCTAAGCCGGCGTCTTTTTCCTGGTCTGCCACCTCATTGAGATCCAGCCCCAGGAACTCAAAGGTTTTGCGGTACTTTTCCAGGATCCCCATATTGATCATGTTGTTGGTATAAGCACGGCCCATCAAAAATTCAGCCGAAAGGTAATAGACCTGTTTTTTCCCTTCTTTTTCAACCCTGCTGTTGGCATTCATCCAAAGATCCAGGATCTCGTCCCGGATGCAGAGCGCACTGGCTTTATACAGCTCCTCCATCGACGCGGTTTCCAGGGTTTTTCCGAAATGACGCTTTAGCTTGCCAAGGATTTCTTTAACTTCATTCGGCAGCTTACCAGCTGGTTTTTCGGCGAGCGCAGCCCGGTTGGGTTTCTTTGCGTTGTTCATTTCCTTCTCCATAAAAGTCCTCCTATTCTGGCGAGGTAAAAACAGAAAGCAAAGCTGGGGATGAAAAAACCCCAGCTTTGCCGGCATTATTCCGAAATTTACAGTAAACTACAGTACAGGTCGTAGTATTTTTTCGCGGAAAGCGTGAAGCTGTTGTCTTCCTTCATCGCCCGAGGCAGCAAAATGCTCCGAGCCTCTTCATCCTGAATCGTATTCAGCGCGAACCGTACTACTTCCAACATATCATGTGCGTTATAGTTGGTAAACGTAAACCCGTTGCCCTCGCCGGTAAAACGATTATAGGGATGTACCGTATCTTTCAAGCCGCCTGTTTCGCGAACGATCGGCAATGTGCCGTAACGCAGGGAAATCATTTGGGAAATCCCGCAGGGTTCAAACTTCGACGGCATTAAGAACAGGTCGGACGCTGCATAAATTTGATGCGCCAGCGCGTTGTCGTATCCAATATAGGAACAGACCCAGCCTTTATAGGCTTGTTCCATTCCCCGGAAGAAACTCTCGTAGGAAGGATCGCCCGAACCCAACAGGACAATCGCTACATTTTCCGCCATGATTTCATTAAACACACGCATAATCAGGTCGAACCCTTTCTGCGAGGTCAGGCGGGAAACCATCCCGATCACGGGTGTTGTTTCCGGGTCGAATTTCAGATCCATCTGCTCCGCCAGCGCCCGTTTATTTTCCAGCTTGCCGGAAAGATCCGCCGCGCTGAAGTGATGCTTGATCAGCGGGTCTGTTTCCGGATTAAATTCTTCCGTATCAATCCCGTTGACAATGCCAACCAAATCCTTGCTGCGGGAATTGAGAATGCCCTCCATACCATACGCATAGTAGGCCAGCTTGATTTCCTCCGCATAGCTCGGGCTGACGGTATTGATCTTGTCCGAAAATACCAGCGCCGCTTTCATGAAGTTAGCGCAGCCATAGGCCTCCAGATAAGCGGAATTGTTATACTGTGAATCCACATTGAGCAGATCCCGCACAAAACCAAACGAGAATTTCCCCTGATACATCATATTGTGGATGGTGAAAACCGTCTTGGCATTCTGCAGCTTGGTATGCTGGTACTGCGTTTTCAGCAGGAACGGCAGCATACCGGTCTGCCAGTCGTTGCAATGGATGATATCCGGGCAGAAATCCACCTTGAGGATCGCTTCCATCACGGCACGGGTAAAGAACGCGTACTGTTCGCCTTCGGCTTCCCCGCCTTTATAAATTGGGCCGCCGAAATAGTACTCATTGTCTATCAGGTAATAGGTAATGTCATTATAAACCAGTTTTTCCATGCCCACATACTGCGAGCGCCAGCCAAGCTGTACTGTAAAATCGGTTAAATGTTCGACTAAATCGCCATATTTTTCCTTAATGATTCTATGATAAGGGAGAATGACCCTGGTGTCAAGTCCCAAAGCGATTAAATGTTTCGGCAAAGTACCGATTACATCCGCTAAACCGCCGGTTTTGGCAAACGGCGCACATTCCGACCCGACGATCAAGACCTTTTTTTGTGCATTTTTGGCCATTATACGTTTGCTCCTTTCGGAATAATAACAGGATATTCACGGCTTCCTGCCAGGATCGAATTCGGCCTTACAGTAACCTGTTTATCCAGGATGGTATTTTCCAAACGGGAATCATTGTAAATCTCGCTGGACTGCATGATAATGGAATTTTTCACCACAGTCCCTTTTGCGATGGTTACATCCCGGAAAATAATCGAATTTTCAACCACGCCGTCAATGACGCAGCCGGAACCGATCAAGCTGTTGCTGACTTTCGCCTCGCTGCCGTATTTGGTAGGCGCTTCATCCTTGATTTTGGTATAGATATTGTTCCCGGTACGGAACAGGGCGTTCTGGATATCCGGATTCAGCAGGTCCATATTGACATTATAGAAGGAAGCCGCCGAGCGCAGGCGTCCAACATACCCTTTGTGCTCAAAGCCGTATACCTTCAGAGAGCCCAGGTTGTTCATCAGGACATCTGCCGCAAAGGAGGTTTTGCCGCGAGAATTCGCATCGTCCACCAAATACTGAAGAAGATCCTTGCGAACCATATAAATGCTCATGCCGACTTTATCGTAAGCCCCGCTGGAGGTTGTTCCATGTACTTTCATATCTAAAATCCGGCCGGTGCTGTCCATTTCCAGACAGATATCCTTTTCATTATCCACGCCGATAAACCCATGACTTGGGATATTGTACATCACGGTCACATCCGCACCGGTGGAAAGATGATAGTCGAACATTTCGCGGTACGTATCGTTATAAATCGTATGCGATCCGGAAAGCAGGCAATATTTCTGCTGTGCATGACGGATAAAGGAGTTCGCGCCCTTTAATGTGTCGATCAACCCCCGGTAAGAACCGGTATTGTCCCGGTTGTCATAAGGCGGGATCAGAAAAAGGCCGTCGTTTTTCCGATTGAGATCCCATTCTTTCCCGGAACCCAGATGATCCATTAGGGAGTGGTAGTTCACCCGCGGAATAACGCCGATATTGCGGATCCCGGAATTCACCATATTGGAAAGTACAAAGTCGATTGCGCGGTATCGGCCGCCGATGGGCAGCGCGCCGACAGAGCGTTTATTCACCAGCTCGCGGAGGTTCATATTCTCCTCGCCGGCATAAATGAGTCCAAAGACGTCTTTTCTCATAGTAGTATGCCACCTTTTCTCTCAAAATTCGGTTATTTCATGCTGGGATAGAGCATTTCGCCTTCCGCCACTTCTGCACCCTTGGGGATGCTGAGTTCGGAACCAATGACCGTGATCTTTTCCGGGCCGCCGATTTTCGCGTTTTCCATAATGGTTACCTGTTCGTCCAGGATGGATTTTTCCACCACGGCGCCTTCCTGGATGACGGTTTCCTGCATGATTACGCTGTTGCGGACTACCGCGCCCTTTTCAATGACGACGCTTGGGAAAAGGATGCAGTTTTCAATTTCGCCCAAGACGGTGCAGCCGTCGCCGATGATGCTGTTCTTCACCTTGGCTTCCTCGCCGATATAGTGCGGGGGCTTCACCAGGTTCTTGCCGTAAATCCGCCAGCTGTCGTCGCTGAGATCCAGCTCCGGCTTCTCCTTCAGCAGGTCCATATTGGCTTCCCACAGGCTGTCGATGGTACCAACGTCTTTCCAATAGCCGTCGAAGAGGTACGCCATCATCTTCTCGCCGTTGTTCAGCATATTCGGGATGATATTCTTACCGAAATCATTGGAGGATTCCGGATCTTTGCTGTCAGCAATCAGGTATTGCTTTACCTTTTTCCAGGAGAAAACATAAATCCCCATAGAGGCAAGGTTGTTTTTCGGGACCGGCGGCTTTTCCTCAAACTCCACAATCCGCATCTGGTCGTCCGTATTCATGATCCCAAAACGGGAAGCCTCTTCCATCGGCACTTCCATAACGGCAATGGTAGCATCCGCCCCGTTCTTCGCGTGATCCTGGATCATCTTATCATAATCCATAGTGTAAATATGGTCGCCCGAAAGCACCAGGATATAATCGGGGTCATACTGGTCAATAAAGTGGATATTCTGGAAGATCGCGCTGGCGGTGCCGGAATACCACTCGCCTTTTTTGCCCTTCACATAAGGAGGGAGCACATAAGCGCCGCCGGACATACAGTCGAGATCCCAGGTTGCGCCGTTGCCAATATACGCATTCAGCTCCAGCGGCTCATACTGGGTCAGCACGCCGACCGTATCAATCCCGGAATGGATGCAGTTGGAGAGCGGGAAGTCGATAATCTTATACTTTCCGCCATAGGGAACCGCCGGTTTTGCACGGTTCTGGGTCAGGGCATACAACCGGCTGCCCTGTCCGCCTGCAAGTAACATTGCTACACAATTTTTCTTGACAATCATGGTATAAATCCCCCTGTTTTATGATTCTTCAACGAATTCAAAGTAAACGGTTGCCAGCGGCGGCACAGTGATTTCTGCACTGTATTCCATCCCGCCGAAGGGCAGCTCCTCCGCCTCGATTACGGCCGTATTCTTCACGCCACTGCCGCCGTAAGCCGGATCGTCACTGTTCAGCACCTCTTTCAATGTACCGGCAGACGGAAGCGCAATGCGGTAATGCTCCCGGACCACCGGGGTGAAGTTCGTCACGCTGACAACATGCTGCACCTTCTCCCGGTAGGGCTTGGAATGGCGCATAAACGCAATTACCGAGTTATCCCGGTCATCCACGTTCAGCCATTGGAAGCCGTCCCAGCTGTCGTCAATCTCGTAAAACGCCCGATGCTTTTGATAAAACCGGTTCAGCTTGGCCATATAGTCCGAAACCGTGCGGTGGGAATCGTATTCCAGCAGGAACCAGTCCAGCTCCTTGGCGAAGTTCCATTCGATAAATTGAGCGAACTCGCTGCCCATAAAGAAGAGCTTTTTGCCCGGATGAGCGAAAATATATCCATACAGCGCCCGGAGAGCAGCAAACTTCTGCCAGTAATCCCCGAACATCTTATCCACCATCGAATGCTTGCCGTGGACAACCTCATCATGGGAAAAGGCCAGGATATAGTTCTCGGAATACGCATAGTGCATGGAAAACGTCACGTTGTTATGCTTATATTTTTTGAAGAGATGGTCGGTTTCCATGTAATCGAGCATATCGTTCATGAAACCCATATCCCATTTAAACGTAAAGCCCAGCCCGCCGTCATAAGGCGGCTTGGTAATCAGCGGATAGGCCGAGGATTCTTCCGCAATCATCGCCGTGCCGGGATAGCTCCCCAGAACCGTGCCGTTGAGCTTTTTCAGGAATTCAATGGCTTCGACATTTTCATTGCCGCCGTACTGGTTCTTGACGTACTGGCCCTCCTCCTTGCCGAAGTTGAGGTAGATCATCGAGGAAACCGCGTCGATCCGGATCCCGTCAATATGGTATACATCCATAAAAAAGACGGCGCTGGATACCAGGAAGCTGACGACCTCCGGACGCCCATAGTTAAAGAGCATCGTACCCCACTGGGGCTGCTCGCCCTGAAGCGGGTTCGCGTGTTCGAACAGCGCGGTCCCGTCGAACTGACGAAGCCCCTGCTCGTCCCGCGGGAAATGCCCCGGAACCCAGTCCAGAATTACGCCGATCCCGGCCTGGTGCAGGGTATCGACCAGATACATGAAGTCCTGCGGCGAACCGTAACGGGAGGTTACGGCAAAGTAGCCGGTAACCTGATAACCCCAGGAACCATCGAATGGATATTCGGTGATCGGCATCAGCTCTACATGGGTAAAGCCCATCTTCACCACATATTCCGCCAGGCCATCGGCGATTTCGCGGTAATTGTAAAACGTCCCGTCCGTCTTTTGCCGCCAGGAACCCAGATGCAGTTCGTAAATGGACATCGGCCGGTGCAGCAGATCAGTTTTCGCCCGTTTGGACAAGAATTCCCCATCGTTCCAGCGGTATCCGTCCAGCGACCAAACCCTTGAAGCAGTCTGCGGCCGCACCTCGCTGTAAAAGGCGAAGGGATCGGCCCGGTAATGGGTCTGCCCATCATAACCGTGGATGTAATATTTATACGTATCCCCGTTTTTCAGCCCCGCAATAAACGCGACAAAGATCCCGCCTTCTGTTTTCTGCATGGGGTTTTTGTCATTATCCCAGCCGTTAAAATCCCCTACCACGCTGACAGCGCTGGCATTCGGCGCCCAGACGCAGAAGCGGTGCTTGTCCAGCTCGGGGATATAGTGACATCCCATCAGGAGATAGGCCTTCTGAGCATTGCCCGTATTAAAAAGGTAGACATCATCCTGATTCACATAACGAAGCTCATTCAAGCTGTTCACCATCCTTTGGCAATTATTTTTTCCAAACCTGTCCTTATCCGAAGCATATGAGGCAGCCCCGAAAAATATGCGAAAGCCTACAAACGCCGGAAAAATGCCCTTCTTCCCAGGGAATTACCGCAGGAAACACGGCCGTTTCCGGGCAAACTCAACGATTGTAAGAAATCACTATATTTGATAGATCCATTATAGCACGATTTATAGAACTAACACAATAGGTTTGACGAGATTTTCCAAGAAAATTTTTATTTTTTGCCTAAAAAATAAAAAAACAGATCGGATTTCTCCGATCCGTATAAAAATCCGACAGAAGGCCCCATCATCCTTCTGAGTCTGAAACGCTTTCGGCGGCAGCCGCCGGGTAAAAACAGGGTTGGTATGGGGCCTTATTCAGCCTTCCATTCCAATGTCAGCCCAATAGGGCAATGGTCGCTTCCCAGCACCTCGCTGTAAATCTCTGCGGCGCGGACCTTCCCAGCGATCCGGTTGGACACCAGGAAATAATCAATCCGCCAGCCCGCATTCTTTTCCCGCGCATGGAAGCGGTAGCTCCACCAGCTGTACGCCCCCTCCCGGTCCGGATAAAGCAGGCGGAAGCTGTCCGTGAAGCCGGATTTCAGCAAAGCTGTCAGCTTTCCCCGCTCCTCATCGGTAAAGCCGGCGTTCCGATGGTTCGATTTCGGGTTTTTCAGGTCGATCTCCTGATGCGCCACGTTCAAGTCCCCGCAGAGGATGACCGGCTTCTGTGCGTCCAGCTCCAGCAAATAGGCCCGGAAAGCATCCTCCCACTCCATCCGGTAATCCAGCCGGGCCAGTTCCCGCTGGGAATTGGGCGCATAGACGTTGACCAGGAAGCACTCCTCCAGCTCCAGAGTCAGCACCCGGCCTTCCCCCTGATGCTCCGCCCGGCCGATGTCCCGCCGGACCGAAACCGGAGGGATCCGGGTGAACACAGCCGTCCCGGCATAACCTTTTTTCTCGGCGGAATGCCAGAACTGCTGATAGCCGTCCAGCTCCAGTTCGGCCTGGCCCTCCTGCATTTTCGTTTCCTGGATCGAAAAAATATCCGCGTCTGCCGCCTGGAAAAAGTCCAGGAACCCTTTTTGCAAGCAGGCGCGCAGCCCGTTGACATTCCACGAGATCAGCCTCATCCACTTACCAGCCCTTCTGCCCGGCCAGCCGCGCTAATTCATCCGTGACAAAGCGGTCCAGTGTAATATCCCGCTCCTCGACCATTTCCAGTCCGGTGCGGCGTGCCTGCGCGGCAAAAGATGCGATCCGTGCCAGCCGTTCCTCAACGGTACCGTAATCCAGGCAGATTTCCGCATATTGCAGGGAGAGCCGCGCCGTCCTCACCCGGAACAGCAGCTCGGAATCCGCCGAAACTGCCGCCTCCGCCTCGTCAAACAGCCGGTCGTATTCCGCCAGCAGCGCGGGCGCGAGATAGGTGTCCGCCGCGTCCAGCGGGCCGCCGAAAATATTCAGCTCCCCGCCGGATTCCTCCGATACCGCCTGCATCCGATCGATATACCGCAGGATAAACGGTGCGGCCTGCTTATAATAGCCATCCAGGAATTCCCGGATAATCTCCTCGGAATCCCGATCCGGCTCCCACATCAGCTTGGCCAGCAGATAGCCCCGCAGCGCGCTGAATTCCCCGCCTCTCAGCCCGTTGCATTGGCTGAACAGCGCCCGGACATGATTTTCGACAAAGAACCGGATATTCGGCGCCAATACCCGCAGGTTAGGAAAAGGGCTGACCAGGTTGCGGAACTGGACGCAATAATCCCACAAAAACAGATGGTCGCAGATCTCCTTCCAATCCAGCAGCTCCTGCTTGCTGGACACGGAACGCGGATCGACCTCGATCGGCAAGCCGCGGTTGGCCTCGATATTGCAGAGCATGATATGGACATTTTCATCCGGCCGTGTCAGCTTGGGCGCGGTGCGGGTGTACCAATAAGCCAGGGTGGAAATGATCTTGTCCGGGAACTCCGCCGCTACCCGGTTGACGAACCGGAGCACCGAGCCCATGGGGGAACCGTCCTCCTCGTTCAGACGGCGGCACTCCTCGCATTCGCAGTAGGCGTCGTTATCGTTCTGGCTGACCGACCAGTATTTGGCTTCGGGATGCTTCTCCACCTCGATCCGCAGGCGGCGGACCAGCAGGTCAAACACCTCCGGGTTGGACAGGCAGAGTTGGGCATTTTTCCCGACCCGTTTACCCTCCCGCAGGGAAAAATACTCCGGATGGGTATCAAAATATTCCTCCGCCGGGATCAGCTCCTGAAAGGAATGGCACCAGAAGCCCCAGCCCTGATGCTGCTTGGAGGGCGCCATCTTATGCTTTTCCGCAAAGGCGGGATCCTCGAAATCCCAGTAATAGACCTCCCGGAAATCCAGGATCGGGACCATCCGTGTTTCCTCGAAGCAAACCGTCAGATTGGCATCATAGGGGACGTATTCCTCACTGCTGGTAAAATACCGGCAGCCAACCACCCGCTCCAGGAAATCATAGACCGCATAGACGGCCGCCTGTTCGGTTTCCGCCTCGAAGCGGATATCCTTGTCAAAAATCCGGTAAATAAAGCCGGATTCACCCAGCGGTTCCTCATCCTCTTTCGGATGGTGCTTGGCGAACACAAAGGAGGGCAGGATGCATTCAACGGGGTTGACCGCAAAATGCGCGCCGGTAATTTTCTCCAGATAGCGTCCCAGGATCGCTGCGGCACGGGGGAAGGGGCCTTCGATCAAGACCATTTTGGTCGTTCGGTTGACTGCAATGCGGATCGGTTTCTGTAAATTCATAACATCATTCCTTTCAGGCTGTGGATTTGCCCTCAGTATAGCACAATATATCGGATTTGCAACCCTTTTTCCTCGCCAAAAAACCCTTGGGAAAAATTTTCCCAAGGGGTTTTTGGCGGAAGCTGCAGCTTTGCTCTTTTCAATTGGCTGGGAACACCAGGCCGGCACATCGGGATCCCCAAAGCCGCTATCTGTTTCAGCATCCGGAACTCTGCCTTTTTCCGGTCATATTGCTGGATATCCGAAACCCGCAGCAGATAGGGGGTGCCGTCCTGATCTGTGACGCGGTATTTTTGATCTTTGGACCAGCCCTTGTTGATCGGCTCCCTCGAAACGAAATCCATCCTTAATCCCCCCTCTTTCTTTGCTTCCGGCTGCCTGGGTGCAAGCATTATCGGTATTGCTTGAGCATGATCCGTTCGTCCCCATTCATTTCCCCGGTCCAGGCAAAGCCGAACCCCTCGTACATCCGCTGGGCAATCGGGTTGCGTTCATTGACATCCAGGAAAATCCGGCTGCGGGTCGAATCGTTTTCCAGCCGTTCCAACGCCATCCGGAACGCGGCCTTTCCATATCCCTGATTCTGGAACCTCTGGTCGATCATGAACCGGTCGATCCAATAATCGTTGGTTTTGGGGTCGATGGCGAACATGATGAAGCCCACCATCTCTTCCCCGTCATAAATCGCAAACGGCTCGCATTCAGGCTCAAATTTGGACTGCGCCAGCGAGTAGCTGTTCGGCGCCACAAAGGGGCGCTGCTCCTCCGCCACCGAAAGCTGGCAGCAGGCAAAAAAGTTCTGCCGGGTAACCGGCCGGAACTGCAGCGTCCTGATTTTTTCCTCAGCCATAGATTTTCTCCCCCTGTTCCTGTTCGTATTGGTTGCGGTAAAGGGTCGCGTAATAACCGTTCTGCCGGAGCAGCTCCTCATGGGTGCCCCGTTCGATGATCTTCCCGTTCTTGACCACCAGGATCACATCCGCCTTCCGGATGGTGGACAGCCGGTGCGCAATCAGGAAAGAGGTACGGTTTTCCAGCAAGTGGGAAATTGCGTCCTGAATCCGCTGCTCAGTCTGGGTATCAATCGAGGAGGTCGCCTCATCCAGCACAAAAATCCGCGGGTCTGCCAGGACGGCCCGGGCAAAGGAAACCAGCTGTTTTTCCCCGGTGGAGAGCCGGTCGCCGCTTTCCCCGACATCGGAGTCATAGCCCTTTTCCATCCCGAGGATGATATCGTGCGCCGAAGCGATCTTCGCCGCTTCCTCAATCTCCTCCCGGGTGGCGTCCAGCCGCCCGTAGCGGATGTTTTCATAAACTGATCCCGAAAACAGGTGCGGGTTTTGAAGCACATAGCCCAGGTTGGAATGCAGCCAGAGCTGGCTCCGCTCCCGGTAATCCACCCCGTCGATCAGGATCTCCCCTTGGGTCGGCTCGAAGAAACGGCAGGCCAGGTTGACCAAAGTCGATTTGCCGGCCCCGGTTTCCCCGACAATGGCCACCGTCGTCCCCGCCTTGATTTTCAGGTTGAAATCCTCCAGGATGTAGTCCCCGCCGTCCGGATATTTGAACCAGACGTTCCGGAACTCAATATCCCCTTTAAGCGGCTCCCAGTTTTCCTTCTTGGGAAAGAAAGCGTCCCCGTATTTTTCCACCACATCCGGACGGTCCGTGATGGAAGGCTCGGTTTCCAGCAGCTCGGAAACCCGCTCGATATTCGCCTGGGTCGAGATGAAATCCGCGATCAGCCGGGCGATATTCTGGATAGGCTCAAAAATATTGATCGCCCAGGAAATAAACGCGGAAAGCACCCCGATTTCGATCACCTGCTCCAGCACCATATGGCCGCCCCGCGCCAGTACGAAAGCCGCCGCCAGCGAGCTGAACAGCAGGACAATCGGGATATAGAGCGCGTTCATCATGGTGGCGCGGACATTGTGGCGGTACAGATCGCCGGTAATCTCCCCGAAGTCCTGGGCGTTCTTCTCCTCAATAACCAGCGTTTTAGAGGTACGCGCCCCCGCAATCCCTTCGTTGAAGGCGCCCGTCATGGTGGAATTGATCTTCCGGATTTTCCGGTTCAGCACCAGGATCCGCTTTTGGAAGAATACCGTCACCACCGCAATAAACGGGACCACTGCCACGACCAGCAGGGCAAGCCGCCAGTTCATCACGAACATGGCGATAAAAACGCCGATCACATAGGTCAGCCCCCACATCATGTCCATCATACCCCAGGCCATCATGCCGCCGATCCGGTTGGTATCGCTCATGGTGCGGGCCAGCATATAGCCGACCGCCGTCTTGTTGTAATAGGAAAACGACAGCTTTTGCAGATGGACAAAGGTCGCCCGCTTCAGGTCCCGGCTCAGTCCCATTTCCACCGTAATGGCACAGCGGCAGAACCAGATAACCGAGATGACCTGGATGGTCAGCGTCACCAGATAGACCAGGCCAAAGGGCAGCAGGCCCTCAGTCTGGCCCGGTACGATAAAATGGTTGATCGCATAGGTCTGGAACAGCGGGTAAACGATATCAACCGCCGCACAGATCAGGTTCAGCACCAGAAAGGTAATCAATTCCCGGCGGAACGGCCGCATAAACGGGAACAGCTTTTTCCAGATCTTGAGGTTAAAGGGCTGTTTCTCGTCGAGTTCAAGTTCGTTCATAAAAATCCCCTCTTTTCTCTATTCAAATGATCCGGGCCCGGCCGTCATTCGGCAAATGCCTGGAGTTCCTCCTCCAGCGAGCCCTGGATGCCATAAATTTGCTTGTAAATGCCCTCTTCCTTCAAGAGGGTTTCATGCGTCCCCCGCTGGACGATCTCCCCATCGTTCAGCACCAGGATCTGATCCGCGTGCATCAGGGTGGTAATCCGGTGGGAAATCAGGATCACCGTACTGTTCCCGGTGTTGGTTTTCAGCGCGCTGCGGATTTTCGCATCCGTTTCCGAGATCGGAAGAGCGTCGTGTAGGGAAAGAGTGTAGATCTCGGGGGTGGGCGTGTC
>CANSRB010000009.1 GCA_947649285.1 uncultured Clostridia bacterium
CCCCCGACCTGCTGATTACAAATCAGCTGCTCTACCAACTGAGCTACACCAGCAACATTCAGCTTTACTAGTATAACACAGACTTGGACGCTTGTCAACTGTTTTTTCAAAATTATATTGGTCGGGACGACAGGATTCGAACCTGCGGCATCTTGGTCCCAAACCAAGCACTCTACCAAGCTGAGTTACGTCCCGATTGCTGACGAAAAGGCAGAAAGCTTCCTGCCCGCCTGTTTTAACAGGCTGCGGCTGCGTCATCAGCCAGCTTGTTCATTATACCCGAATTTCCCGATAATGTCAAGCTTGGATTAGGCAAAGAAACCCTGTGTTTTTCTCTTAAAAAGGATTGTCAAGGAGATGAAATTGGTGTATAATTACTCTCTGCACAGGAAACGGAACGTCTATTAGTTGGAGGTGATTTTTCTGGATGATACCAAAACGCGGATCCTTTGCGCAGCGATAAAGGCTGTGCGGCAGTATGGGCTGGAAGGGGTGCGGATTCAGAATGTCAGCGAGCTAGCAGAGATTTCATCCGGGGCAATTTACCGCCACTTTGAAAGCAAGGATCAGCTTTTAGTGGAATGCTTTACCTATGTGGATAAGCAGGTGGCCGCTATTTTTGAACACCTGAGAATCAATCCGCTGGAAATGCTGACAGACCCGGTTGGAGCGATCCGGCAGCTGTGGCTGCCCTACTTCCGGTTCTGGACATCCCGGCCGGATGAAACCGTTTTCTACCACCGTTTCCGGGACAGCACCTTTTTCCCCCAATATAACAAAAGCCGGGATGTGGATTGCTTCAAAACCTTCATTGGAATGATAAACGTCTTTAAAAAGGCGTTCCCCCGCTTAAACCAAATCAATGAGGATTTATTATGGCTCCATGTCCTCACCTCTACGGTACTGTACGCGAAATACGTGGTGGAGGGTGTCCTTCCAAACAATCAGGAAACTGAGGACACCGTATTTCAGCTGCTGATTACAGGCTTGAGCGGTTATATCAAGCCCAAAAAGAAGAAATAAAATTCAGTTATGCCGATCTCCCGCTGGCATCTGTTCACAGCGGGTAGTAAATAAACGTTTACTTGCTTATTGCGCAAAATAATGAGAATAAGGAGAATGGTATATGGAAAAAATTCTAATCGTTGATGACAGCGCTGTGCAGGCAATTCAGTTAAAAGCCATTCTGGAGGATGAGTATGACGTTGCCATTGCTCAAACGGCGGAGGAGGGGCTGCGCCGTGCCAGCAGCGAGGATTTTTCGCTGATTTTATTGGATGTAGTGATGCCAGGGATGGACGGCTTTACCTTGTTGAAAAAACTACAGGAAGAAATTATTACCCAGAGTCTCCCGGTTATTTTGATTACCAGCCTTTCCGATGTGGAGAACGAGCAGCGCGGGCTTGTGTTAGGGGCGGTGGACTATATTTCAAAACCGTTCAGCCCTCTGATCGTTAAAGCAAGAGTCAATACTCATATCAAGCTGTACCGCTATCGAAGGCAGGTGGAACAGCAATCCATGACGGACCAGCTGACAGGGGTTTCCAACAGACGGGGCTATGATCTGTACAGTATTATGAAATGGAACGAGGCGATTCGTTTGAAAGTTCCTTTCTCCATCTGTATGTTTGACATTGACCGATTTAAAGTATACAACGACACCTATGGGCACCCTGCCGGGGATAAAGTAATTGCCTCTGTAGCACAGACAGCAACGGCCTACTTGCAGCGCAGTACGGATTTTCTCGCCCGCTATGGCGGCGAAGAATTTATAGCTCTTTCTTTGGGCGATCATTCAGCACAGATCTTTCAGTATATGAAAAAAATCCGGCAGGCGATAGAGGATCTCCATATTCCCCACGATCCATCTGTAGCTCAATGGGTTACGGTCAGTATTGGGGGTGTTACCATTATTCCTGAAAAAGACAGCGCCTATGACTTTTACTTGAAGGTTGCGGATACAATGCTGTATGATGCCAAGAAAAATGGCCGCAACCGGGTAGTTTGGACGGACGAACATATGAAGCAGCTCTGGGAAAAAGAATAGCGGGGTAAGAGAAGGGGAAGTGGAGATGTTTACCGAAAAAATGCTCGCTCCCTGTGCGTTTGTCCAGCCCACAGGGAGCGAGCATTTGTCGCAGAACCGGAAACCGACCTGCTTCCTTTTTTCACGCCGAATAATCGTGCGTCGGGCCGAGCAGAACTCCGGCTTATTCATATCTGAATCCAGGCACCCCTGGCAAGGACACTCCGGCTTCTGCGCCTGGCTGCAGAAGCGTTTATTCAGGGGCGGGAAAACCGTTATCGGACGCAGCACCCTTTGAAGGAATCTCCGCTTACCAATCTGGAGACGATGCGGATATAGTCGGCACACCCTCAAATTGATACCCGATGAGGGTCAGGCTTTGCCTGTTCGCGCATAAAATGCGCTGTGCGCCGTCTATGAAGCCCTACCGCATGGCCGCTTCGCGGCCCACTGCGGCATAATATGCCGCAGTGTTGAAAAGAATCTAATGCTTCTTTTCAAGTGCGTTGACCATAAAAGGCAGGGACAGGTTTCTCGAACAGCAGAGAGAGCGGTGGTCCTGCGGATGCGGAGGGGTAATTTCTGTTCACGAGGGGATTTGCGGCCGATGCGGGGAAAACTATACCGAGCTGCCGGCAGAGGAATCCTCCAAGCCGTGCCGCCCATGATTGGATTCGATTCAGGAGGTCATAGATGGCAGGAAAAGTGTACCAGTTTCAGGCTGAAATTCACACCATTCCGCAAAAGGGTGGGGCTTATATTGAATTCCCCTACGATATTCGCCAGGAGTTTGGCCGGGGCCGGGTCAAAGTCCATGCGACGTTTGATGGGGTCCCCTATGATGGAAGTATTGTCAATATGGGGCTGAAGAGGGAGGATGGAAGCATCTGTTATATCCTTGGCGTGCTGAAATCCATCCGCGAACAGTTGGGGAAATCAGAAGGCGACATGGTCGAGGTCACCGTTTCCGAACGGCTCAATTAAAACTGAAAACCCCCGCCCATTTCAAAGGGCGGGGGTTTTTGATTGAAAAAGCAACTCAGATCAGTTCCGCATAGCTTCCAGTGCGGAAAGCCGCATAGCCCGCCTTGCCGGGAAGAAGCCGGCGATCAGCGCCACCAGGATCGCAAAGCCGATAGCCAGGACAGACAGCCAAAGAGGGATAGAGGAAATAGAGGTTCCGCCTCCCATCCCCATGCCGATAGAAGCGCCTCCGGCAAATTTATTCAATAGGAAGGAAATCCCGTAGGACAAACCTACCCCGCAGATCCCGCCGAAAAAGCCGATCAGTCCGGCTTCGGTTAAGAACATCGTGCGGATATCCTTCAGATAACAGCCGATGACTTTCATAATACCGATTTCACGGGTCCGCTCATAGATGGACATAACCATCGTATTGGTAATCCCGATTGCAGCGACCAACAGGGAAACCCCGCCGATCCCAGCCAGTACCATCTGGATCATCTGGGACTGCTCCTGCATCTGGGTGATCCACTCTGCGCTGGTGTAGGATTGGTATCCCATCTCCTTGATCTGCTCGTTGATGGCAACCGTGTGATCCATGCTGTCCGAGAGCACCAGGATGGTGTCATAGGACTGCTTTTTCCGGCTGCTGGAGGAGGAAGAGTTATTGAATTTATCCGCTTCCTTTTTCAGCTTGAGCGCGGTGTCCATATCGATATAAATGCTGTAATCCTGCTGGCTTTGGGTCTGCTTCAGAATGCCAAGGGTCTTTAGATTGTACGCGTTGGCCTTTTTGCGGGGCTCCCCGGAGAAGTCCCCAGGGTTGGATTCCCCGTAGCTCCAGTCATAGCTGTACCGCACCCGGACGCTTTCATCCATCGGGTCGATTTCAGGCGGGTCACGGGAAATCAGGTTCCCGTTTTCATCATATACAGTGCCGCCGCTCCACCCTCCGATCATAATACCGCCTCCGCTGACGCGCCGGGGCTTGGAAAACTGATAGGGGACCTCTGCGCCCATTACGCAGAAGATATTTTTTCCGGTGTCGTAATCCTGTTCGGAGAACAGGCGGCCCTGTTCCGCCGTCATTCCCAGCGCGTCTAGATATTCCTTATTGATGCCGTAAACGGTGGGATAGGCCAGATATTTCCCGGAGAATACCTTCCCGTCCAGCCGCACCTGGGGAACAACCAGCTTGACGTTTTCCAGGGCGGAAAGGGCTTCGACAGCTTTGTCGTCCAACGCCTCTCCCTGCTGGCCGGTTTCCCAGTTGTAGCCTTGGTTGACCTCGATGGTGGTCAAGTCGCCCATTCCGGCCATGGATTCGCTGAAGGACTGATCCATCGCGATCCCTAAGGACATCATCGTGACGATAGAGGCCGTACCGATCACAACGCCCAGAACCGAGAGGATCGAGCGGGTTTTCCGCCGCTTAAAATTGCCGAAAGCCAACCCGACAATATCAATCTTCTTCATCGTTCACCGCAGCTTTCTTATTCGCTTTGCGTTTTTTCAGGAACAGGAAGACGCCGGTCCCGGCTCCGCCCAATACGACAACGCCGATCACAATCCAGCCCCACAGAGGGAAGCCGGCTTTGGCCTCAGGCATCCCGGGCATTCCAGGCATCATCCCGCCGTCGATCCCCGGCTCAAAAACACCCATGTCCATGGGCATGATATTGGCGGTGAATTCGGTGCGATCCTCCTTTTCCTGCCCTTGGGAGTCCTCATATTTAAGTACAACCGCGCCCTTGAGCTCGCCTTCGCCGTTGGGGATCAGGCTGCCGTCGAAATAATCGTTGTATCCGGCGGAGAGGTTGCCGATGTAGGTATCGCCGCCGTCCAGAGTGAAATCGCCTTCAATAGCAACCGAGAAATTATAAATGGTCGATTTCCCTTTATTGATGTATTGGAAGCTCAGCGGGAGAGGCATTCCGCTCTGCCCGTCCGTAGGCAGGTTCATGCCCTGGATATCCAAACGCTGCTCCTGATTGACGGCAAAGGCGATCTGTTCTTCCGAAGCAAATGCAGTGCCGGAATCATTTTCATAATCAATTTTCAGCAGGACGGCGTAAACACCGGGTTCGATATCCTGACGGGACATCAATTCAATCTGCTGGGTTGCCGAGCCTTTAGGCGAGATTCTTTCAATGAAAAAGGAGTTGCTGCCGGCTGCCGGGAAGAAAACCTCACCGGAGGAGCCGCCGCCTGAACTGCCGGTGCTGCCCGAGGTGACAGAACCCAGCACGACCTTAATATTGGAAACGGCCGTTTCCGAGCTGGTGTTCTGCAGGGTGAAATTCAGGGTGAATGACTGCCCTGCGTTGATGGTTTCCGTATCCGTCGAATAGTTCGATACGATGATCCGGGGCTGTCCGCCCTTGCCGTCGCCGCCGGCATCCGGGGAACGCTTTACCTGGGTATAGATGGTTTCGGTATACGCGAAGCGCTTGCCGAAAGCGTCTTTATAGGAAACGTCAAAGGTAATCGGATAGTTCCCGGTGGAGACCTCCGAGCCCAGATAAACAGAAAAGGGAATCGTGGCGGACTGGCCGGTTTCCAGCACCTCTAGTTCCGCGGGAAGGAAGTTTTCGTAGAGGGTGAAGCCTTTGGATTGCTCCAGGTTCAGCGAAACCCGCATATCGAAAATATTCAGCCCATAGGGGTTATGGAAGTTGACATTCAGGATGGATTTATTTTCCTTGCCGATTTCTTCGTCTTCAAAAGAGGCGGATTGAATATAGGCATACTGGTTGGATTTCCCGCCCACGCTGACTTGGAACGTATCCTCGGCAGTGAAGACGTTGTCATTCCCATCCAGATAAGTAAAGCTGACTTTTAACGTATACCGTCCGGAGGGAACGGAGCCGGATACATTGATCGTCGGATTGATTTTGGTATTATCCTGGATGACCGGGATTTCGTACCATCCGGTAGGGGTGTCTACCGAGAACATATCCGCGTAGTCGCCGGTTCCGGAGATCCGCATCCGGACGTCGAACGCGTCATAGGTATCACGGGTGCCAAGTACCAGTGGGAAAGCTCCGATTTCTCCGGACTCCAGCAGGGGGCGTTCCACCTCGCGGACATAGATTTTGGCATCGCGGGGCGGCTCTTCTTCGCTTCCGCCGTCAAAAGTGGGGCCGTCGATGGACGCAAAGGCCGGAACCGTGAGAACGGCCAGCATTAAAAGGCTGAGGAAAAGTGCAGTCAGTTTTTTCATAGTTGTTCATCCAATCCGCCGCTATGCACGGCTTTGTTGAAAGGGGATTCCCTGCCGCATAGAATATACAGGGACCCATCCGGTATTTTTAGGCGGTGACTTCCGCCGGATGGTCAGCCAGCTCCGGCACCTCCGGCCGGATGGGGTTTTCGTTTTGTTCAATATATTCAATATCGCCGTCCAGCACATGGACGATGCGGTCGGCATAATGGGCAATGGAAGGATCGTGGGTAACGATAATCAGGGTCTGGCCGGTTTTTCGGATGATGTCGACAATAATCGCCATAACCTCCAGGGTGGTGTGGGAGTCCAGGTTCCCGGTTGGCTCGTCGGCAAAGACGATCTTCGGCGTGTTGACGAAGGCGCGGGCGATCCCGACCCGCTGCTGCTGGCCGCCCGACATCTGGGTGGGCTTGTGGTGCATATGTTTTCCCAGTCCGACGGCTTCCAGGATTTCCTTGGCCCGGCGTTCCCGTTCTTTTTTGGAAACGTTCAGGAACATCAGCGGCATGGCGACATTTTCCAGGGCTGTCAGCGCCGGCAGCAGGTTATAGGCCTGAAAAACGAAGCCGATTTTCCCTTGCCGGAACACCGCAAGCTGCTTTTCGTTCATTTCTGTCACGACAGATCCGTCGATTACAATCCGGCCCCGGGTAGGCTTTTCCAGGCCCGCCATCATATTCAGCAGGGTGGATTTCCCTGAACCGGAGGTGCCCAGCAGGCAGCAGATTTCACCTTCGTTAATGGCCAGGTTAATGTGGTTGAGCGCGACGGTTTTTTCATCCCCCAGCCGGTAGACCTTGCGCAGATCCTGAATTTCAATAATGGGTTTGCTCATGGGCATCTGTTCTCCTGTCTAATGATGGAACGGACGGTTTATAATAGGCGCTTTATGTGATTATTATACCATAGAGCGCAGCGAAATGGTATAATCGGCCATCGGGGCGGGAGTGAGCAACGCGAACGGATCGCCCTGGCCATCAATATATAATAAGCGTTTTACACTTATTATATCATATTTTTGCCAAAGAGGGCAATTTCAAAATGTTTCTATTTTATGATAAATTTGTGAGAATCGATTACAAATAGTGACGATACAGCCAATAGGGCATCTTTATTTAAAACGAACCAGGCAGGCGGGAATCTTCAAATTTTTTCTAAATGATTGAATAAAGCTCTTTGTTTTACCGCTGCCAGTATTTCCGATCCAGACTTCGGTACTGCACCGCTTCTGCCAGATGCCGCTGCTCAATGACCTCGGATTCGTCCAGATCAGCGATGGTCCGGGCTACTTTCAGGATCCGGTCATAAGCACGGGCGGAGAGGCCCATCCGGTCGAAGGCCTGCCGCAAAAGCTGCTTCCCGGCGTCTGAAACCGGACAGGCTTCGGCGAGCAGGCCCGGTGTCAGGCGGGCGTTGCAGAAAACACCTTTCCCTTCATAGCGGGCGGCCTGGAACTGACGGGCACGATTGACGCGTGCACGAACAGAAGCGCTGGATTCGCCGGGTGCTTTGGAAGAAAGGGAGTCGAATTCCACCGGGGCGACTTCGATATGCAGGTCGAGCCGGTCGAGAAGGGGCCCGCTGATCCGGCTGAGATATTGGGATACCCGCTGCGGGGAGCAGGTACAGGCGCGGGAGGGATGCCCGAAATAGCCGCAGGCGCAGGGATTCATAGCGGCGATCAGCATCATCGAGCAGGGATAGGTCAAGCTCCCGTTGGCGCGGGAGATCGTTACCGTCCCGTCCTCGCTTGGTTGGCGGAGCACTTCGAGCGCGGCGCGGGACAATTCAGGCAGCTCATCCAGGAAAAGCACTCCCTGATGGGCCAGTGAAATTTCACCCGGCTTAGGGACGCTCCCCCCTCCGGAAAGCCCGGCGGGGGAGATAGTATGATGAGGGGCGCGGAAGGGGCGGTTCAGGATGAGCGGGTATTCGGGGGAAAGCAGCCCGGCAACAGAATGGATTTTCGTGGCCTCAATGGATTCTTCGAAGGTCATATCCGGCAGGATGGAGGGCAGGCGCTTGGCAAGCATACTTTTTCCGGAGCCCGGCGGGCCGATCATGAGGGCGTTATGCCCGCCGGCAGCAGCGATTTCCAGGGCGCGGCGGGCGGATTGCTGCCCCTTGACCTCGGAAAAATCCGGGGTGCAGAGATCCTCTCTCCGCTTGGGGTTGGAGGAGGAAACGGGCGCCAGCTCCGCCGCGCCGGTCAGGAAGTTCAGCAGCTCCCGGATATGGGCGACGGGAAAAACGTCGATCCGATCGACAATCCCGGCTTCGGCCGCGTTGGCCGCCGGAACAAAAACCGCCTGATAGCCTTTTTCCCGGGCATGGAGCACCATCGGCAGAACGCCCGTGACGCTCCGGACTTCCCCGCTGAGGGAGAGCTCGCCCAAAAAAGCGGTCTTCTCCGGCAGGGAGGAGAGCTGTCCTGAGCTCAGCAGGATCCCCAGAAAAATGGCCAGGTCATAGCTGGGGCCGGTTTTGCGGACGTCCGCCGGTGCGAGGTTGATCGTTACCCGGCCGTTCGGGAATTCATAGCCTACGTTTTTCAGGGCGGAATTTACCCGGTCACGGCTCTCTTTTACGGCGGTATCCGGCAGGCCAACCACATCGAACCGGGGTAATCCGGATGAAAGATCGGCCTCCACCTCTACTTCATAGGCGTTCATACCGAACAGCCCCAGGCTTTTTACTGCGGCAACCATCTGTTCGCTCCCCTTTCCTGCAAGTAATGGATTCTATTCTTTCATTATAGCAATTCGAGCGGAAAAAGGACAGCCCTTTTTCCACTTTTCAACCGGCTTTTTTTCCAGGCCGGTTTTGGGATGCGGAAAGTGGAAGCTATTATAATAGAAACTATTTTTTCAGGGAGAAAAAGGCCCCTGATTTTTTTGGTATTTTTGCTCAGAGAAGAGGGTGAAAATTCGTCATTTTGTTCTGACTTAATTTTCAGAAAAGATTGCATTTCCCAATTCATTCGCTATAATGTAACATATCGGAGCAATTCGGCTTTTTCCGGATTGCCTGCATACGGGAAAATTTGAGAAGAAAACGGGTGACAACATGAACCAATTGAAATGGCTTTGGAAGAATATGGAGGGCAACCGTGCGCTGTATGTGTTCGCGCTTTGCTCCACGGTGATTCTTTCCATAGTCGACCTGGTCAACGCCAACGTAACCGCCATGATTATGGATCAGGTTTTTGAACCGATCCGGGCGGGTGCTGCGTTGGATGATCTGATGTGGCGGAGGCTGATCCAGCTGGTAGTTTTTCTGGTAGTGTTTACGCTGTTCCGGACCGGCTACAATTATCTGGCGATTATCTCCTATGAACGCTGCTCCCAGGGGCTGACTTACCGGCTCCGCCGGGATCTCTACGCCAATATGCAGCGGCAGGATATGGCGTTTTACAGCAAGAACCGGACGGGCAGCCTGATGACCTGCCTGACCGGCGACATGGATATGGTTCGGCATACAACCGCCTATGTCCTGCGGATGCTGATTAACTGCGTGGTGCTGTTCTTATCCACCACCATCTGCTTTTTAGTCAAGGATTGGCTGTTTGCGCTCAGCCTGTTGGTTATCACCCCGCTGATCGCTTTTTTCACCACCCGTTTTTCCAAACAGGTGGGGCCGCTTTATGTTGACCTGCGGGAACGTCTGTCCCAGATGAACACCGCCGCGCAGGAGAATATTTCCGGAAACCGGGTGGTAAAAGCTTTTGCGCGCGAGCCCTATGAATGCGAAAAATTCGACGAGAAAAACCGGGATTTCAAAAAGGCCAACCTCAAAGCCTCTTTGCTCTGGCTGAAATATATGCCTTATATCGACGGGTTTTCCCAGTCGCTTTCGGTAGCGGTGCTGCTGGTCGGCGGGCTGTTCTTAATTATGGGCCGGATCAGTATTGGTACGTTTACCCTGTTTAACTCCCTTTCCTGGACGCTGACTAATCCCATGCGGATGCTGGGAATGCTGATTAACGACCTCCAGCGGTTTTTTGCCAGCGCAAATAAGATTATTGAGCTGTATTATGCCGCTCCGGATATTCAGGACAGCGAAAAGGCCAAGCCGCAGTCCGGCCGGGTAAAGGGCGGGCTCCGGTTTGAGGATGTCAGTCTGACCCTGCATGGCAGCCCGGTGCTCCGGAGTATCAACCTGGAGATCCAGCCAGGGGAAACCGTGGCGATCATGGGCAGCACGGGTTCCGGCAAGACCTCCCTGGTCAACCTGATCCCACGTTTTTCCGATGTCACCCAAGGGCGTTTGCTGCTGGATGGCCGGGATGTCCGGCAGTATTACCTGCATGACCTCCGTTCGGCGATCGGGATTGCTACTCAGGATGTCTTCCTGTTTTCGGATACGGTGGACGGGAATATCGCTTACGGGGATTCCCAGATGTCGGAGGAGGACGTCGCCAAATATGCCAAAATCGCCTGTGTGGATTTTGCTTCCAAGCTGCCGCAGGGTTTTGATACCATCATCGGCGAACGGGGCACCGGGCTTTCCGGCGGTCAGAAGCAGCGGATCGCGCTGGCCCGTGCGCTGGCTGTCCGGCCTTCTGTCCTGATCCTGGACGATACGACTTCCGCCGTGGATATGGAAACCGAAAAATACATCCAGGACGAGTTGGATCGGTTGGATTTCGACTGCACCAAGATTATCGTGGCACAGCGGATCTCCACCACCAAGCGTGCGGATAAGATCGTGATCCTGAACCAGGGCGAGGTGGTGCAGGTTGGTACTCATCAGGAGCTTTCCAAGCAGGAGGGGTATTACCGCGAGGTATTCCTGCTCCAGAACGGGCAGGAAGATCAGCTCCGCGCAGAATTAGGCCGGGAGGTGAGCGAGAATGGCTAGAAACCGTTTTGACATTGACGAAACGCTGGAAACCCCATTCAGCATGAAGCATCTGATGCGCGCCGGGGTTTATATCAAGCGGCATAAAAAGCGGATGATCCAGTCGCTGTTTTACTCGGCGATTTCGGCGATCTCGGCTTTGTTCGGCCCGATTTTTATTGCGGAGGGCATCAACACCGCGGTTCCGAACAAGGATATTGGGCTGTTGCTTCTGCTGACCGCGGGGTTGGCGCTTTCCATTGTGCTGAGTATTGTTTTTTCCGTGATCCGTTCCCGCTATATGACGATTGTCGGGCAGGAGATTATCTATGATATCCGGAAAGACCTCTTCGAGCATTTGCAGCGGCTTTCCTTCCAGTATTACGATGACCGCCCTCATGGGAAGATCCTGACTCGCGTGATCAATTATGTCAACAATGTGTCGGATATGCTTTCCAACGGGATTATCAACTTCATCCTGGAAACCTTTAACATTCTGATTATCGCCGGGTTTATGCTTTCGCTGGACTGGCGGCTCAGCCTGGTGGTCATGGCGGGGATCCCGCTCTTCCTGATTGTGGCGATGATTCTCAAGCCGGCGCAGCGCCGGGCATGGCAGAGCGTTTCCAATAAGGGCTCCAACCTGAACGCCTATCTGCATGAAAGCCTGGACGGAGCGAAAATCACCCAAGCCTTTACCCGGGAGGAGGAAAATGCCGGGATTTACGACCGGCTGAATACCGCCTACCGGAAATCCTGGATGAAAGCGCAGTATACCTCCAACCTGGTCTGGCTGTCGGTGGATAATATCTCCACCTGGGTGATTGCGGCAATGTATCTGGTCGGAGTTTCCTTCCTGGGGAAATCCCTCGAAATCGGTACCATGATTGCGATTGCTTCCTATGCATGGCGGTTCTGGCAGCCGATTCTGAGCCTCTCCAACCTGTATAACAGCTTTATCAATACGATTGCTTATCTTGAACGGATCTTCGAGATGCTGGACGAACCGGTCACGGTGGACGACGAACCGGACGCTTCGGAGCTGCCGTCCATCTCAGGGGATGTGACTTTCGAGGATGTAACCTTCTCCTATGACGGCAGCGTCAATGTATTGGAGCACTTCGGCCTGGAGGTCAAAGCTGGGCAGTCGATTGCCCTGGTCGGCCCGACCGGGGCCGGGAAAACGACGGTGGTCAACCTGATTTCCCGGTTCTACAACGTTACCGGCGGCCGGGTGCTGGTCGACGGGCAGGATATTTCCAAGGTGACGCTGCGCTCCCTCCGCTCCCAGATGGGGATTATGCTTCAGGACAGCTTTATCTTCTCGGGGACGATTATGGATAATATCCGTTACGGCCGGCTGGACGCCACGGATGAGGAGGTCATGGAGGCGGCGAAAACTGTCCGGGCGCATGGCTTCATTTCCGAGTTTGAGGACGGTTATTTTACCCAGGTGAACGAGCGGGGCTCGCGGCTGTCCCAGGGGCAGAAGCAGCTGATTGCATTTGCCCGCACCCTGCTTTCCGATCCGAAAATCCTGGTGTTGGACGAGGCGACCTCCGCCATCGACGCGAAAACGGAGCGGCTGGTGCAGGAGGGCTTGCAGGCCCTGCTCCATGGGCGTACCAGCTTCATCATCGCGCACCGGCTGTCCACCATCAAGAACTGCGACCGGATTTTGTACATCGCCAATAAAGGCATCGCGGAAAGCGGTTCCCATCAGGAGCTGCTGGCTCAGAAAGGCGCGTATTACCATCTTTATACGGCGCAGATCGAGGAGTGATCGTATGGAGGAAAAATCCAGCCGTCGGCTTTTTTGCGAGCTTTCCCCGGCGGCCTATGCACTGTCGGCGGCGAAATGCCGGATGCTGCGCCGGGTATCGGACTTGGCTTCTCCCTTAAAATTTGCGAAATCAAAACAGGCGGCTCCGCTGCCTGTTTTGATTTATAAACATCAGTCTTTAATCCGCCGCAAGCTGGGGAATGTAGATCCTGTGCTTCAGGAAAATAAAGCCGTCAATTTGGCATTGGCCGCTCCCAAGGTCAACGGGATCCTGATCCGGCCGGGCGAGGTATTTTCCTTTTGGAGATTGGTAGGCTCCTGCTCTGCCCGGAAAGGATATCGGGAGGGGCTGACCATCCAAAAGGGCTGCGTCGGTTCGGGTACGGGCGGCGGGATGTGCCAGTTCACCAACCTGATCCATTGGATGGTCCTGCACTCCCCGCTGGAGGTTATTGAGCGGCATCATCATGACGGTGTAGACTTGTTTCCGGATTTCGGACGGCAGGTCCCGTTTGGGATGGGTACATCGGTCCTCTATAACTACCTGGATTATCGGTTCCGTAATCCGACATCCCAGACGTTTCAGCTTTTAGTTTCCACAACGGAAACCCATCTTTGTGGAAAACTTTTCGCGGAGTATCCGTTGGAGGAAAAATACCATATCGAAATCCAAGGGGAGCATTTTTCCCGAGAGGGCGGCCAGGTTTACCGGAATGGACAGATCTACCGCTATTGTATCGATAAACACACTGGTGAGGAGCTTCGGCGGGAGCTGCTTCAGGAAAATCATGCCCGGGTGCTGTATGATCTTCCGGGTTCTGTGAGAGTTTTCGAGCCAACCTCTTATACTAATTCTTAATATAAAACGATGCAGTCGTTTTATTGGGCGGCGGAATGCGGTCCGGCGGCGTATCTTGCCGCAATAAAAAGATTTTAATCTTTTTATTAAGAAATAGTATTAATCCAGACAAATAAAACCGGCCCTGCTTTCAATCGGAAGCAGGGCCGGTTTATTGCGCTGATATTTAATATTTGCCGTTGGAGCTGAATTCCATGGAATCAAACGAGAAGTCAGAAGAAACAGCAGCCGGCAGGGTAGCTTCGGCGGAGAAAAGGGTGTTTTTCAGCCGGAACTGGTTCATCAGGGAGTTCATCAGCTGAGCCTGGGAAGAAAGCTCTTCGCTGGCTGCCGCGCTTTCCTCCGATGTAGCCGAGTTGGTTTGGACGACGGCCGAGATCTGGGACAGCCCGGTGTTGATGACGTCCACAGAGGAAGCCTGCTCTGCAGAAGCGGCCGAAATATTCCGGATTTTTTCTACGACCTCCTGGGTTCCGGTTACAACCAGAAGCAGGGATTCCTGGGTGTCTTTTGCCAGGGTTTCGCCGTTGGAAACAGCCACAAGCGTCTTTTCGATCAGCTCAGTGGTGCTCTGCGCGGCCTGGGCGCTCTTGGCAGCCAGGTTGCGGACTTCGTCTGCAACGACTGCAAAGCCTTTCCCGGCCGATCCGGCGCGGGCAGCCTCAACAGCGGCGTTCAATGCAAGGATATTCGTCTGGAATGCGATATCGTCGATAGTTTTAATAATGTTGCCGATCTCTTTGGAGCAAACGCTGATTTCGCTCATCGCATGGGTCATGCTGTTCATTTGTTCATTGCACGAGGAGATCTGTGTGCCTACATTCTCGGCACCTTCCCGGGTTGCAGCTGCGTTTTCTGCGTTGCTGCGGACCTGATCTGCAATCTGATGGACGGTAGCAACCAGGTTTTCGATTTCATTGGCCTGCTCGGTTGCGCCCTGGGCCAGCTGCTGCGCCCCGTTGGATACATCGTCGGCACTGCTGCCAACCTGTTCGGAAGCCATGCGGACTTTGGACATTGTGGCGTTCATTTGATCGAAAATTTGTACCAGGGAATCATGGATTGTCGCGAAATCGCCCAGATAATCCATCTCGTTTTCAACAGAGAGATCCCCTTGGGAGAGGGAATGGAGCTTGGAGGAGATATCCGCAATATAGCTTTTCAGCGTACGCACGGCGCTGTTCAGGTTATTGGCGAGAAGTTCAATTTCGTCATCCTTGTTTTGAACATCAATCTGGAAGCCCAGGTTGCCTTGTGCAAGCAGGGAGCCGGATTGTGCAATAGAGCCGATGGGCTTAACTACTTTTTTCATAATATAAGAAATCAGCATACCGCTGACCAGGACGATCAGGATAATGGTACCAACAACGCTGGCTTCGGTGAAAAGGATCGCATTATGCAGGGAGCTTTCGTTTTTTGCCACCATTTCCGAGGTAATGCCGCTGACCTCGTTGAGCAGGCCGACTAAAGTTTCCACATTTTTGGTGGTGACATTTTCGTAGGTGCTTTTGACAGCAGCAGCGTTCGAGCTGTTCTCCAAAATGGTGATTGCAGATTCATGCACTGCCTGATGGTAATTTTTCATTTCTTCCATCAAGGGAGCGATACGTTCGTCCGGCAGGGTGCTTGGGTCTGTGCCATAGAGCCATTTCCCCAGTTCGCAGCCGGTATAATCGGTACTTCCGGTAAATTCTGTGTTGAACGCAATGGAGGAGGTCAGGCTTTCCATCCATCCGTAATGGGCGCGCTGGGCGCCCAGCACAATACTGTTTATTTCGGTTGCCGATTTGGTGGAGCGATTAAATTCCGTCAGTTTCAGCAAAGCCATGAAAGTAAGTGTACTGCTTAGAATAACAACCGCGAAAATAATGATGACACGTGTCCAAACAGATTTTTTGATTGAGTGTTTCACAAAGCATCCTCTTTTCTATACAATGGTGGAAAAATCGTTTGTGTATGAGTCTTCACGGAATTGGAACCGGCTGACCATCTCTTTAAGCGCCTGCGCCTGAGAAGAAAGCTCTTGGCTTGCAGCGGCGCTTTCTTCGGCAGTGACGGAGTTCGTCTGTACAACAGAAGAAATGCTGTTTACGCTTTCTGTCATTTCTTCGATTGCGCTGGCCTGACTGCTGGACGCCGCAGCGATTTTATCAACAGAGTGAATAACGTCTTTTACACTGAGTACAACAGAAGTCAGGGATTCCGCGGTCCGGTCTACGATCTGCGTACCGTTGGCTACAGATTGAGAGGACAGATGGATCAGGTCGGTCGTATTCTTTGCCGCTTCGGCGCTCTTGGTAGCCAGGTTGCGGACTTCATCTGCAACCACGGCAAAGCCTTTTCCGGCCGATCCCGCGCGGGCAGCTTCAACAGCGGCGTTCAATGCAAGGATATTGGTCTGGAAGGCGATATCCTGAATGGTTTTAATAATTTTTCCGATTTCGTTGGAGCTGTTTGTGATGTCGTCCATTGCGCGGATCATTTCCTGCATCTGGCGGGTGCTTTCATCAATTTCTTTTCCAACCTGGGCGGCACGCGCGTTAGCTTCCGCCGCATTGTTCGCGCTGTCGTGTACCTGGCTACCGATACCAGCCATATTGGCGGAAAGCTTGGATACGGATTCCGCCTGTTCCACCGCTCCGCTGGAAAGGGACTGCGCCCCATCTGCAACTTGTTCAGAGCCGGTAGAAACCTGGTTGGAAATTTCGCTGATTTCGCGGAAGGTGCGGTTCAGGGAAGAGATGATGACCTCAATAGCCTGCTTGATCGGTACGAAATCTCCGGTATATTCACTTGTGATGGAAACGTTCAGGTCATCCTTGGAGATTTTGGTCAGCACGCCGGCGATATCCTCCACATAACTGCTCAGGGTGGCGGCGGTATGGTTGAGGGCTTCGCCCATCCACTCCAGCTCGTCGCCGGTATGAAGGTCAATATTCAGCTTGAGGTTGCCGGTGGAAAGCTGCTCGACGCCTTGGGCGATCCGGCCGAAGGGGGCGATCCGGCGGCGGATCAGGAAGCCCATAATAATCATCATCAATACGGCAAAGACGACGATGCTTCCGATCAACAGAATCAGCTTTTGAATGATGGAGGCAAAGATTTCCGCGTTATCTGCGGAGATCTGGATTACCCAGCGGGTGCCGTCGCCCAGGGAGATCGGTACAGCGACGGAAAGGCCGGAGTTACCGGTTTGCGGGTTGATGACATCCTCCCGGATTACGGATACGCTGTTGCTGTAATCTTCCCCGCTTTTTTGGGATTTCACCTCTTCGAAGGTTTCGGTAAATCCGTCATAGTTCAGTTCCTCTACAGATTTTCCAACGGTGGAGGAGTCGGCGGTATTCAGCAGGACTTTCCCGTTATCGGCGATAGCCATCATATGGGTGCTTGAATAGCCGGTGGCGGCGAAGTTGAAGTCGGACAGCTTGGAAAGGTCTACATCCAGTCCGGCGGTTCCTCTGAAAATGCCTTCATTATCGTACAGCGGGGCTGCTACGGAAAACATCATCCCCATTTTCCCGTTGATTTCGTCTTCATAAGGGGCGATAATCAGCGTTTGGCCGTCCGCTTTCAGCCGGGTATAGAACTCTTTGGAATAATGCTCGAATGCGTCTTCCCGGCGTTCCGATTTGTACTCGTTGCCGTCACCAAGCCGGCGGAGGATGCTGCTGTAAGCAATGGAGGCTGGAGCTTCCGGTTCAGGGATTTCCTCCGTTTCGGGAGTTTCCTCATCTTCAGGAGCTTCCTCGGTTGGAGGAGCCTCATCCTTTTTATCCGGCTGTACAGGCAAAGCCATTTCGCCCTCTTCAAAGTAAGCAAAGCCGGAAACATAGAGCGGGTTGCTGTTCAAAATTCCGCGGATGATGTTCTCTACAGCGTCGCGCTGTTCTTCGGCAGGAAGCTGGCGGTATACAGCCAGACAGCCGGCCATTGCCTCGGCCTGACGGTAAGCTTCATCCGCCTTTTTCGCAAAAAGGAGCGCGTTATTATAGCTGTCGGAAAGAAGCTTGTCAGTGGTCAGCTCCATTTGCATATTTCGGGCGAGCGCAGCGGTTGCCGTGCTGATCGTCCCAAAAATTACAATTGCCAAGAGCATCAGCGGGAGCAGGATTTTTTGCTGGAGCCCCCGGCGTTTTTGTTTTGCCATTGTAGTCACCCCATGTGAAAAATTGATTAATATGTACACTTTATTTTAGATCGGCAAGTTTCCCGAAAACTAAAGTAAAAAAAAGTTTTTTTTCGCGTCCCCTCTTTAAATATTAAAAAAACATCCGATAAAATAAAAGAATGGAAAATTATACGCTTTCTATGCGGAAATTTGTACGATATTTCTGTATAGAACAACAAGTGGGGAGATAAAGATATGGCTTCAACAAAACAGACTGAGATTTTGCTGGAATCCGGCACCAATGAACTTGAAATTATGGAGTTTAAGATCGCAGGGGAACTGTTCGGGATCAACGTGGCCAAGGTCCGCGAGATTATCCGTGCCTGCCCGATTAAACCGATGCAGAAGGGCCATCCGGATATTGAGGGGATCTGCAAGCCCCGCAATGAGGTCATCACGGTCATCGACCTGGCAAAATATCTGAACCTTCCGAAACTGGACAACAGCGGTTATGATATTTTTATTATCACGAATTTCAACAACCTGCACTTTGCGTTCCATGTCTACAGCGTCGAGGGGATCCACCGGATTTCCTGGGAGAAGATACAAAAGCCGGACCGGATCATCTATGGCGGGGAAGAAGGCGTTGCCACAGGTATTGCGGATTTCGAGGGCCGGTTGATTACGATTTTGGATTTTGAGAAAATTGTGGCGGAAATCAGCCCCAGCACTTCAATCCAATATGAGGATCTGGAGAAGCTCGGGGAACGCCAGACCAGTGACAAGCCCATCCTGATTGCGGAGGACTCCATGCTTTTGGCCAAGATGATTGTGGAATCGCTGCACCGTTCGGGCTACCATAATACGATTAAAACCGACAACGGCCAAGAGGCCTGGAATTATCTGTGCGAGGTGAAGAACAGCGACGACCCCGTAAAGGATCACGTTGCCTGCATCATTTCAGATATCGAAATGCCCCTGATGGACGGGCATCGTTTAACCAAGCTGGTAAAAGAAGATCCCGAGCTCCGGGATATTCCGCTGATTCTGTTCTCCTCCCTTATCAATGAAGAAATGCGCAAAAAAGGGGAGCAGCTGGGTGCAAACGCTCAGATTTCCAAACCGGAAATTGCCAATCTGGTAAACTTGATCGACCAGTTTACCAATGCCTAAAGTTTAAACTAAAAAGGAAGCGGTGTTTCCCCTGCTTCCTTTTTAGTTGGGATAAAAGTATTTGAGCTGCAGTGAAAAACTGGTTATCTTGCATACAGGCTCTGCATATTTATAAGCAGGGCCGGGCCGGGCAACGGTTTTGAAAGAAAAAGCTTATATAAAAGATGGTTTTTATATAAATTACAAAGCAATAATAGCGTGTTTAAATATAATTTCACAGATTTCCATTTGAGTTTTGAACATATTTAAGAATAAGGTCTGTGCAGTTTGCAAACGAGGGCTCGGAGCAATTGCGAAATTTTGGAAAAATGCAGATAAATGAAGCTTTATAGTTGATTTTTCATGCTAATTTGTGTATACTAAAAGTTGATCTGAAAGCTTACGCGCTTTTGCTGAATTTTCAGATATTTATAGATATTGATTGTATAAAAATGTAGCAGATAAGAGCAGTATCTATAGAAATAGACATTCTTGTTTTAAGTACTTGCAAAAAACGGCGGAAAAAAGAACCCGGGAGGGTTTTCCGCTGCTTGGTTATTGAATCGTGAATAAGGAGGAATCGCTGTGTTTATCGTTCCTATCAGCCCTATGAAACCGCTGGAATCTATTTTATCAACAGAAGCCTCAGGCAAACTGAATGAGCAGCCCAAAAGTTCTGCCTTTTCGGATGTGCTGAAAGGTGCGATAGAAAACCTGCGTGAAACCCAGTCTCAGTCTTCGGAAGATGCTTATAATCTGGCGGTGGGCGATATGGATAACCTTGCCCAGCTGATGATCAACTCCGCTAAGGCGGAAGCCGCGCTGACCATGGCGGTACAGGTAACGTCGCGCGCGGTCAATACATATAAAGAAATTGTACAGATGCAGCTGTAATTCGCAGTGCGTTCATTTGCTTTTCCTGACGGTACAGGGTCAAAAAATATAACGCTTATTGCGGTGCGGTAAGCATGAAGTGGGTTTGAGTGATTTTGAAAGAACAGTTTGCAAAGGTGACTGCCAGTGTTAAGGAGTTTTGGGGCAAGCAGTCGCCAAAGAAAAAGAAAATTTTTATCTTTTCCGGAGTCGGGGTTCTGCTGGCAGCACTTCTGATTACGCTTTTCCTGAACTTGCAGGGGAACGGGTACCAGGTGCTTTATGAGGGCATGGAAAGCGCCGAGGTGTCGGAAGCGTACAGCGCCTTGCAGGAACTGGGCTACAGTGCGGAACTGAATAAAGAGGGGCAGATCGTTGTTCCTGACGAACAGTATGACGAGATCCTCATGGCGATGGCAATGAAGGGTTTCCCCAAAACAACGCTTACATACGATGGCTATGAGCAGCCGAACGGGCTTACCGCGACCGATTTTGAAAAACGCCAGTCCTTAAAATTCCTGCGGGAAAAACAGATCAAGCAAACGCTGGAGCATATTCAGGGCGTGCAGACCGCGCTGGTCCTGCTGAACCTGCCTGATGAGAGCAAGCATGTTTGGGAGCAGGCCGGCAATGAAACCGCTTCAGCCTCCGCCACCCTTTCCATGGCGCCCGGCGTCGCGCTCTCCCCTGAACGGGTTTCGGGCATCAAGACACTGATCTCCAGTTCCTTTGAAAATATGCTGCCTGAAAACGTCAAAGTGGTGGATGCGTCCACCGGCATTGAAATGCTGGGGGTAGAGGAACAGGACGACGACGGTTATAACGTAGACCGGCTGGATTATGAACGCCAGATCGAACAGCGGATGGAGGAAAACGTCCACCGCCTGTTAAGCCCTACCTACGGCAAGGACGGCGTGGTTGCCGTGGCAACGGTGGAGCTGGACTACGACAAGATGATTACCGAAAGCTTTGAACAGAATCCGGATGAATTTTCGGACGACGGGAAAAACGCAATCACCCAAAAAGAGGAAAAATATACCGTCAACGGCTCTCAGCCAGCAGGGGATATTGTCGGCGAGGAGAACAATACGGACGATCCCACTACCGGCATCCCGGGTTATGCGAACCAGCTTCCCAACGAAGAGGGCGGCATGACCAGCTATGAGAGCCGGATCGAATACGCGCAGAGCTATATTAAAAAGCAGATCGAGAAAGGCGAGCCGTCGCTGAAGAGCTCGTCTATTGCTGTCAGCGTAGACGCATACAACCTGACCGAGCAGAAGAAAGCCGACCTGATCGACCAGATCTCCCGGGCAACCGGCGTACAGCCGGGCAACGTCGCCGTCATGCAGATGGATGAGGACGCACCAGCACCGATCGTTCCGGAGGAACCGGAGGAACCGGCACCGAGCATCCTCGCCAACCCGATCTTCTATATTGTAGTAGGCAGTGTTCTGCTCCTGATTATCATCGCCGTCATCGTGCTGGTGCTGATCCGGAAGCGGCAGAAGAAACGCCTGGCCGAGGCCGAGGCCGAATCCGAAATGCTGATCAATTCGCTCCAGGCTGAAATTGAAGAGCGGAAACGTCAGATTGCCGACGCGGCAAATGCGGATAATGACCCGAGCGACAATGCGATCGTTCAGGAAATCCGTAATTTCGCGAAAGAGAATCCTGAAATTACAGCGAGCCTGATCCGCTCCTGGCTGAAGGAGGACCAGTAATGGCAAAGACTTCAACAAAAAATGACAAACTTGCTCCAACTGTCCGGGCGGCAGCCGTCATGGTCGCTCTCGGCACGGATGAGGCGGCGGAAGTCTACAAGTTCCTCAAGGAAGATGAGATTGAGCGGCTGTCTCTTGAAATTGCCAAGCTGGACCACATGGAACAGGAGAATATGCAGGAGATTATCGATGACTTCTATGGGCTCTGCGTTACACAGAAGGTGCTCAATGAGGGCGGTATCTCCTATGCGCGGGACGTTTTGGAGAAAGCGTTCGGCGCCCAGGCGGCCAGCAATTATCTGGACCGTCTTTCCAAATCGCTGCGGACCAGAGCCTTTGAGTTTATCCGCAAAACTGATGCAAAGAACCTGTTCATGATGCTGCAAAACGAGCATCCGCAGACGATTGCGCTGCTGCTCTCCTATGCGCGGGCAGACCAGGCTTCTCAGATCATTGCAGAGCTGCCGCGGAATATCCAGATTGACATCATTGAACGGATCGCCAACCTGGAAAGCGTTACGCCGGATGTCATTGCCATGGTGGAAAGCGTTCTGGAAAAGCGGTTTGCCAATATCATTTCGGTCGATACCACCGAGATCGGCGGCGTTTCCTATATTGCCGACATTATGAACCATACCGACCGCAACACGGAAAAATATATTTTCGACGAATTGGGTGTCAACAACCCCGAACTTTCCGAAGAAATCCGGAAGCTCATGTTCGTATTCGAGGATATTATCAACCTCGACAGCCTGGCGATCCAGCGTTTCATCCGCGAGGTGGACAGCAAAGATCTGGCTGTAGCGCTGAAGGCGGCAAACGAGGACGTCAAGGCGACCATTATGCGGAATATGTCCAAACGTATGCAGGAAACCATTCAGGGCGATATCCAGTATCTGCATAACGTCCGTATGCGCGATGTAGAAGAAGCGCAGCAGAAGATTGTTGGTATTATCCGTCAGTTGGAGGAAGCCGGAGAGATTGTAATCTCGAAGGGCGGAGAGGATGAGATCATTGCCTAATATTTTCAAGCCGGGCAGTCTGGTTCATACCGAACACACCGTCCTGATCCCGGATATTCCAGAACCTCCTGCTCCGGAAATAGAAGAGGAGGATTCGGCGGAAGAAACCACAGATTTTGTGGAATTCCGCCCTCCTGTGATTACGGAGTCCGACCGGCTGGCAGGCGAAGAATTTATCCGCCATGCCCAGCAGGAAGGGATGGATATTGTAGAGGCCGCCCAGCGGGAGGCCGAGCAAATCCGCACCCGCGCTTATCAGGAAGCTTATGAAAAAGGGCTTTCCGACGGGCTGGAGGAAAAACGGCAGGATATTTCCGGCTGTATTCATTCGGTGGAAGTGCTGATGGATGAGCTTCAGGCTTCGCTGGATGAGTTTATCGGGCAGTATGAGCGGGAAATCCGCGACCTGGTGATCGAAATTACTGACAAAATCATTACTAAGCGGCTTCTCAAGGATGATATGGAATTAGCCGGGCTGGTCAAGCAGGCGGTTTCATCGGTGAAAAAGGCGGACTGGATCAAGGTGGAAATTTCCGACCAGCTTCCGGAACTGCTGGAATACCTGCAAGGGGAACTAAGCCTGAACAGCTATGGCAGTACCGTGGAGGTGCAGGCGAAGAATGTGCCGGCCGGTACCTGTGTGATTCAAACGCCGGAGGGGCTGATTGACGCTTCGGTTCCCGTCCAGCTGGATCAGCTGCGGGAACGGTTTGAGGAAATCCCATAAAACAACAGCGAGAGGGGTGGTAACAAGGATGGCGCAGCGAAAGGTCTGGGATACGTCCCCTTATTACCGCGCCCTGCAAATAGATAACCTCTACGATTATGCGGGGAGGATCAGCCGGATTGTCGGCATGACGGTGGAAGCCACCGGCGTGACCTGCAATGTCGGCGATGTCTGCCATATCCAGCTGGGAGAGGAAAAAACCATTCTGGCGGAGGTGGTCGGCTTTCAGGAAAAAAAGGTGCTGCTGATGCCTTATGAGGACATCGACGGCATCGGATTTGACAGCATTGTCCGGAATACCGGGGAAAAGCTGATGATCCGTATGAGCAACGAGCTGATTGGCCGGACGGTAGACGCCTTGGGCAATCCCATTGACGGCGGCCCGCCGATTCAGAGCAGCGTAAGCTACCCGATCAGCGGCGAGCTTTCCAACCCGATGAACCGCCCCCCGATCGGGGAGGTCATCGAGCTGGGGGTCAAGGCGATCGACGGGCTGCTGACTATCGGGAAGGGCCAAAGAATGGGCATTTTCGCGGGAAGCGGCGTCGGGAAGAGTACCCTCATGGGAATGATCGCCCGCAACATCAAGGCGGATGTCAACGTCATTGCACTGGTTGGCGAGCGTGGCCGTGAGGTTATGGAGTTTATCAACCGCGATTTAGGCCCGGAAGGAGCTAAGCGCTCGGTTTTGGTCGTGGCAACATCGGATCAGCCCGCCATGATGCGTTCCAAATGCGCCATGACGGCTACAGCGATCGCGGAATATTTCCGGGACCAGGGCAAGGATGTGCTGCTCATGATGGACTCGCTGACCCGTTTTGCGATGGCGCAGCGGGAAATCGGGTTAAGCGTCGGGGAACCGCCGGTTGCCCGGGGATATACGCCTTCCATCTATACGGCGCTGCCCAAGCTGCTGGAGCGGTCGGGGAATTTCTCTACCGGTTCCATTACCGGGATCTACACCGTGCTGGTTGAAGGTGACGACGCGAACGAACCGATCTCGGATACGGTACGCGGAATCATTGACGGGCATATTATGTTATCCCGGAAGGTTGCGATGCGGAACCACTATCCGGCGATTGATGTGCTGGCCAGCGTCAGCCGTCTGATGAGCGAAATCGCGTCCCCGGAGCAGAAGCAGGCGGCCGGCCGGATGCGGAATATGATGTCTTTGTACCAGGATAACCAGGATCTGATTTCCATCGGCGCCTATAAGCCAGGGAGCAATCCCCAGCTGGACGACGCCATGGCGCATATGGATAAAATCAATGAGTTCCTTCAGCAGCCGGTTTCCCGAGGGTATCCCTTCGAGCAGACAGTGCAGTTGTTGGAAGAAGCCGTAAAATGACAACCGGAAGGGGTGAGCCGCGATGAAACAGTTCAAATTCACGCTGAGCCGGCTGCTGGACTATAAAGACCAGGTGCTGGAAACCGAAAAAAATACCCTGGCCCAGTTACGGCAGACCCGGGATGGGATTGAGCGGCGGATCCAAACCTTGGAACGGGAGTTTGCCGAAACGGATCGCCGGCTCAAGGAGGATCAGAAAAAAGCGATTTCCATCAACCAGATCAAAATGTATGAATACCAGTTTGACAGTATCCGCCGGCAGATCAAGCAGTTCAAAACTGAGCTGCGGAAGGCCGAGCTGGAGGTGGAACGTCAGGTTCAGGTAGTAGTTGCCGCGTCGCAGGAGGTTTCCGGACTGGATAAGCTGAAGGAAAAACAGCTGGAAGAGTACCAGGTTTCGGTGGCGCGGGAAAACGAAACTGTCATCAACGAATTTATTTCGGGGAAGCTGGCCCGGGAATCCCAGGGGGCTTGACCCATTGAAACGTCCTTGAAAGGAGGTGAGAAAGATGAGAATGGAAGCAATACAGTCAATGGCTCCGGTGAATCCTTCCGGGATGAACGGCGAGGCAGTGCAGGGCGGCGACGGATTTGCACAGCTTTTAATGGCACTGTTTGGGAACGGGATGACGCCGGATGGCGCTGCTATTTTAAACGGGCTTTTGCCGGAAGAAGGCGGGCTGATGCAGAATGGCGGTGATGAAGAAGAAAATACCGACGCTATGCAGATGCTGGCCAGTCTGATGAACAACCCCTTTGTAAGCGGACAGCCTCAGGTGCTGCTGGAAGCCGTGCAGAATGAGATGGATCCGGTTTCGGCGGTACAGCTGCTGGCGCAGAAAAATCCGGCGTTGGCCGAGCTGCTGCTTCAAAATCCGGTTCAAACGGAGGGCACGATGCCCAAAGCGGACTTTCTGGAGGCGGCAAAAGAGCTGCTTCAGCCGATGGAGACTTCTGAAACGGGGGAACCGGCTTTCGTGCAGGTTTTATCCGGAGCGGCAGAGCAGGAATCTGAAACCGGGCTGTTTGATGGGCAGATGAAGTTCCGTCAGGCGATTGCCGAGGTCAAGAAAACGGTAAAGGATGAACCCAAAACGGAAACCCAGGCGGTCGATGTAGAGGCCTTGCAGCAAAAGGTCAACGCCAGCCGGACAGAAACCTTGTCCAGCCTTCGTGCGCAGGCGCAGGAAATCCATACCCGCGAGGGGATGGTCAACCAGGTCAAAAACCATATCCTGCAAAACCTGTCAGAAGGGAAGGATGAATTCATTGTCCAGCTGAAACCGGAGAGCCTTGGTGAAATTACCATCAAGATGACCGCCGGCGAAGACGGCAAAATTTCGCTCAGCATCCTGACCGCCAGCACTCAGACGGCAAAACTGCTGAATGAATCGGTGGAAGCGCTGAAAAATTCCCTGCGGCCGCTCCAAGCGGAGGTTCGGGAAATTACCACTCAGCGCCCGGAGGAAACTTCATCCGCAGGGCAGAGCGGGCTTTTCGGCAGCGGCTTTGAGGGTTATCAGAATCCTCACTATACTCCGCAGGATCAGCTCCCGCAATATTATTACAACCGCGAAAACGGAGAGGAAAGCTTTGGTGAAGAATTAGCCCCAGAAGCAGAAATCCTTCCCGCAGGCGGGCTGAACACTTATATCTAACGAAAGGAGGAGGTTTAGATGGGTAATGAAATCAACAGCTACCGCGACACCTACGACAGCGGCTATCAGTATAATGTGGACCGCAAAAAGAACAGCGGGCAGAATTACGATATGCTCTTTGTCGAAAAGGAACAGAGCGTCAGTGTGGACGATTTCCTCAACCTGATGGTAGCACAGCTGAAAAACCAGGACTTTATGAACCCGGTTGATGATACGCAGTTTGTTGCGCAGCTGGCCCAATTTGCTTCGATGCAGCAAATGCAGGAGCTGGCAGCGTATTCCAAACAGAATTACGTTTCCTCTCTGCTGGGGAAAAAGGTGACGGCTTCCAAGTTTACCGTTTCCGGCGATCTGGATACCGAAACCGGCACCGTCCAGAAAGTGACCCTTTCCAATAACGAATACGGCATCTATGTCAACGGCAAGCAGTATTCGCTGGATCAGATCATGGAACTGCACGAGGGCCAGTCCGAAACATCCTATGACGCGTCTGTCCAGAACATCACCAAGGTCGGGACCTCGGACCGCTGGATCGAGATCGAATGGCCGTTTGTGAGCAGCGACCCCGGCGTACAGAAAAACCTGAAGTATTCCGTTTACTATTCGGAAGAACCGCTGGGCAGTACGGTGGAGGATATCATGAAAAACGGCACGCTGTCCGGTTTGGCGAACCGCCCGAATATCAATACCGACCTGATTACCGGGCTGAAAGCGAATACGGATTATTATATCAGCGTTATTGTAGAGGATCCGGACGGCAATAAAACGGCTTATAAGACCTTGACTGCACGCACCGAGCTTACCGGCTCCGAAGGGACGGAAACAGCATGAGTGATTATAAGATCAAGCCCTATGCCTACCCTGTTACAACCGGAACGCCCCGCGTCGGAGTTCAGCCATCGGTTTCCAAACCGGCGGCCGCGGCAGAAACCCTCTCTTTCCAGGAAATCCTGAAGCAGGGTCTGGCGCAGAAGAACAACCTAGCTTTTTCCAAGCACGCGGTGAACCGGGCGGCGGAACGGAACATCAGCCTTTCCGAAGGGAATTTGGAACGCCTGCACGAAGGTGTGCGGCTGGCCGGGCAGAAGGGCCTGAAAGAACCGCTGATTCTGGTGGATAAAACCGCCTTTATCGTGAGCGTAACGAACAACACCGTTATTACCACAGTGGAAGAAAACGAGCTGAAAGGCAGCGTTTTTACCAACATCGACGGGACAGTGATCGTATAGCCGGACCGAATGGAAGCTATTCCGGCCCCGACCGACTGACGGGCCGGACCTGTCCCTCTTTGAAGAGGAGTATACAGCAACATGGTTAAATCAATGTATTCCGGTGTAACCGGGATGAAATCTCATCAGACCAAGATGGACGTTATCGGTAACAATATCGCCAACGTCAACACCTATGGCTTTAAATCCAGCCGCGCCACTTTTCGCGATGTCTACTACCAGAACCTCCGCAATGCGGCAGCGCCCAGCGCTACCACCGGCGGTACCGGACCTTCCGGGGTTGGTTATGGTGCGTCGATCGGCAGCGTAGACCTGCTGATGACCCAGTCTTCGGTTACCAACACCGGCAACCAGATGGACGTTGCGATTAACGGCGACGGCTTTTTCCAGGTTATGGACGCAGACGGCAATACCTTCTATACCCGCGCCGGGATGCTGGATATCGACTCCGAGGGCAACCTGGTTGATATGAACGGCTACTACGTGCTGGGCACCAACGGCAGCCCGCTGGGCAAGCCCGCTTCCAGCGACCCGATCAATATCATCGGCCAGATGGGGAGCGTCCCGGCATCAAAATCCGCTATCGAGAAAACCATCAATGAAAAGCTGTTCACCGTGACTGCCGGAACAGAAACCACCGAAGGCAATGTCAATATCGTCCTGAACGCGTCCTCCTCCCTGCCGGTCGGCAAACGGGCGGAAGCCGTAGTCGGGACCAATAATATCGTTGTAACCCTGAACGCGAAAGAATCCTTCTCGAGTATGTCCGACCTTCAGGAAGCCATCAACACCGCGATCACCGAGGGCAACGGCGGCAAGGCGCATCCGGCGGGCGACTTCCAGTTCAGCATGGATCCCGATACCTTCACCGAGGCCCTGACCGGCGATCAGGTTGTCGGCCAGAACTTCGGCTATTATGCCGGCGAGGTGAAATTCCCGCCCAACGGCATCTGGGGCTTCAAGTTCCTCTCGGCGGGCAACGAATTCGAAGTCAATGATGAGATGGTATTCACGATGGAAGTGGAGAAAGTCAACGGCGAAGATGTCTTTACGGTAAAAGCAACTGCCGGCAACAAGGAATATGTCGGCGAAGTAAAGCAGAGCCAGATGACCTCCTCCGGCAAGCTGCTGCTGAAAGCCAACGGCAGTGAAACCGACTATATCGAAGTCAGCTACCCGACCTACAACGCGGTGCTGAATAAAGCGGATTTGCAGAACAGCCCATTGGCATGGACGGTAGATCCTGCTTTTGCTGATACGGCCGCACTGAATGCTGCACTGGCGGCAGGCACTCTCTTCGGCGGGCTGAGCGGGACGATTCCGGATACTGTAACAGCCAGCGATGCGTCCCTTAATTTTACCGCGCCAGATACGTTTGCACTGACGATTGCAGGCTATAGCCAGACATTTAAAAAATCGGACTGCGGGAAAAATATCACATTAACTGGTGGTACAGATCCGGCTGAAATTACTTTAAAACTGCCAAGCTATGAAAAACTGCTGGCGGCAGCAGACAGCGGCACTCTGGTATTTGCCGCTTCCGACGCGATCCCGCAGGAAAACATCACCAACAGTGCGCCCTCCAAGGACCTGGGCATGAACAGCTTCAAGCTGACCGGCGGTACCGCGGGCGGCGCCGTCGAGATGAAGGACCTGACCGGCATCATCATCGGCGCGGACGGCGTTATTGTCGCAAACCACGGCATTATCGGGCAGAAGGAGGTCGGCCGGATCGACCTGGCCAACTTCAACAACCCGGCTTCGCTGATCCAGTCCGGTAACAGCTACTATGCAGCTTCGGCCAACTCGGGCGAGGCAGGGCTGGCAGTTCCCGGCACCAATGGCACCGGCACCCTGAAAACCAGCTCGCTGGAGCTTTCCAACGTCGATCTTTCGCAGGAGTTTGCGGATATGATTACCACCCAGCGTGGTTTCCAGGCGAACTCCCGCCTGATTACCGTTTCCGACACGATGCTCGAGGAACTGGTAAACCTGAAACGATAATTTTGTTTTTTCCTGACACGGCAATCCGCGGATTGCCGTACAGGCAAGCGGGAAGCCGGGGACGGGTTCCCCCTTGCCTGTACCCAAAGGGCATAATTAAGGACTTATTTAGGAGGATATAAATATGATTACTTTAACGAAACTGAACGGTGTCTCTTTTGTGCTCAACTGCGACCTGATTGAACAGGTATCCGCTAATCCGGACACAACCGTCCACCTGACCAACGGGAACTTTTATATCGTGCGTGAAGCGGTGGAGGAGATCGTGCAGAAAACGATTGAATACCGGCGTGATATTTATCGGAACCTCCTGGATCCGACGATGCTTCAATCGGACTTTTAAAGCCGGCAGTGACTGAATGACGGAGGAATGGACTTATGGCCAAAGAAGGAAAAAAAGGCGGCAAAAGCGGGATGGACATCAACACCATGCTTGGCTGGCTGCTGGCGATTGTCTGTATGGCGATCGGTATTATCACGACGACCACCCATATCATGGAAACCGGCCAGGTTGAAGTAGGCATGGAAGCGAACATCATGGGGATGCTGTCCAACTTCTGGGACCCGCCGTCCCTGTTTATCGTTCTTGGCGGTTCGGTTGCGGGCTTGATGCTTTCTTACCCGCTGAGCGCTTTTGCGGCAATACCCAAGCATATGAAGATTATATTTCTGCCTACCAAGTATAACCCTCACGCAACGATTGAACAGATCGTGGGCTTCGCGAAGGAGGCCCGCGTCAACGGCTTGCTTGCGCTGGAGGATAAGCTGAACGCCACCGATGATGAGTTCCTGAAAAACAGCCTGATGAAGGTGGTGGACTCGGTCGAGCCGGAAAAAGTGAAGCAGCACCTGGAAACCGAGCTGGATTATCTGGACGAACGCCATGCCAATGCCCGGGCTATTTATGCGTCGGGCGCGGCGTACGGCCCGGCCTTCGGGATGATCGGTACCCTGATCGGTCTGATCAAGCTGCTGGCACAGCTGGATAACCCGGAGATCCTGGGCCCGGCGATGGCGGTCGCGCTGATTACGACCCTGTACGGCTCCCTGCTGGCAAACATCCTTTTCCAACCGATCCAAACCAAGCTGAAGGTGCGCCATGATGAAGAATATCTTTGTAAAACGCTGATTGCAGAAGGCGTCCAGGCGATCCAGGCCGGGGATAACCCGAAATTTATCGAAGAGAAGCTGACTCAGCTCCTGCCGAAAGCAAAAGAAGGCAAGAAAGGTAAGAAGAGTGCGGCCGCAGAAAGCGATGACGAATAGTTTCATAGCGGGTACAACGTCGCTTGGCATCCGTGTGATGGAGCCAAGCGAGGAGAAGTAGGTGAAATAATGGCAAAAAAACAACGCGATGAGGGCGGTGGAAGCGGCGAATGGCTGAATACATACGCGGACTTGGTTACCCTGCTGCTGACCTTTTTCATTATGCTGTTCAGTATGTCTACCCTGCAGCAGGAGGCCTTCGATCAGCTGGTTGAGGGGCTGAAAGGGCCACCCGGAACCGAAAGCTCGGTGGATAGCCCGTCTAACAGCGATGAATCGCAGGAACCGGTCGATCTGGAGGATGTGAAAGTAGAAAGCCTGGAGGGTTTGTATGAGTACCTTTCCGCTTACATAGAAGCCAACAATATGCAGGACCGGGTAGAGGTGAACCAGTCGGACGACATGGTGTTTATCCGTTTTAACCGAAGCGTTTTCTTTGCATCGGACAGTTACCAGCTGAAAAAGGACAGCATTCCGATGCTGGATTTTATGGGAGAGTGTTTTACCCAGATCAGCGACAAGATTTCCATGATTAACATATATGGCCACAGCGCCGAGGTCAACGACCCGAATTACCCGGTCAACGCGCTGATGCTTTCCAGTGAACGTGCGGCGAACGTGGCTATTTATTTTGACGATGAGTGCGGGATTGATCCGAAGATTCTCAATGCGATCGGGCAGGGCAACGCTTTTCCTATCGCGGATAACAACACTGCGGAAGGGCGGGAGAAAAACCGCCGCGTCGATATGATTATTGTTGGCAAGGATGCGTATTTCACCGGCGGCGCAGCGGATATTGAGAAGCTCTTCCAGGGGACCTATGATGAGAATATTTACCCCAAACCGGGCGGCGCAGAAGATTTACTGACCCCGGACGGCAACCTAACCGGCGGGGAGGACGCTCCTCCCCCATCCGCAGACGGAACTGCGGATGGGGCAGAACAGGATGTGCAGCCTGAAAATAATCCAAACGAGTAAGGAGAGAGAATCTAGAAATGCCTGAACAGCTTTCACAAGCACAAATAGACGCCTTGCTCAACCGGATGAATACGGGTGGAGAAGTGGTGGAACCAGCCCGTGAGGAGGAGCCGGATAAGGCGAAAGAATACGACTTTAAATCCCCCAAGAAGTTTACGAAAGAACAGCTGAAAGCACTGGACGGACTTCACGAAAACTTTTCCCGGATGCTTTCTTCTTATCTGTCCGGCCTGCTGCGGGATTTCTGTGAGATCGAAATGCTCCAAATTGAGGAAGAAAGCTATTACGAGTATAACAATGCCCTCCCGGATAACGCCCTGTTGGGAATGATTGACTTTTTGCCGGAAGAAAAGAAATATAGTGAAGCATTTTTTATCATGGATATTTCCACTTCGATCGGTTATCTGATGGTAGAGCGGCTGCTGGGCGGCGGCAGTACGAAACCGTTTACCCCGGACCGCGACTATACGGATGTTGAAATCGCGATTTTGGAAAAGGTGCTCAGCAAGGCGACCAACCTGATGCAGGACGCATGGGGAAATTATCTGGATGTGAAAATGCCTCTCCGGTCGATTGAAACCAACCCCCGGCTGCTTCAGGTTCTTTCTCCGGAGGATACGGTTATCATTGTCATGATGAACATCAAACTGGGCTCTATGACGGGGAATATCAGTATCTGTATCCCGGCTGAAAACCTGGAAGAAGTGATTGACAACTTCAGTATGCGGTATGCCCGCAGCGCGAAGAAGCAGGATCCTCAATTGGAACGGCTCAAGAAGCAGTGGATTCTGGATGAGCTGACCGAATCCAGCCTGGAAATCAAAGCCGTGCTGGACAACTGCCAGATGAGCTTGAAGGATATCCTCCAGCTTCAGGTTTCAGATGTGGTTATGCTGAATAAAGACATTAAAAGCGATATTACCGTTATGGTGGACAACGAACTCTGGTACACCGCGAAACTTGGCGAAACCGGAATGAAAAAATCAATCAAGCTGAATAAACCGGTTGAGTAGTGAAAGAGAGGGAACGATTAGTGGAAGATTTGGAACAAAAAGCGGGAGGCCAAGGGCCAGTGCTTTCAAAAGATGATATCGATACCATAGGCGAGATCCTCAACATCAGTATGGGATCGGCTGCAACGGCGATGTCTGCCCTTCTGGACCGGCAGGTTGTCATTACTCCGCCGACCGTGTCACTGGAGATGCTCCAGGAATTGGATTATGCGGAGCTGGAACCGGCGATTCTGGTAAAGATTCAGTATGTAAAAGGGATTTCCGGCAGCAATGTGATGCTGTTCCGCCAGAATGATATGCAGGTTATTTTGAACCTGCTGATGGGGACGGACGATCCGCCCCGCCCCGATTTTGAGTTTGACGAACTCAGTATGAGCGCCGCGTGCGAGGTTATGAACCAGATGATGGGTGCTTCGGCCACGGCTTTGTCCGATGTATTGGGGGATGTCGTTGACATCTCTACGCCGGACGCTTACGTGGTTACTTCTCCCCGTTTGGAGGAGTATGTAGAAGCGCCGATTGACCGCAAGGTAGTGGCGATTTCCTTCGGCATGAGCATTGCCGACGTTATGGAAACCAGTTTTGCCAGCATTATGTCCTGTGAACTGGCGGCCATGATTATCAAACAGGTTCTGGGCGACCAGGCTGCCAATATTGAAAAAATTGAACCGATCGTACAGCCCAGTGCTCCGGCTCCCGCGCCTGCCCCTGCTCCGGCAGCCCCGGCCCCAGCTCCAGTTCCTCCTGCGCCGGCTCCAGCTGCGCCGCCCGCCGCACCTTCTGTTCCCCCGGCAATGCCGCCGGTTCAGCCGCAGCAGCCTGCTATGCCCCCTGAAATGGCCGCAGCCTATATGCAGCAGCCGCAGCAGCCGATGATGATGCCAAACGGGATGCCTGCTTATCCGGGCTATCCCTATCCGCCTTATCCGGGTTATCCCTATCCGCCGCAGCCTGTCCCGCCTATGGAGCAGCAGCCGAACGGCATGATGACCGATATGGGGATGATCCGTCAGCCAATGAATGTGCAGACTGCGCAGTTCCCGACTTTTTCTGCCGCAGGCGCTGTCGGGCCGATTTCCAGCTCCAGCATGGACCTTCTGATGAACGTCCCGCTGTCTGTCAGCGTAGAAATTGGAAAAACGAAGCGCAAAATCAAGGAAATTGTAGATTTTGGGCAGGGAACTGTGATAGAATTAGATAAGCAGGCTGGCGCGCCGGTAGATATCGTGGTGAACGGCCAGCTCATTGCCAAGGGCGACGTTGTAGTCATTGGAGATAACTTCGGCGTCCGGATTACCGAGATCTTGGGGACAAAGGACTTGATGGAATCCCTAGGGAACGGGCAGTAAACCCAGCTTTCGGCCTAAAGTTTACGAAAAGGGCCGGCAGCAGTAATAAATTAAAAACAAAATTTGAGCGACAGAAAAGGAGAATTATCCCATGGGTAAGAAAATTATGATTGTAGACGACGCGGCGTTTATGCGTATGACGATCAAAAACTGCCTGACAAAAGCTGGCTACAGTGAATTGATCGAGGCGGAAGACGGCGCGGTAGCCGTAGACAAATATGCGGCGGAAAAGCCGGACCTGGTTATTATGGATATTACCATGCCGAACCTGACCGGTATTGAAGCGTTGCAAAAAATCAAAGCTGGAGATGCCGGCGCAAAGGTGGTTATGTGTTCCGCAATGGGCCAGGAGGCGATGGTTGTGGAAGCGATTCAGCTGGGCGCGCTGGACTTCATTGTCAAGCCGTTTAAACCGGATCGTATTTTGCAGACAGTGACCAAAATCCTGGGCTGATTTTGCTGTACAGGCAGGAAAGCCTTCCGGTGGACGGGCATAAAAACGAAGGCCTTGGGGGATCAAACCGCTCTCAGCCGGCCTGTTTTGGAGGTGTAACGGTTGCCGGAGGTTTTATCGGCTTTGGGAATGCTGATCGCTTTTGTCCTAATCCTGTATCTGGCGTATGCCGCAACGAAATGGCTGGGGAAACGCCAGATGACACAGGGAGGCGGCTTGGGGAAAAATATCCGGTTGATTGACCGGTATATGCTCGGGCAGGATAAAAGCCTGTGTATCGTGGAAGTGGGCGGTCGGCTGATGTTAATCGGCGTCAGCGGACAGCATATTGAAAAAATCTGCGATCTGGATCCAGAGCAGATCCATTTCCCCGAAAAAGGGAGCCCTGCTTCTTTTTCGGATATTTTCCAGCAGACGCTGGGTCAAAAATTCAAGCCAGGCAGAAAGAAAAAAACGCAGGATTCACAGGAGGCGCCGAATGAATGAAGTGAAACAGAAAAAGCGGGTTCTGAAAAAGCAGACAATCCGCTTTTTGATTTCGTTTGCTGTTACGGTCTGCCTTCTTTTTGTCTGTTTTGCTGTTCCGGCCTATGCCGCTCCGGAGATTTCAATTGATTTGAATTCCGGGGAGGGTACCAATGCGTTTGGCGCACTGGATTTATTGTTTCTGAGCACCTTGCTGGCGCTTGCGCCATCCATTCTGATTATGATGACCAGCTTTACGCGGATCATCATTGTTCTGTCTTTCCTTCGGAACGCGATGGGGACGCAGCAGTCCCCGCCGAATCAGGTATTAACCGGGCTTGCGCTTTTTTTAACGCTTTTTGTGATGATGCCGGTGCTGACCCGCATGAACGAGGAAGCCCTTCAGCCCTATAACGAGGGGACGATCCCCATTGAAACGGCGCTGGAAAACGCTTCTGTCCCGCTCAAGGAATTCATGATCCGGGAGATTTATACCAGCGACCTGAACCTTTTTTTAAGTATCAGCAATACGGAGCAGCCGGTTGATACCGCAAACGGGCAGCCGCAGGAAATGCTGATGGAAATCGGGATGGAGGTTATTATCCCGGCGTTTATTACGAGCGAATTGAAAACGGCGTTCTGGGTAGGCTTTTTGATCTATATCCCGTTTTTGATTATTGATATGGTAGTATCCAGTACCCTGATGTCCATGGGTATGGTTATGCTGCCGCCTTCTACCATTTCTCTGCCATTTAAAATTATGGTGTTTGTTGTGGTAGATGGATGGAATTTGTTGATTGAAGCGTTAATCTCCGGGTTTAAGTAGCACGGCGGGACGCGTGAAGGAATGCTGCCGGGAAGGAGGGAGCCGGAATGTCACAGGGGGAAGTTTTAACGGTTTTTCGGGAGTCGATCCTGCTGATGCTCAAGATTTCGGCCCCGCTTTTGCTGGTCAGTATCCTGATTGGTCTGGTCGTCGCGGTATTTCAGGCGGCTACCCAAATCCATGAGCAGACGCTGACATTTGTTCCTAAGATTATTGCGATTGTGCTGCTGCTTCTCCTGCTGGGAAGTTGGATGCTTACCCAGATGGACGACCTGTTCCATTCGCTTTTTTCGCTCATGACACAGGTGTAAGCCGATCATGTGGAGCATAGAATTTACAGACCTGACGGTTTATATCCTCGTGTTTGCACGGATGTGCGGGCTGATTGCGCTGAATCCGGTGATTTCCCGCCGGAATGTCCCGGTACGGGTGCGGATGGCGCTGATCCTGGGGCTGACCCTGATCCTGGCGCCAGGCGTAAGCGTGGAGGGCGTGGCAGGGCTGGCAACAGCCCCTTCCCTGATCTGGGCGCTGCTGGTCGAGGTGTTTGTCGGTTTAATCTGTTCTTCCGTATTTACGTTGTTTTATTATATGCTGTTTTTCGCAGGGGATCTGCTGGATACTGAGTTCGGCCTTGCCATGGCAAAGGTTTTTGATCCGGGCTCCAGCATTCAGATGTCGGTTTCCTCTAATCTGCTGAACCTGCTTTTTATGTTATATTTCTTTACCACCAACAGCCATCTGATCCTGATTAAAATTTTCGAGTCCTCTTACCAGGTTGTCCCGGTAGGAGGGGCTGTGCTGAGTGCGGAAATCCCGGGATTCTTCTTTACGCTGTTTAGTTCGGTGTTTTCGTTGGCGCTGAGGCTGGCCCTGCCTTTTTTGGCGGCGATGTTTGTAGCGGAGCTTTCCATGGGCGTTTTGATGAAGCTGGTCCCGCAGATCCACGTTTTTGTCATCAGTATTCAATTCAAAATCCTGATGGGGATGCTGCTGATGCTGTTATTTTCGGTGCCGCTGGCTAACTTTGTAGATAATTACCTGATTATCCTGTTTGAGGAGATGGAAAAAGCGCTGCTGGTTTTGGCGCCTTAGACGGATTCTTCAAAAAACGATTTTTATTAAGAAACAGGATTAGCGCCGTATAATCGACGCAGGAGCCTGGAACAGGCGGGCGCTGCTTTTCTTTTGGCTTAAAAAGGGGGGATGAATCGGCATGGCAGGCGAAAAAACCGAGAAAGCCACCCCAAAGCGAAAGCAGGACGAACGGAAGAAGGGCAATGTCTTCCAAAGCCACGAGGTAGTGATGGTGGCCGGACTTTTAGCCAGCTTTTATGGCTTGAAGCTGTTGGGGCCGTTTACACTCCAAACGCTGGAAACCAGCGTGGCCCAATTCTTTCTGCTTGCCGGGGAGTTTGAGGAAATCTCCATCCAGGAATGCCGGCAGCTTTTTATAGATGGCTTTATTATCTTTGTCAAAGCGGCTCTGCCGCTGCTGCTGATCAGCGGGTTGGTGGCAGTGATTTTGACGCTGGCGCAGACGAAATTGCTGTTCAGCATGAAGTCGCTGGCGTTTAAAGCGAACCGGCTGAACCCGCTTTCCGGGCTGAAAAAGATTATCTCACTGCGGGGCATGGTGGAAATGCTCAAAGCCGTGTCCAAGATTTTGATCCTGGGTTATATTGTTTACACCGTCTTTGTGGAATACATCCCTCAGCTGCCCCGGCTGATGGATATGAATTTGGGGCAGGCAGCAGCGCAGACCGGATCCATGATCCTGGATATCGTCAGTACCGTTGCCATCGCCGCTGCGGCTGTCGCAGCAGCGGATTATATCTATCAATGGTGGGACTATGAGAAAAACCTCCGGATGAGCAAACAGGAGCTCAAGGAGGAATACAAACAGTCCGAAGGTGACCCGCAGGTGAAAGGGAAGATCCGGGAACGCCAGCAGGCGCAGGCGCGCCGGCGTATGATGCAGAGTGTCCCGGAAGCGGATGTTATCATCCGGAACCCGACCCATTACGCTGTAGCGGTCCGCTATATTCCTGAAAAAAATAACGCGCCGGTGGTTGTCGCCAAAGGGGTTGACAGCCTTGCCCTGAAAATTGTCGCAGTAGGCGAGGAACATGGCGTTACAATTATGGAAAACCGTCCGCTGGCCCGCGGCCTTTATGAAGCGGTTGATATAGACAGGGAAATCCCTGAAAACTACTACCAGGCGGTAGCAGAAGTATTGGCATTCGTTTACAGTCTGAAGCAGAAGGATTTGAAATAACGTGAAATTATTCAATAACTTAATATCAGGCTTTGTCATCCTGGTCATTTTCTTAATTATCGTACCCCTGCCGCCCATGCTGCTGGACTTGATGTTCATTTTAAACCTGGCGGTTTCGTTCGTTATCCTGCTGACCACGATGTATATCAAGGAATCCCTTGAATTTTCGATTTTCCCTTCCCTTTTGCTGATTACGACCCTGTTCCGGCTGGCGCTGAACATCTCGTCTACCCGTTCAATCCTGACGAACGACGGCTATGCCGGCGAGGTTGTTAAAACCTTTGGCCAGTTCGTTATCCAGGGGAATGTTGTAGTCGGTTTGGTTATCTTCCTGATTATCGTTTTAGTGCAGTTTATCGTTATTACCAAAGGTGCGGAGCGCGTTGCAGAGGTTTCTGCCCGCTTCACCCTGGACGCAATGCCGGGTAAACAGATGGCCATTGACGCCGATCTCAGCTCCGGGCTGATTACCGAGGACCAGGCCAGAGAACGCCGCGCTAATGTTTCGCGTGAGGCGGATTTCTTTGGTTCCATGGACGGTGCTTCCAAGTTTGTCAAAGGGGACGCAATCCTTTCGATTATTGTTACCCTGATTAACCTGGTGGGCGGCATGGTTGTAGGTATGATTTCCGGCAGCATGGAGTTCAGCGAGGTCATGAGCGTGTATTCCACCTCGACCGTCGGCGACGGCTTGATGTCCCAGATCCCGGCTCTCCTGATTTCGGTGGCGACCGGTATGATCGTAACCCGTTCTGCTTCCGAGTCCAACCTGAACAGCGATGTCAGCAAGCAGCTTTTCTCACAGCCGCTTGTGCTGATTATGTCGGGCATCGCGATGATCTTCCTCTGTTTTATCGGTTTCCCGGTCGTACAGGTGCTGGTGATTTCCACCGTCTTGATTACCTTCGGGCTGATCCTGCTGCGGCGTCAGCGTCCGGTTGTGGAACCCGACGCCGGGCTGATTTCAACCGAAGAGGTTACCAGCGAGGCGGACTTCTACAAGGATATTGACAATGTCTACGGCCTTCTGGCGGTGGATCAGATCGAAATGGAGCTGGGTTACAGCTTGATCCCGCTGGTGGATGAAGATAACGGCGGCAGCTTTGTTGACCGGGTCATCATGTTCCGGAAACAGTTTGCGCTGGAAATGGGCATCGTCATCCCCTCTGTCCGGCTGAAGGACGGCGGCGAGCTGAACCCCAACCAGTACGCCATCAAGCTGAAGGGCGAATATGTAGCGCAGGGCGACGTTCTGACAGACCATTACCTGGCCTTGGCGCCGGAGAACCCCTCTGAAATTGTGGATGGGATTGACACCATTGAGGCGGCGTTCGGGATGCCGGCGAAATGGATCAGTGAAGATAAAAAGATCAAGGCGGAGCTGGCCGGCTATACCCTGATCGACCCGACCTCCGTTATTATCACCCACTTCTCCGAGGTCATCCGGAAGCACGCTTACGAGCTTCTGACCCGGCAGGAAGTCAACAATATGCTCAACAACCTGCGTAAAACCAATGAAACCATCGTAAACGATACCATCCCTGGGATTGTCAGTGTGGGCGACCTGCAAAAAGTACTGGCCAATCTGCTGCGGGAGAGCATCCCGGTGCGGGACCTCGAAACGATTGTAGAAACCCTGTCCGATTACGGCGCGACCACCAAGGACAGCGATATGCTGACCGAATACGTCCGCCAGTCGCTGAAACGGACGATTACACGGCGATTTGCCGAAGCAGATCAGCTCAAGGTTATCAGTCTGGACGCGCGGATCGAAAATGCGATCATGAGCTCCGTCAAAAAGATGGACGGCGGTTCCTATTTGGCGCTGGAGCCTCAGACGATCCAGAATATTATTGCCGCAACCAACCACGAGATCGACAAGGTGAAGGATTTGGTTCAGGTCCCGATTATCCTGACTTCGCCGATTGTTCGGATCTATTTCAAAAAGCTGGTTGACCAGTTCCATCCGGACGCCATTGTCCTCTCCTTTAACGAGGTTGACAATGATGTGCAGATTTTGGCGCTGGGAAATATCTCAATCAGTAACTAGCGTATTTTCCGGAACGAGGAGGCTGGGAACGCAAGGCCGCTGCCTATTTGGACTGTTGCAGAAAAGGAGGTTTTATCGGTGAATCAGGAATTTGAAACGGAGTCTAAAACCCCGGATGTGGATCCGATCAGCCTCATGGAAAAATATAAGCAAACCGGAAGCGTACAGGTGCGCAATCAGCTGGTATTGTATTACAGCTACATTGCCAAAACGGTTGCCGGACAAATGCGGGGTGTTTTTTCCAACTTTGCCCAGCATGAGGATATCGTCAACCAGGGGATCCTGGCCCTGATTAACTGCATTGAGCGTTTTGACCCGGACAAAGGGATCAAGTTTGAATCCTATGCGTTTATGCGGGTCCGGGGCGCGGTAATCGACTTTGTGCGCAAGCAGGATTGGTTGCCCCGCCGGGTCCGAATGACGGCTAAGCATCTGGCACAGGTACACGACGAGCTCTGCAACGAGCTGCTGCGGGAGCCTACACCCAAGGAGATCGCGGAGCGGATGGATATCTCGCTCCAGGCGCTTTCCCGTTATTATAGTGAAATTTCCAACTCGGTCATGTTTTCCTTTGAGGAGCTGCTTCAAAACACCACCCAGATGGGGGATGTGCTGGAGCATTCCATGGGGGGAGAAGCTGGGCCGGAAAATAATATTTATCAGCAGGAGCTGCATGAAATCCTGGAAAAGGCGCTCGATTCGCTGACGGAGCGGGAACGCACTGTCATCAGCCTGTATTATTACGAGCACCTGAAGCTCTCGGAAATCGCGGCGGTCATGCAGGTGACCGAGCAGCGTATTTCACAGATCAACAGCCGGGCGATTATGAAGCTGCGGGAACCATTGGAAAAGTATATGAAAGGATGAGGGAGAAATGTTACCTGGATACTATACCGCGGCGGCGGGAATGCTGACGCAGGAGCGCACGCTGGATGTGCTGACCAACAACATTGTCAACCATAAAACGCCGGGCTATCAGGCGGAACGGGTGGTTACGACCACGTTTGATTATGAATACGCCATCCGGAAGGACGCCTATGGCAAGACGCATATCGGCTCGACATCGCCGATCCGTCTGGTAGAGGAAATACCCGTCCTGCTGGACAGCGGGCTGCTGCAGGAGACGCTCCGCCCGTTGGATATTTCGCTGGACGGCGCAGGATTTTTCAATATCCAGGATGAGGAAGGCGAAATTTACCTCACCCGCAACGGCGGCTTTGATATTGACAGCGAAGGCTATTTGTATTTGAAAGGCTCCGGCCGGGTGATGGGGAAAAACGGCCCCCTGAAAGTGAATACCTCTGATTTCACGGTCACTTCAGACGGGACTGTTTACAATGCGGAAAACCAGCGGATCGATCAGATCCTGGTCACTTGGCCTGGGGTAGACCAGATTGAAAAATATTCCAATGGGATGTACCGGGCTAAGGAAGGTGCGGAAAACGCTGATACGCCTTGGGCGGACGCCAAGGTCGCGCAGGGATTTTTGGAAACCTCGGGGCTTGATGTCAACCGGGAATGGGTCCAGGTTATGGAGGCGAACCGCGCGCTTCAGGCATGCAGCACAGCGCTGAAAACCATCGACGAGATGACTCAGAAAGCGGCCACCACCATTGCGAAGCTTTGATTTTTGGAAAAATCGATGAAAACAGTTGCAATGCGGCGGTTTTCATGGTAACGTGATAAGGAGAACATACTATTTGCGGCAAAAAGGGGAATTGACATGAATATTGGATTTTTTTCCGGCGCGTCCGGCCTGATGGCTTATCAAGCTGAAATGGATACGGTCGCGCATAACATGGCGAACGTTTCTACCGTTGGTTTCAAGACGGTGCGTTCCCAGTTTGAGGACCTGATTTATACAAAAATGGCACTGCACGATGAAGAGAATATCCGCTTGACCGGCCACGGTGTAAAAGCGGACCGCCGCCAGTTGCTGATGGATCAGGGGAACCTGAACCAGACCAACCGGGAGCTGGATTTTACCATTGTAGGGGACGGATTTTTTGCCATAGAGCGGGATGGCCAGACCCAGTATACCCGTAATGGTAACTTCGGGATCAGCGTGGAAAACGATGCTGGTTATCTGGTGACCTGGGACGGCGCTTATGTGCTGGACGGCGCGGGCAAGCGGATCAATCTTCCCTTGGAAAATGTCAAGGATCAGGCTACCGGAGAAGCAACC
>CANSRB010000010.1 GCA_947649285.1 uncultured Clostridia bacterium
AGTTGAAACACATCAAAAGAATCATTTTGATTCTTTTGATGCCTGCGGCGGAGAACCACATCGCAGGAGGTCGCAGAAGCGGCCTTGGTTTGGACTTCATAGTCAACATAGGTGTGCGGAGCACACAGCCAGCGGCTATACCCGCTGGCTGAAAAAACGCAAATTGCGTTTTTTCAAATGTGTTGATTATATAGGCAAAGAAAGGAGGACTCTATGGAATACCGCATCCAGCAGCTGTCCAAATTGGCAGGCGTCAGTACCCGGACCCTTCGCTATTATGATGAGATTGGACTGCTTTCGCCCAGCCGGGTCAGTGAATCCGGATACCGCTATTATGGGGATGCCGAAGTCAACCTGCTCCAGCAGATTTTGTTCTACCGGGAACGAAGGCTGAGCTTGGATATCATCGCCCAAATCCTCCACCAGCCGGATTTCAATGTAGAACAGGCGCTGAAAGAGCATCTGGAAGCGCTTTCTGCCGAGCAGCGGCGGCTTTCTGCCCTGATCCGGACCGTCCGGCAAACCCTGGCCCATTTGAAAGGAGAATCCCTTATGAACGATCAACAGAAATTTGAAGCCTTTAAGCAAGAAACCATTCAGAGACAAGAAAATCAATACGGTGCGGAAGCCCGGCAAAAATATGGCGACGCCGCAGTAGATACTGCAAATCAATGCTTCCTGGACCTGTCCGAGGCTGATTACCAGGCCTATCAGGAAATTGAGCGCACGCTTTTCAGCCGCCTGGAGGAAGCTGTCCGCGCCGGGAAATCCCCCCAGTCGGAAACCGGAAAAGAAATCCTGCTCCTGCACCGGAAATGGCTGTCTTTTACCTGGAAATCCTATTCCCCACAGGCTCACCGCGGCCTGGCGGCGATGTATCAGGCTGATGAACGCTTCCGGGATTATTATGACCGGAACCTTCCCGGCTGTACGGAATTCCTCTGTGCCGCTGTCCGTCACTGGGCAGATTCCGTATAGCGCAATCCTATCCCAAACAGCTCTCCGGGTTACAAGGTTAAGGCTTTTCCGCTTTCCTATTAAAGCAGCCGCCGAGCTGTCGAGACGCTCCTCCAGCGTTAGACCGGGGCGGCCCGGAGCAGGGAGGCCTCCCTGCTATCCGCCATGTGGGGGTTCCCAGAAGGGCCCTATCCTAGATGGCTTTCTTTTTCCTCTTTTCTTTGAGCACTCAAAGAAAAGAGGGCGGGGACGGAGTCCTGCACTCGGATCGCAGCCGGTCTTTGAGCATTTCAGTATACCGCCTTTTATGATACGTCCCTGGCCGCCGATCTTTTTTTCTTTACAATCCGACGATTTTGGGATATAATAACAATGCTAGTGAAGGCCGCCTTACCGGAATCGTCCGGCGGTGGAATTGTTATCTTGAGTGGGCCCTTCACGCCGTTCCACTCCCCCAGAAAGGAATCTGAATACTATGGAAAGAAAAGTTGGCACCATTGTACGCGGCGTTCGCGCCCCTATTATCCGTAAAGGGGACGACCTCAGTGAAATCGTCGTAAACTCTGTGCTGGAAGCACAGGAATCGGAAGGCTTTGCTCCAGGGGAAAAGGATGTAATCGCCGTAACAGAAGCAGTTGTTGCGCGCGCACAGGGGAACTACGCCTCTGTAGACGACATTGCCGCAGATGTTGCAGCGAAATTCGGAGAAGAAACAGTCGGTGTGATTTTCCCAATCCTCAGCCGCAACCGCTTTGCCATCTGTTTGCGCGGAATCGCCAAAGGGCTGAAAAAAATCGTCCTGATGCTTTCCTATCCTTCGGACGAAGTGGGCAACCACCTGATCGATCTGGAAAGATTGGATGAAAAAGGGATCAATCCTTATACGGATGTTTTAACCGAAGCGCGTTACCGTGAATTATTCGGCGTGATCCTGCACCCCTTCACCGGTGTAGATTATGTCGCTTATTATAAAAACCTGATTAAAGAAATGGGGGCAGAAGTCGAGATCATTTTCTCCAACAACTGTCGCACGATTCTGAACTATACGCCAAACGTCATCCACTGTGATATCCATACCCGGCAGCGTACCAAGCGGATTCTCCAATCCGCCGGAGCCGCCAAGGTTTACGGGCTGGATGAAATCCTGACCGCCCCGATTAACGACAGCGGCTACAATGAAAATTACGGTTTGCTGGGTTCCAACAAGGCGACCGAAAACAGCGTAAAGCTCTTCCCCCGTGACTGTATGCCCTTTGTTGAATCCGTCCAAGCGAAGATGCTGGAACGCACCGGGAAAAAAGTCGAAGTCATGGTCTATGGCGACGGAGCATTCAAAGATCCGGTCGGGAAGATCTGGGAGCTTGCAGACCCGGTGGTTTCTCCGGCTTACACCTCCGGACTGGAAGGGACTCCGAACGAAATCAAGCTGAAATACCTGGCGGACAACAATTTTGCCGACCTCTCCGGCGACGCGCTCAAAGAAGCCATCTCGGATTACATCCGGCGGAAGGGAGATAACCTGGTGGGCCAAATGGAGGCCCAGGGAACCACTCCCCGCCGCTTGACCGACTTGATCGGCTCGCTTTGCGACCTGACCTCCGGCAGCGGCGACAAAGGCACCCCGATTGTCTACATTCAGAATTACTTTGACAACTACGCAAAATAAAAAAGACCCGCCCTTTGAGGCACATACGATCAGGAAAACAATACCCGCCGAGAGGAAGCTTCCCTTCGGCGGGTTGTTTTAACAACAAATCAGGGTTTATGGAGAAAGACAACATGAACAGGATCATACCAAGGATTGGCTCAGCGATCGTTACAGCGGCGGTAATTCTTTTTGCGGTCTGTTTGATCGCAGACTTTCTTTTCGGCTCTTACTTCGTCTGTATGTTTCTGCCTATTGGTTACATCATGATGGCAGCAGGGCTGCATAATGAAAGTAATAAAAACCGGCGTGTGGCTGCCAATACCGGGATGGCCTTTGCAGTCGTTTATGCCGTATTGATTTTTCTTGTATATTTCGCGCAGACAACAAGCGTCCGCTTCGGCGGATTGAGCGAACAGGCGCAGGCCATTCTGGATTTTCAAAGAGGAGGGCTCCTGTTCAACTATGATTTGCTGGGGTATGGGATGATGGCTCTTTCCACCTTTTTCATGGGCCTGTCTGTCCAAGCAGACAGCAAAGCGGACAAGTGGATGAAAGCTCTCCTGATGATCCATGGCGTTTTCTTTTTCGGCTGCTTTATCCTGCCCATGACAGGCGTGTTCACCAGTATGTCAGATGGAGGAACAAACACCGGAGGCATCGCCGCGCTTGTTGCATGGTGTGTTTACTTTCTTCCCATTGGAATACTGGCCTATAAGCATTTTGGGAAAGGAAACTGACTATTTTCAGTTTGTGGGTCTTCCCCACGGATACTTTCTTGGAAAGTGTCGTTATACAGAAATCAAAAGAGCAGGGCAAACCACCGCGGTCTGTCCTGCTCTTTTACTTTATATAGTCCTACCCTTTGGGTAAATTTTTTCCTGAAGGGCGTCGGTTTTCCACAATCCTGCTCCTCTGCTGGGGAAAACCTGCTCCAAGGCTCTTTTAGATTATACGAAAGGTAATTTTTCAGTTTTCCACGTTTTCCACAATCGGATTGTTGAAAACGTGGAAAACCGGGCCTATTTTTCAGATTTTCATGGGAAACTCCCGTTGAAAACCCGAGTTTTCCACCATTTCGTGACGATTGTTTCTTTATTTCGACAAAACTTTACCCTTTGTAAAGGCCTTCCCCTCTACCTGCATCCGGATAAGACGGGTTAAAAAACAAATCGGCATGGATAATAAAAACCACAATCCGGTATACGGAAGGCAGATCTGCCCCCATAAATTCAACGGCATTTTCGAATAATCCCAGACCTGCCAATGCAGCCCTAAATTGACAATGCACCCCACGACCAGCTCCGCCGCTGTAATCAGCAAAGAGCCATTTAAGCATTTCCGCCAAAGCGGGGCCGACTCATAACGCCGGTTCAAAAAATAGAGGGCGGAAAAACAAAATCCGCCGGTTACGGCCATCGTCCAATGAGTAAATCCCCGCCACAATATTTCAAGCAGGCTGTATCCAATCGAACCAATCAAAAACAGCCTGGTTTCCAACCATAATTTTTGTTTCATCTTGCACGCTCCCCGTTTTCTCTTAGAACCTGTATGTATAGCCGGGGATGCCGGATGACGGAGGGATTTTCCTGGCAGACAAGGCGATTTTTTGCAGGCATATTGGCGTATGGCAAGAAAAATGAACGCAGTATACCAGGAAAAGGCCCGGTTAGACGGTGTTTTCCGGTTGTACATATAGGTTCTTAGGCTTAGTTTGCTCCGGGAAGCTTCAATCATAGCTGGAAAATTACGCCCGATTTCTTGTGGAAAATTCAGTCATTGAGGATAAAAAAGAAGATACGGCTATTTACCGCATCTTCTTAAAGAAACAATCCGTATTTGTTATTCAATTTTATACAAAAAGTATTTACTTGCAGCGGTAGGCTTCCATCAAATGAAGCATTTTATGATCGACATTGGCGTCCACCCGAACCCCTTCGGGCAGATATTCCTCCGAAAAGATCTTTCCCTGCCGCCGGATCCGATCCAGCAAGGGCCCTTCCGCATACGGGATACAGAGGGTCAGCCGGCAAATAGAGCTGCTCAGCACTTCCGCCATCATCTCCAGTAGCTGATCTACCCCGCGGTTCTCTTTGGCTGAAATCAAAACGGCCCGCGGATTCCGCGGCTGTTCCAGATCCTCTGAAAGCAAGTCTGCTTTGTTGTAAACCGTAATCGTAGGAATTTCTCCACAGCCTAATTCGTTCAGCAGATCCTGTGTAACTTCCAGCTGCTCATCTACTGTATCGGAAGAAATATCGCAGACATTCAGGATCAGATCAGCATTCGCTGCTTCCTCCAGGGTTGATTTGAACGCCTGGATCAGTTGGTGCGGCAGGCGACGTAGCAGGCCGACTGTATCGACCAGAATGGCGGTTTGCCCATCCGGCAGGCTGATTTCCCGTGCTGTTGGATCCAGGGTCGCAAAAAGCTGATTTTTCGCCAATACGCCGGCATCCGTCAGCAGGTTCAGCAGGGTGGATTTTCCTACGTTGGTATATCCTACAATTGCCACGGTCAACAAATCATTTTTCTGACGGCGTTCCCGCATTCGCGCCCGACGTTCTTCCAGCCCCCGCAGCTCCTGCTCCAGGCTTTCAATCCGACGGCGAATATGCCGCCGGTCCGATTCCAGCTTGGTTTCGCCAGGGCCCCGGGTACCAATCCCGCCGCCTAACCGGGAGAGCACCTTGCCCATCCCTAACAAACGGGGCAGCAGATATTTCTGCTGAGCCAGTTCTACCTGCAATTTACCCTCATTGGAGCGGGCACGCTGAGCAAAAATATCCAGGATCAGCATGGTGCGGTCGATGACATCTACCCCGGTGTATTCCTCGATATTGCGGAGCTGGGCGCCGCTCAGCTCGTCATCCACGACCAACAGGTCGATCTCATGCAGGGAAACAAATTCTTTTACTTCTTGTAGTTTTCCTTTTCCAATATACGTTGCGTTATTGACAGTCGGCAGCTTTTGCAGCATTTTTCCGATCACTTCTGCCCCGGCTGTTTCTGCCAGTTCCTCTAATTCATCCAAGGAAACCTCGGCATCATATTTTCCATAATCCGCGCCAATCAGCAAGGCGCGCTGTTTTTTTTCCTGTGTTTCAATCATAAACCGAAACCTCCCATCGCATTCCGCGGACAACCGCGCTGCACATGAACCAATGAGAGCTGCTTTTACCCGAGAAAATCCCAAAAGGGACAATAAAAGCCACATGGGCGGCCGACGCCCCCTGAAGGAAAAAAGCGTGTGCGCCTCTCCTGCTCCTTCAGGTGTGAACAAAAAAGTGGGGTGAGATTGCCCCGCTCTTTTGCGCTGACTGTATTATAGCACAGGATTTTCTAAATGTAAAGTAAAACTCTATACAGGTCTGAAATCCTGTTTTTATGGGGATTCCCGCCCACTTCAAACCAGCACGGCCGCCGCCAGCAGGGCGACTCCCGGCAATCCAAGCACAGCGGATACGGCAATCGTAAACAGGTTCCAGCTGATCTCATATCCCGCCGCTGAAAGCGCCATCTGAACCGGAAATAAAGCCGCTACACCGGAAATCCCGCCTAAAAACAGCTTCCCGATGGGATGCTTCCCTTTTGAATAAATCATTACCAATATTATAAATAATAAAATGATCCCGCCTGCCAACAGGCCCTCCTCAATCGGGATCTGCGCCCACCATTCCATCTGTCTTCCTCCAATTCTGTGCTGAACAAATACGATTTCCTAATACTCCTATTATAAGAATTTGTATCAGAAAGCACGCAGCCGTTCCTTTTTGGCTTCCTTGAGAAGGTAGGAATATTTCCGTTCCAAGGCATCTACCTCCAAAATGGCTACTTCGATCAAATCGAAATTAGTTTCCAGATCGAACCGCTGCCGAGCATTCTCCAACAGCCGGTGGGTTTCCTGAAGTTCATCCATCAAACGCTGATGTACAGGATTGATCTGCTCCTTCTCCCGAGTCTTTATAAACGGCAGCTTTTCAACCTGCTGTAAGATTCCTTCCATTGCCAGCATTGCGTCACCCTCCTCGGTAATACTTATGCTGTATTATTGGAAAATAATGCTGGTTTATTCAAAAGCCCGCCAGCTTTTTCCCGTTTTATTTTTTCCCATTCCGCATAGACTACAATTAGAAGCCCATCCAAAACCGAACCACAGAGCGGAGGAACAAGCCATGATCTTATATTCCCATATTGAGGAACGCTACTGCCCCCATTGCCGGGAAAATGTCGGGGTAGAATATGTACACAAACAGGACGGAACCGTAACATCCCGCTGTTTAAGCCGGACCTGCCAGGAAGAATTTCCGGAAGAAGGATGCCGCTATAATACCGCAGAAGGCTAATCCGTTCTTCCACGATAATACTATTGATTAAAATCTTATTATCGCGATGTGATCGCCGCCGTGCCTGCGGCGCACCAGGAAAAGTATGGACAACATTCTTGGCGGCTGTGCCGCCGGACCGCATTCTGCGGCTCAATAAAACGACTGCATCGCTTTATTGAGAATTTGTATAAAAACAGCCGGGGAATTTCCCCGGCTGTTTTTATGATTCAAAATAAAATTCACATTCAAAAGACACAGTCTCTCCAAGCATCCCTAGAACTTTCGCGCAGGAACCCTCCAAACAGGTGCGTATCTCAAGGGTTTCCCCCCAGCAGGCCTCCTGCTTGAATTGGATCCGGAAATCCCGCAGCTTCCGCTTCATCCATTCAGGAGGAAGATAGTCACAGGCAATCCCCGCATAAACTGCGTTATAGGTATGCTGATTCGCATCGATATCCGAATACAGGATTTTCCGATATCCTGCGGTTTCATAATGCGCCGCCGGCTTCAGTCGGGCCGGAGGCAGTGTTTGAGCCTGGCGTTCCGGAACAGGATCAAATGTTCCTGGAAAATCGGCTGGACGCTGAATCCGGCGGGTTTGCGGATCTACCACTACCCAGGCGGTTTGCCCTTCAATGATCTTTTCTCCTTGAGCATCGTAAAAAGCAAAATCCCGATAGTACAACAGTTTTTCAATACAACGCTCCCAGGTTTCCACGATCAAATGTTCATCCTGGGTCGGCATCCGATGGATCCGCACAGAAGCCCTCGTGACCAGGAAAACGCTGTTCCGTTCCCACAGCCATTGATGCGTATATCCTTTCGACGCGTAAGCAATCCCGGCAATGTCGGACATATGCTGTAAAATGGTCTCAATTTTGGCCCGCTTCCCGGCGTCACAATCGCAGAAGCGGACGACAATCTCTGTATAGTAACTCTTTGGATGACGTTCCATGGATCTCCTCTTTTTCTCTTTTCATGCGGATTTGATACAGAAAAAGGCAGGGATTTCCTGCCTTTCCGTTTTATTCTTTGCCGATCCGTTCAACTCCGCCTAAAAATGGCCGCAGAACCTCCGGAACCGTAATCGAACCGTCCGCATTCTGATATTGCTCTACCAAAGCCGGAAATACCCGGCTGGTCGCCAACCCAGACGCATTCAGCGTATGAGCAAAATGCAGCTTTTTATCCGCCCCGCGGTACTTGATATTTCCCCGGCGCGCCTGGAATTCCCGCGCGTTCGAAGCCGAGCTGACCTCCTTATAAATACCCATGCTGGGAATCCAGACCTCGATGTCATAAGTCCGCGCCATCGAAGCCGAGCAGTCCCCGGCAGCCAGCTTGCTCAGCCGGTAATGCAGGCCCAGCTTTTGCATCAGCTTTTCTGCCTTCCCCACCATTTCTGCAAAGGCAGCATCCGAGCCCTCTGCGGTGGTATACTGCACCATTTCCACTTTGTTGAACTGATGCCCCCGGATCATTCCCCGTTCCTCTGAACGGTAGCTTCCGGCTTCCCGACGGTAACAGGGAGTATAGGCAATATATTTTTTCGGGAGGTCTTTTTCCTCCATGATTTCGTCACGGTGTACATTTACCAGCGCGGTTTCCGCAGTGGGAAGCATAAATTTCATATCCGAGCTGGTCGGATTCTCAATTTTATAGACTTCGTCCTTAAATTTGGGGAACTGTCCCGCTACATAGCCGCAATCGTAACCCAGCATATGAGGCGGCAGGATCAGCTCATAGCCATCTGCCAAGTGCTCGCTGATAAAGAAGTTCAGCAGCGCCCACTCCAGTCGGGATCCCCAGCCGCGGTACAGCCATGCCCCGTTTCCGGCCAGCTTGACTCCCCGTGCATAGTCGATCAGTCCCAGATCCTCACAAAGATCGACATGGTTTTTCAGCTCGAAATCAAAATGGGGCTGTTCCCCGAAATAATGCAGAGCCTCGTTCTGCTCTTTCCCGCCGGCAATTACATCTTCATCCGGCAGATTCGGCAAGGAAAGAAGCAGTTCTTTCTGCTTTTCCTCCAGCCCTGCTACAACCTGGTTTGCTTCCTTGATTTTTTCAGAAAGCTCTTTCATCTCCGCCATAATCGGCGCGGTATCCCCGCCCTCTTTTTTAATCTGCGGGATTTTCTTGCTGGCGATATTCTGCTCATTTTTCATCGCGTCCGCCTTCGTGGCCTCTTCCCGGCGTTTGACGTCAATATCCAGAATTTCGTCAATGACGGAATCCAGGTTCATCTCCCGTTTCCGAATCCGCTCTTTTACTTCCTCCGGTTTTTCCCGGATCATTTTGATATCCAACATTCTTGTTTCTCCTCTCACAACATTGATCTTTATAATCAAACAACTTGAAAAGAATCTTTGATTCTTTTCAAGTGCTGCGGCTTATGGCCGCAGCAGGCCGCTGAAAGCGGCCTTGGTTTGGATTTCATAGTCAAATACAGCGTGTTTCACACGCAGGCGGGCTTTGCCCGCCTGAAAAATAGCATTGCTATTTTTCAAGTTATTTGACTATATTGAATTGCCTTTCCAATATGCTTATCCAATCTCCATTGAGGCGCCGTGCCATCATCAGCCCAGTATTCGTCAACAGAGACGATTTTATCCTTATTCACTTTAATAAAAGAGGTTACGTGAAAGGACAGCTCCCGATTTTGAGTATATACATGGGTTACTGTTACAAACAGATCCTTTATTTTTTCAATTCTTTCTACTTCGCCGTTCCAGCTGCCCGGATATTCACAATTGGCAATAATAAACTCCTCTACGTTAAACTGTTCATTTGTACAATGCCAACGGATAGAGGCATCTTTTTCGAAGTATCCTTTAATAGCATTGGCGTCCTGCGCCAAAATATCTTTCCAAAATTGATCGATATTCACCATTTCCACCTCATCCATCAAAATTTACCGGAAATCCGCTGGATAATATCTGCAAGATCCTCTTTGCTGTGGAAAGGGATTTCAAGCATTCCCTTGTCCCCTTTTTCTTTAACCTTGATCGCCCGGCCAATTTCTGCTTTGACTGCCAGTTCCATCTCACTGTAATAGCTGTCCCGGATCTTAGGAGCACCCGGTTTCTGCCCGGGTTCCCCTTCCGCCAGCTTTTTAGCGAGCTTTTCCAGATCCCGTACATTCCAGCCCAGTTCGACCGCTTTCCTTGCGGCGTCAATCATTTGCTCTTCGGTTTCAAAACTCAAAATTGTCCGCGCATGCCCGGCAGAAAGCTTCCCTTCCCGAAGCAGATCCCGGAGCTCCTCCGGCAGATTCAGCAAACGAAGCGCATTAGCAATTACCGGCCGAGATTTCCCTACGCTTTTGGCCACCTCCGCCTGGGTCATTCCATATTTCTGCATCAGTTCCTGAAAACCCAGCGCTTCCTCCAGGATATTTAAATCTTCCCGCTGCAAATTTTCGATCAGCGCAATTTCCATGGTTTTCTGATCGTCAAATTCACGGACATACACCGGAACCTCGTTTAATCCAGCCATCCGGCAAGCCCGCCAGCGGCGTTCTCCCGCAACAATCTGGAAGTTTCCTTCCGGAAGCGGACGGACAATCAGCGGCTGAATCAGCCCGTGTTCCCGGATAGAATCCGCCAGCTGCTGAAGGGATTCCTCATCAAAATCTTTTCTGGGCTGGCTGCGGTTGGGTTCAATTTCACTGATCCGCATCAGCTCTCCCCCGCCGTTTTCTTCTGTCCCGGTCGCATTATCAAAAAACAAGGCGTCCAGCCCTTTTCCTAAGCCTAATCCTTTTTTTCCTGCCATTCCCTGTTTCCTTTCCCCTACCGCTTATCGATTCCGCTTCATCAGTTCGGCGGCCAAATCCACATAGGCTTTTGTACCGGAAGAAGACCTGTCATAATAATAAGCGGGTTTTCCATGGCTCGGCGCTTCGGAGAGCCGGACATTCCGGGGAATCGTAGTCCGGAACACCTTCTCTCCATAGTATTTTTTAACCTCATTCATCACCTGTGCAGTCAAATTCAGCCGCCCGTCATACATCGTCAGCACCACGCCTTCAATTTCGATGGTGGGATTATACATCTTTTTGACCTGACGGACGGTAGCCATCAGCTGAGATAATCCCTCCAGCGCATAATACTCGCACTGAATTGGGATCAGAAGGGTGTCACAAGCCGTCAGCGCATTCAAGGTAATCAGCCCCAGCGAGGGCGGACAATCAATAAAAATATAGTCGTAAAACTCTTTCAGATGAACAATCGCCTTTTTTAAAGCGTTGACCCGATCCGGCATATCGACCAACTCAATTTCCGCACCAGCCAACTGAATATTACAGGGAAGAATGTGAAGATGGTCAAACTCCGTTTTCAGGATCACTTCTTCCGGTGCCGTACTGCCCAATAATACATCATAAGAGGAGGTTTCTACTTCCCGCTTATTGATTCCAACGCCGCTGGTGGAATTCCCCTGGGGGTCCAGGTCAATCAGCAGCGTTTTTTTTCTTTTTGCACCTAACGACGCGGAAAGATTCACGGCGGTCGTTGTTTTCCCTACGCCTCCCTTTTGGGTGGCGATTGCGATAATTTTTCCCATACCAACCTCCGATGTCGCTTTTTCTAAAATGGAACAGCCAAAGAAGCCTGAAAAAATCATGGGCTTCATCGGCGGCGGGATCTGATAAAATATGAAAAATTCCCCTGTTTCAGCCCGCTGGAATATAGTATAGCACAGTTTTTCGTCGGATTAAAGAGGATTTTCAATTTTTTTGGAATTGTTTCACGTGAAACAATCCAGATGGACACTTTTCCAATGTTTCACGTGAAACATTGGAAAAGAAATACGGACGAAGAACCAATTCTTCGTCCGTATTTCCGATGGTTAGGGGAATGGGTATCTATTACCAGCACGGTCGGGACATCCGCCGCTGGCGGGCAAGCCAGAAAGCGGCATCCGTGCGGGCAATCTTAATTAGCGATCGGAATTTTGACCACATATTCAATGCAGTCTTCCTTCTCGATCTTGCAAGTGGAGGCGGCAATTCCGCTCGCGTTCATCACGGTAATTGCTTTATTGATCGTATTGAGAAAAACCCGTACATCCTTGACAATTGGATAATACTTTTTCTTAGGCTTGTCCTCTTCCTCTTTCTGCTCCAACAGAGCCTGCACATAATGCTCCGTTTGAGCGGTATTCATGCCCTGCTTTTGAATTTGAGCAACTGCTGCGGGAACTTCCTCTTCCGGCAGATTCAGTAAACAGCGCGCTTGCCGTTCGCTGATATTGGAATTCAAAATCAGCCGCTGGGTTTCATCTGTAAATTTCAACAACCGGAGCTTATTGGCAATAGTCGGCTGAGCCTTACCCAGCCGGGCGCCCAGCTCCTGTTGGGAAATCCCCCACTCGCACATCAGCTTTTTCAAAGCCAATGCTTCCTCAAAGAAATTCAGATCCGCCCGCTGGATATTTTCCAGCAGTGCGTAAACGGCAGACTGCTCGTCCGTTGTTGAAACAACGATACAAGGAGCGGCTTTCATTCCCGCCAGCCGGAGGGCACGCAGACGACGTTCGCCGGAAATCAATTCATACCGTCCATTAACTTTTCGAACGGTCAAGGGCTGAGGAAGCCCATTTTCCGCGATACTCTGCGCCAGGCTCTGCAATTCCTCCTGGGAAAATAACAACCGTGGCTGTGCCGGATTCGGCTCAATCTGATCTAATTCCAACAATACAACCTTGTTGATCGTTTTTCCTCTCAGCTGCAATGCTGTCATGATGAATCATCCTTTCCGTCAGCCTGTACCTGTTTGCTGTCCTTTGATGTTTATACTATAACACACTTTTACAGATATTTCCAGAGTTTTTCATCTCCGTGATTCGGCAAATAATCCCCTGAAAAAAGGAAAAAACCTCTCAGGAAAGAGGGTTTTTCTTTATTTTTGCAGAAGGACGGGGATACTTTGTCGAGGTCTGCGATATTTTTCGGATGAGCACAATCCCGCGCCGGCTTCCATCCGGAAGGATTTCCTTCTGTACCTCCTGGATCTCCCCACCCAGCAAACGGATCGCTGCCTTCGCTTCATTCAATTCCTCTTCGATTTCATAGCCCTTTAACGCTGCGAAAATCCCGCCTACCTTAACAAAGGGCAGGCAATATTCGCTCAGCTCCCGCATGGATGCCACCGCGCGCGCTGTCGCCAGATCGAATTTCTCCCGCAGTGCCGGATTCCGTCCTCCTTCCTCCGCACGGGCATGAATACAGACCGCTTCCCTGTCCAATTCCCGGGTAACCTCCTCCAGGAAAAGAATCCGTTTATTCAAGCTGTCCAGCAAGGTCAGCCTCAAATCAGGCCGTACAAGAGCGCAAGGCAGGGAAGGAAACCCGGCTCCTGTACCCACATCAATGATTTTCCCGCCTTCCGGAACCTCTACGGATTTCAGCAGAAGCAGGCTGTCCAGAAAATGCTTGACCGCAATTTCATCCGGTTCCGTGATCGCAGTCAGATTGATTTTTTCATTCCATTCTACCAATAATTCCGCATAGCGATCCAATTTTTCCAATTGAAGGTCTGTGAGTTCCATCCCTTCCGCCATTGAAATCGCTTTCATATAATCTTTCCGGATCATTTATATTCCTCCTTTCGACGCTGCTGGAGCCAGATCAGCAAAACCGATACATCTGCTGGGCTGACGCCGGAAATCCGGGAAGCCTGCCCGATATTCAACGGACGGATCCGATCCAATTTTTCCCGCGCCTCCAAGCTTAAACCGAAAATTTCCCGATAAGAAATGCCCTCCGGAAGCTTCCGCATCTCCAGCTTCCGCATTTCTGCCACTTGGGACAATTGTTTTTTGATATAGCCCTCATATTTGATCTCAATCTCAACCTGCTCCCGGACTGCGTAATCATATGGCCCTTCCTCCGGCAAAAAGGGCAGCAAATCTTCATAATGCAGCTGAGGGCGTTTCAACAGCTCCACCGCCCGGATCCCAGTCGAAATTTCAGCTGTTTCACGTGAAACAAGCATCCGGTTCAGTTCCTCCGTGGGAGGCAGCGAGGTGTTTTTCAACCGTTGGATTTCCTGTTTGATCTGTTCCATTTTCTCCTGAAATTCCGCATACCGTTCCGCAGAAATCAACCCCAGCTTATAGCCCATCGGGGTCAGACGCTTATCCGCATTATCCTGCCGCAGAAGCAGCCGGTATTCACTGCGGGACGTCATCATCCGATAAGGATCGGAACAGCCCTTGACAACCAGGTCGTCGATAAGCGTCCCGATGTAGGAACTGGCACGATCCAGGACGAAGGCATCCTTTCCCTGAATTTTTCGGGCGGCGTTAATCCCCGCAATCAGGCCCTGCGCCGCCGCTTCCTCATAGCCGGATGTCCCGTTGAACTGTCCTGCCCCATAAAGTCCGGGAAACTGCTTGAATTCCAGCGTCGGCAAAAGCTCGGTAGGATCACAGCAATCGTATTCAATCGCATAGGCACTCCGCATGATTTCCGCCTGTTCGAAACCCGGGATCGTCCGGATAAAAGCAAGCTGGACATCCTCGGGCAAGGAAGAGGACATCCCCTGCATATACATCTCCTCATTTTCAAGACCCATAGGTTCTACAAATAATTGATGGCGGGGCTTTTCCGAAAACCGGACCACTTTATCCTCAAAGCTGGGACAATAGCGCGGTCCAGTAGCCTCGATCCGTCCACTGTAGATGGGGGAACGATGCAGGTTTTCCCGGATTACCTGGTGGGTTTGTTCGTTAGTATAGCCAATATGGCAGTTGACCCGATTCTGAAGCAGGCCTTTTGTAGTAAAGGAAAACGGGATGATCCGTTCATCCCCTTCCTGAACTTCCAGTTTGGAAAAATCAATGCTCCGCCGATGGATCCGGCAGGGGGTTCCTGTTTTAAACCGCCGGATGGTTATACCCAATTCGGTTAACTGATCGGTCAGGCCGATACTGGCGGCGACCGCGTCCGGCCCGCCGCTATAGGAATGCTCCCCGATATGGATCATCCCCCGCTGATAGGTGCCGCTGCAAATAATGGCGGCCTTGCAGGCATAACGCGCCTCCAAACGGGTTTTGACCCCACATACCCGACCATTTTCATCCAAACAGATGGCCGTAATTTCGTCCTGTTTGAGATACAAGCCCTCCGTCTGTTCCAGACAGCATTTCATATAGTGATGATAGGCTGTCCGGTCACTCTGGACCCGGAGGCTGTGAACAGCCGGGCCTTTTCCCCGGTTCAGCATCCGGCTCTGGATAAAGGTTGCATCCGCCGCTTTTCCCATCTCCCCACCCAGCGCGTCAATTTCCCGCACCAGATGGCCCTTTGCCGTTCCTCCGATTGAAGGATTGCAGGGCATATTCGCAATCCCGTCCAGGGTCAGGGTAAACAATATCGTTTTCAATCCCAATCGAGCCGCTGCCAGACCTGCTTCTACTCCCGCATGCCCGGCGCCGATCACCGCAAGATCATACTCCCCTAAAAATGCTTCCATGAAGACCTCCGTTTTTATTTCCCTACACAAAAATGAGAGAAAACCTGATTTACAACTTCTTCTGTTACGTTTCCCCCGGTTAATTCCAACAGCGCATGAATGGCACTGTCAATCGAAACCGTTACCGCGTCTAGGGTTATTCCGGCTTCCAGCCCTTCCGCCGCTTCCCGCAGATTTTCCATAACAGTCTCTGCACAGCTCCGCTGCCGCTCGGTTGCAATCATTCCCGCGGATAAATCCAGCTTTTCAGATTGGATAACCTGCCCGATTTTCTCCTCCAGGCCCGAAAGACTTTCCTCCTGCCGCGCTGAAATCACCAACAGGGAAGGAAATGCCTGCTCCAGCTCTTCCCATTCGATTTGAGCGGGAAGATCGCTTTTATTGACCACCGCAATTACCGGCTTCCCGGATACTGTACGGATCAGTTCCCGGTCCTCCTCCGATAAGGGCTGTGAGGAATCAAAAACCGCCAAAATCAGCTGGGCCTGTTCCAAACGCGCCCGGGCCAATTCCACCCCGGCCTGTTCCACCTGATCGGCTGTATCCCGGATCCCGGCCGTATCCGCCAAACGGAGAGTCCACTCCCCCAGCGAAACCGTTTCTTCCACGACATCCCGGGTTGTCCCGGCAATATCCGTCACAATACTCCGGCGGCAGCCCGCCAGCAGATTCATCAGGGTAGATTTCCCTACATTCGGTTTCCCGGCAATCACGGTTTCAATCCCCTCCCGAACCAGCTTGCCGGTATCAAAGGAACGGATCAGCCGGGATAATTCCCGCATGGACTGCCGGAGAGAATCCAACAGACGCCCCTGATCCACCTCTGGGATCTCCTCCTCGGGATAGTCAACCCAAGCCCCTAAATGTCCGGCAATCGCCAGCAAATCCATTCGGATTCGCTCAATTTTTTGATAAAGAGCATTCCCCATCTGGGCACGGGCGGCGTTCATGGCTTGGCGATTCCCCGCCTGGATCAAATCGACAACGGCTTCCGCCTGAGTCAAATTCAATTTTCCATTTAGAAAAGCCCGCTTGGTAAATTCCCCCGGCTCTGCCAAAACGGCTCCCTGTTCCAATACCACCCGCAGAACCTCTCGGGTAATCATCACCCCGCCATGACAGGAAAGCTCTACGACGTCCTCCCCAGTATAGCTTTTCGGGGCTCTGAATACCGTGGCAACCGAGGTATCCAACGACTTCCCATCCTGCATAATCTGCCCAAAGGCCGCCGTATAACCTGCTTTCTGCGCCAGCGGGATTCCGCTCTGTGCCTGAAATACCCGGTCTGCAATTTCAATGGCCCGTTCCCCGGAAATCCGGATAATCGAAATCCCCCCCACCGCCAACGGGGTTGCAATTGCTGCAATGGTCATCTTATTCCTCATTTCTAACATTCTTCCGCCATTGAGAAAAGGGATCAGAAACTCTGATCCCTTTCCCGCTTACAATTCAATCTTTGAGTAGAGCGCTGCCCCATCCGTTTTTTCTTTGAGGTTGCCTTTCAGGATTTCTTCCATAGTGGGTTCCCGCTTCTGCGGATAAGAGGGCTTTTTTCGATAATCCTCCCGGCCGCCGCGTTCTCTGGACGGACGGCTGTTTTTCGCTGGTGTTTCACTCAAAATGACGACCCGGCGGTTGGGTTCTTCCCCTCTTGACTTGGAATAAACCCCGTCAATTTCCGAAACCACCGCATGGATAATCCTTCTTTCATAGGGGTTCATCGGTTCCAGAAGCTGGCTCCGGCCACTTTTTTTCACCTTATTGGCAATCCGGGAAGCAAGCGCTTTCAGGGTTGCTTCCCGTTTTTCCCGGTAACTGCCGCAATCCAGCGTAATCCGATAATAATCCCCATCAATCCGGTTGCAGGTCAGCGCAACCAAATATTGCAGCGCATCCAGTGTTTCCCCATGATGTCCAATCAATACGGCAACGCCTTCCCCCTCAAAAGTCAGGGTTGCGCCTTCTTCTGTTTCTTCCGCCTGGATCCGTACCCCGCCTAATCCCATTGCTGCAAGGATTCCTTCCAAATATTGCTTTGCCGCCGCTAATTTGGGATGAGCCGCCAATGCGTGTTCTTCGTTTCCAATTTCCCGAAGAACCGGGGCCGGAGTCGGAGCAGGTGCATCATGTGGTTTTTCTTCTGCCGGCTCGTTGATTTCAGCCCAAACCCGAACCAAAGCATCCCGCTGCCGGCTGAACAATGATTTCTTTTTCGGTTCTTCAAGCACCTCATACTCACATTCTGCACGGCTGCATCCCAATTCCCGGACCGCACATTCTACCGCTTCTTCGATACTGGGTGCTTTTGCTGTGGTTTCCTTTTTCATTCCTGATTCCTCCCAACTATATCCAGTTTCCGTTGGCTAATCTTCCTTATAATCATCGCCATATTTTTCCGCCATTTTCCGGCGTGCTTCGGCTAAACGGCTTTTGGCCAGCTCTTTTTCTTTCTGATGTTCATTGCCCCGATCCGTATGCTGCGCCGCAGAAGCGGCAGCTTTTACCGGGGACATCCCTTTTTCTTCCATCCGTTTCTGGTAAATTTCCATCTGTTCCCGCTTTTTGCGCATCTTTGCCCGGGTCTTCTCGATTGATTTGCTGCTCATCGCCGCCACTTTTTCCGGCGGATACAGCTTTGCCAGCAGCAATGTCTGCAAGATCATCAGCAGGTTGGACACAATCCAGTAAAAACCAACGCCGGCAGGAAGGGTGAATGCAATCCAAAGCGACATCAGCGGCATAGCCAGCATAAACCATTTCATACCGCCCTGCATCTTCTGACCGTTCTTCTCCTGGACCTTCATCGAAACTAGAGTGGAAACAATCTGCGTCAGGAAAGAGACGATCGGGATAATGACCAACAGGCCCCAAACCTGGTTTGGAATTTCACCCATATTGAATCCAAGGAAATTCATATCAAAGTTTTGGATCTGCTCCATAATAGAACCGTCAAAGAGGCCGTCATAAGCAGTCGAACCGTTTTGGATGGCCGAGATAATCTCCAGCTGGGCCGTTGATGTGGCGCGGCCCAGAATCTGGGTGGCCTCCTGGATCAAATCCGCCGGCACTTGGAGCAGATGCTTAAGCGGATTATAGATAACGTCGATAATACCAAACAGCAGCAGGAAAGTCACCATCATCGGCAGGCACCCGTTCATGGGGTTGATGCCTTCTTCTTCATACAGCTTCATCATTTCCTGCTGATAACGGTTTTTATCTTTTCCATACTGTTTTTCCAGCTGCTTCAGCTTCGGCTGGAAAGCAGCCATCCGCGCCGTGCTTTTCTGCTGTTTTACACTGAGCGGGTAGGTCAGCAGTTTTGTCAACAGGATAAACAGCACCAACGCCCAGCCGTAAGCGCCCGCAATATTGAAATGAAACAGAAAATCATAAATCCATTTCATGATCCAGCCAAGCGGCGTTCCTAAAATTCCCATATTCTCACTTTCTCCGTTCTTTTCCCTCTGGATGGTTTGATTTTTTTGCCTTCGAAAGGCCTCTATTCCGCTTTATTCCGTCGCGGAAACCAGCAAAATTCCTCCGGCACCGGATCCATCCCGCCCCGGAACAACGGATTACAGCGTAAAATCCGCAGCAGCCCCAGCCAGCATCCTCTTGCTGCGCCAAACCGCCGGACGGCCTCCAATGCATAGGCCGAGCAGGTCGGATAATACCGGCAGCAGGAAGGAAAAAGCGGGGAAATCCAAGTTTGATAAAAAGAAATCAGCCGAAGGATTACTGTTTTCATCGCCCTTTCCGCAGGGCAGCCAATTGTTTAATCATCACTTTTTTAACCTCTTTGGTCGTAGAAGAAGGAGTCAGAGGCCGGGCTACAAAAACAAAATCACAGTTGGGCAGGGGAAATACTTTTTCCGCCGAAATCTCGCAAAAAGCCTGGCGGATAATACGGCGGGCACGGTTACGCTGTACTGCGCCTCCGATTTTCTTGGAAGTCGTGATACCTATCCGGGGCCTTCCGGCGCGGTTATGAATCTGGTACGAAACCAGCAACGGATGCGCCTTGAACTTCCCCTGGTAATACGCGCGTTTAAATTCCTTATTCAGTTTGATCGTCGCCAGCTTCAAAAGCAAAAGTCCTCCTGCGCCTGATAAAAACAAAGACCACTCGTAAAGAATACAGTGGTCCGTCTTTTTTTCGTTTTTGATAAAACTAGAATCCCACAAACCCTATTTCTGTGGTAAGCTGGTTTTGCTTAGTGCGACAGTCTTTTTCTGCCTTTCGCACGGCGGCGTTTCAGAACATTTCTGCCATTTCTGTCAGACATTCTTTTCATAAAACCGTGGACTCTTTTTCTCTGCAGTTTTTTTGGCTGGTAGGTTCTCTTCAACTTTTCCATCCCCCTTTAACTAAGACGATTATATCCTTAAAAGCAGGTGAACTGCTTCAAAAATAGGCGAAACCTTGCAAGTTAGTATTATAAACGGTAGGTTCCTGATTTGTCAAGCCTTTTCACTAAAATTGCCGGATTTTTTTCAAAATGAATCCTTCCTTTTCAAAACCCATCTATCTTTCGGTAAAATTCCCGCTTTTTTCTCCTTCCCAAATAGATTTTCACTGCATTTCCCCGAAATCTGTCGTTTTCCACAAAGAGTTACATTATATATAGGCAAAAATAATCTGTTCAAAACTTGAAATTGGCTTGTCAGCCTTCAAAATATTTGGTATAATGTTTTCAACACATTTTTCGGTTTCCACATGGATTTCCACCGAAATCACACCAGTTTTCCCGTATTGAACGGGTTTTTCCTCCATAGACAGTGGAAAACCCGTTGAGAATTGGGGAAAACTTTCTTTTTGAAATTGTCAGCCCGTTTATTCCGGGTAATCTAAGAGAGGAATTTTTCAACATGGAATCATTCAGCGAAGTGGTGAATCTTGTGAAATCCTTTGTGAAAGAGCGTGTATCAGATGTAGCCTATAACTGCTGGATTTCGTTCATCGAACCGGTCAAGTTTGAAAATAACCAGGCGATCCTGTACACCAAAACACAGTTCCAAAGGGATATCATCTTTAACCAATACGGCGATAAAATCTCTGCCGGCTTTGAAGCAGTGCTCGGCTTCCCGGTGGAAATACAGATTATCACGCAGGAAAACTTGGCTGATTACCAGGTTGAAACAGAACCCGCAGCCGTTCCCCCTTCCCTTTCTGCGGTCCCGCCGGCAGCTGGACCGGTCTCCCCTTTCCAGGCTTCCGGGGACGAAAACGGGAATTACGAATACACCTTCGATACCTTTATCGTTGGGCCTTCCAACAATTTTGCTTATGCGGCCTGCCGCGCCATTACAACCCAGCAGCCCGGTTCTTACAATCCCCTGTTCATCTACGGCCCTTCCGGGCTGGGGAAAACCCATCTGCTGATGGCAATTGCCAATGAAGTCCGCAAACAAAACCCGGAACAGACCATCATCTCGGTTTCCTCCGAAACCTTTACCAACGAGCTGATTGCCTGTATCCAAAACAAAAACATCAACACGGAATTCCGGACTAAATACCGCCGGGCAGACATCCTGCTGATCGACGATATTCAATTTATTGCCGGAAAAGAAAGTACCCAGGAAGAATTTTTCCATACTTTCAATGAATTATACCAGCTCGGTAAGCAGATCGTCTTGACCTCAGACCGTCCCCCAAAGGACATTAAAACCCTGGAGGATCGACTGAAAAGCCGGTTTGAATGGGGGCTGCTGACGGATATTTCCCCGCCCGACTTTGAAACCCGGATCGCCATTATCAACCGGAAGGCGTCACTGCTGCAATTTGATATCCCGCCGGACGTTACGGAATATATCGCCAACCGGCTGAAAACCAATATCCGTCAGTTAGAGGGCGCTGTGAAAAAGCTCAAGGCCAATAAGTTGCTGCTGGGGGCAGCCCCGACGATTTCGAGCGCTCAAACCGTCATCAAGGAAATCCTGAACGACAACCAGCCTGTACCGGTGACGGTCGAACGGATCATCGAAGAGGTCGCCAAAACCTACTCGGTTTCCCCTGAGGATATCCGTTCCCAAAAACGCAGCTCCCAGATTTCGATTGCGCGGCAGACCGCCATTTATATCGTCCGGGAGGTCACCCAGATGTCCATGGCGCCGATTGGAGAAGAATTCGGCGGGCGGGACCATTCCACCATCGTTTATGCGATTGACAAGGTCAAAAAGCAGATCGAAACGGATTCCCGGCAGAAAGCCATCATTGAAGACATTATCAAAAATATCCGGAATAAGTAGCGCCTGTTTTTTTGCGAAAACAGGACTCCTCTTTTTCCACCGCCGGGGTTTTCCACTCACAATCCGTGGAAAACCGGTTTGGAGGATTTCTTTGTCTCTTCCCCGGGAAATTCCACATTTTCTGAACATTCCACCGTTTAAACCGGGGATAATTTGTGGATTATTGATCCCCACCTGTTTTTCTCCACATCCTCCACTTTTTCTCCGGATCGGTTTCCGCTTTAAAAGACGCCCGTATTTACAGGGCTTTTCCAGGTTTTCCCCGCTTTCCACCGCCCTTATTACGACGACTATTCTTTTATTTATAATTTATATATTTTATCCCTGAACAGAAAAGAGGTTCACCAATGAAATTCAGCTGTGAAAAACAGATCCTGAGCGAAGCTATCAATAATGTATTCCCCGCAGTTTCTTCCAAATCTACCATTATTGCTTTGGAAGGGATTTTGATGGACTGCAAAAACAATCAGCTCAGTCTGACAGGTTATAATTTGGAACTGGGTATTACCAAAACCATCCCGGTCACTGGGATCGAGGAAGGTTCTATTATCCTGAATGCTTCCCTGCTGTCCAGCATTATCAATAAAATGCCGAACGGGACGGTCCAATTAACATCGGATGAAAAACTGCTGACAGTAATCAACTGCGCGGATGTAGAATTTACTATCCTTGGGCTGGATGCCGGAGAATATCCGGACATCCCCCAGGTCAATGGGGACCGCCAGTTTGAAATCCCGCATTTCCTCTTGAAAAATATGATTTCCCAGACCCTGTTTGCAGTAGCCCAAACTGATCAAAATCCCGTCCATACCGGGTCGCTGTTCGACATCCAGGAAAAAACGCTCTGTCTGGTTTCGGTAGACGGTTATCGCCTGGCACTCCGAAAAGAAAAAATCCAGGTGGACGACCCCTTTAAATTTGTGGTGCCGGGAAAAACCCTTTCTGAAATGATGAAGCTCCTTTCCCGCTTGGCCCCGGAGGAGGATGAAACAGTCCGGGTCAGTGTATCCAGCAAGCACATCTGTTTCTGCATCAGCGGCTATGTCTTGATCTCCCGCCTGCTGGAAGGGGAATTCCTGGACTATAAGAATGCTATCCCAAAGGAAGGCCAGACCACCGTTACCCTGGAAACCCGCGCTTTTCTGGACAGTATCAACCGGGCTTCCATCATCATCAATGAACGGGCAAAAAGCCCGATCCGCTGCACTTTTTCGGAAAACCAGGTCAAGTTGTTCTGTGAAACAGCGCTGGGAAAAATCAGCGATTCCCTTCCCGCCGAGATTACCGGGCCGGAAGTCAGTATCGGGTTCAATAACAAATATATGGCCGACGCGCTGAAGGCCAGCGAATGCGATAAAATCCGGATTGAAATCAACGGACCGGTATCCCCGATGAAGCTGCTTCCGGCAGAAGAAGAGGATTTCCTGTTCCTGGTGCTGCCGGTGCGTCTGAAATCCTGAAAAGAGGAATAAAATGAATGATATTCATATTATCCTGCATACCGAATGGATCAAGCTGGACCAGTTTTTAAAATTTTCCGGCGCGGCGGAAAGCGGCGGGCAGGCAAAAGAAGCGGTCCAGCAAGGGCTGGTTTCGGTCAATGGGGAAATTTGCCTCGTCCGGGGAAAAAAACTGCGGGATGGGGACCGGGTAGGGTTCCAAGGCCAGTCCTGGAGCATATCCGCCCCCAGAGCAGATGAATAAATCTAAGAAAACGAAGATTTATACTTTATATAGATCGGGAGGAGGTCCCTTTTGAAACTAAACCGGCTGGAATTGTCCCATTACCGCAATATTGAATCGCTGGAGCTTTGCCCCTGCGATGGGATTAATATTCTGTACGGTGACAATGCGCAGGGAAAAACTAACTTGGTTGAAGCGGTTTGGCTTTTTACCGGAAACCCTTCCTTCCGGGGCGGGAAGCTCCGGGAGCTGGCCCGCTTCGGCCAGGATGAAGCCCGGCTGAAAATCCGGTTTGAGGACCGGGAACGGGAGCAGGAGGCGGAACTTTGGATTGACGGCGCTGCCGGCCGGAAGAAAGCGCTGCTCAACCGGGTGGAATGCCGGACAGCCGGTGATTTGAACGGGGCCTTTTATGCGGTGGTGTTTTCTCCGGCGCATCTCTCCTTCGTCAAGGAAGGGCCTAAGAATCGGCGGCGTTTTTTGGACATTGCCATTTCTCAGATCAAGCTCCCCTACCGGAATTACCTGCTGCAATATGAAAAGCTGCTGGATCAGCGCAATGCGCTGCTGAAAAATGCCTCGAAATATCGGAACCTAGAACAGAATATTGAAGTCTGGGATTTACAGCTCGCCAAGGCAGGCACTATCCTATCCATTTTCCGGTACGATTACATCAAGAAGCTGCAAACGCTCTCAGCGCGAATCTACGAGGGTTTAAGCGGGCGGAAGGAGTCCCTTGGCCTCCGGTATCTCTCAACGGTATTTGAAGGCACAGAGGAGCCCACAGCCTATGATACGGCGACGGTGGAACAATACTGCCGAAAGCTGAAGGAAAGTTTCCAATCCGACCTGTATCAGGGCTTCACCGGGATCGGCCCTCACCGGGATGATCTGGAGGTTGAAATTGACGGACGGTCCGCCCGGGTATACGGCTCCCAGGGGCAGCAGCGAAGCAGCGTTATTGCTCTGAAGCTGGCTGAAGCCCATCTGTTGAAAAAGGCGGTGGGGGAAGACCCTGTTATGCTGCTGGATGATGTGATGAGCGAGCTGGATGTGTCCCGTCAGGATTATATTTTAAACCACTTAAAGGGAATGCAGGTATTCCTGACCTGCTGTGATATTTCCAATACCATGAAGCTGCGTCAGGGGAAGGTTTTCCATGTGGAAGGGGGCCGTCTGCGGGAGGAAACCGCCGTAGATTCCCCGTCGGAAGAGGAGGGATGTCCGTGTATCTGCACTTAGGGCAGGAGGTCGTTGTCAAAACCGGCGATGTGATCGGGATTTTCGATTTGGAGTAATCCACTCTCTCCAAAAAGACCAAGGACTTTTTAGCCGCCGCCACCCGGGGAGGCCGGGTTGTAACCGTGTCTTATGAAATGCCGAAATCCTTTGTCGTCACTCAGGAACAGGAAGGCGGAAGGGTTTATATTTCCCAGATTTCGACGGAAACCCTGAAAAAAAGGGGGCGCCGGAAAAAATCGGAATACCCGTTGGCAGACTGAAAAGGGATTCCCATGAAACCGGATAATCCGGTATTCAGCCTGTTTAAAACAAACAACCGGAAGCACTTCGGGTGCATGAACTGAAAATAGAAAAAGCGCAGGATTTTCCAGCGCAGAGAACGGAATCGGAGGGATTCATCAGTGCAACAAACGCCAAACCAAGAATACGGAGCCAGCGAAATCCAGGTGTTGGAGGGTCTGGAGGCCGTACGCAAACGCCCCGGTATGTATATCGGATCCACAGGGCCGAAAGGGCTGCATCATCTGGTCTATGAAATTGTAGACAATGCGATTGATGAAGCGCTGGCCGGTGTCTGTGACCGGATCGAGGTGGAAATCCTGCCGGACGATGTGATCCGGGTGCTGGACAACGGCCGTGGGATCCCTACCGGCATCCATCCGAAGGAGGGGATTTCTGCTGCAACGGTGGCCTATACCATTCTGCACGCAGGCGGGAAATTCGGCGGCGGCGGCTATAAGATGGCAGGTGGCCTGCATGGTGTAGGCGCCTCTGTGGTAAACGCCCTTTCCGTCTGGCTCAAGCTGACTTCCTGCGACGGCAGTGAAATCCATTATCAGGAGTTTGTCCGGGGGCATTATGACGAAGAGATGAAAGTGATCGGCCAGACTGACCAGACGGGTACGGAGGTTATCTTCAAGCCGGACGGCGAGATCTTTGAGGATACCCATTTCGACTATGAAACCCTGGAAACCCGGCTGCGGGAGCAGGCTTTCCTGAATGCGGGACTTTGCATCATCCTGCGGGACAGCCGGGATCCGGAAAATATCCGGGAAGACAATATGTATTACGAGGGCGGGATCCGCTCCTTTGTGGAGCATATCCATGCCCGGAAAAAGGTGGACGTCATCCATCCGGATGTCATTTATCTTTCCCGGGTGGAGGAAAACCGGACGGCGGAAATCGCGCTGCAATACAACAGCGATTTCAATGAGCTGGTACTCTCCTTTGCCAACAATATCCATACGGTAGAGGGCGGCTTCCATGAGGTGGGCTTCAAAACCGCATTGACCCGGGTAATCAACGATTACGGCCGGAAATACGGGCTGCTGAAAGAAAATGATGAAAACCTCAAGGGAGAGGATGTCCGGGAGGGCCTGACCGCTATTGTCAGCGTCAAGCTGTCGGAATGCGAATTTGAAGGCCAGACCAAAAGCAAGCTTGGCAATGTAGAAGCCCGTCCCTTGGTGGAAGGGCTGGTCAATGAGCAGCTTACCAACTATCTGGAAGAAAATAAAACGGTCGCCCGTGCGATCTTTGATAAAGCGGTCATGGCGCAGCGGGCGCGCAATGCGGCAAAAAAAGCCCGGGAACTGACCCGGCGCAAATCCGTGCTGGAAACCGCCGCGCTGCCCGGCAAGCTGGCTGACTGTACCGAGCGGGATCCGGCTTTGACCGAGATTTATATCGTCGAGGGGGATTCGGCGGGCGGTTCCGCAAAAAACGGCCGCGATCGCCGGTATCAGGCGATCCTGCCGCTGTGGGGCAAGATGCTGAACGTGGAAAAATCCCGTCTGGACAAAGTGTATTCCAACGAGAAGCTGATGCCGGTAGTCACCGCGTTGGGGACCGGTATCGGTGAAGATTTCGATATCAGCAAGCTCCGGTATGGCAAGGTGGTTATCATGGCCGATGCCGACGTTGACGGCGCCCATATCCGCACCCTGCTGCTGACCTTCTTTTTCCGTTTTATGCGGCCCCTGGTCGATGAAGGCCATATTTATATCGCTCAGCCGCCCCTGTTCAAGCTGAGCCGGGGCAAGCAGATCCGGTATGCGTATTCGGATGAAGAGCGGGATAAATATATTGCGGAGCTTTCCGGCGAAGGCAACGGGAAGGTTGAAATCCAGCGTTATAAAGGCTTGGGCGAGATGGATCCAGAGCAGCTGTGGGAAACCACCATGAACCAGGAAAACCGCACCATGATTAAGGTCAAGCTGGAGGACGCTGCCCGGGCGGATGCCATTTTCACCATCCTGATGGGAGACAAGGTGCAGCCACGGAAGGAATTCATCGAAGAAAATGCCCGTTATGTCAGCAATTTGGATATTTAGTCAGAAAGGCGAACAGGATTCATGCAGGAATTTAAAAATGAAACCGAAAATGAAAACAGTACCCCTGTTTTCACAGAAGAAGTGCCCCTTTCCCCCAATCCGGCGGAAACAGCACCCTCTGAGGCAACGGCTCCGCCTGAGAAAAGCGGGATGGAGCTGGTCTATTCCTTCAACGGGGAGGACGTCCGCACCGGGCTGAAAATTTATCAGCGGGAAACCATTTTCCGGAAAAATATTATCTTTACCCTGATCCTGCTGGCTATTTTCGCTGTGTACGGGCTGGATCTGGTCCAAAGCTCAGGCGGGACGCTTTCCATGTTCCTGGCTGTTATGTGCGTAGTGGTCACGGCGTTTTTATGGTATCTTCCTGCCCGACACATCAAACAGGTAGCTGAAGCGGCAGACAGCAGCCCGATGGAATTCCGGATGAATATCCAGGAGGACGGCGTTCAGATTTCCGAAGAAAACGGCGGCTTTTTCCTGGGTTTCGGCAAGGAGATTACTAAGATTATCGAAACAGTGGAACACTTCCTGATCTGCGTGGGGAAAGAACGGATCTTTATCCTTCCGAAACGCTGTATCCCCGATCCGGAAAAGGACGGGGCTTTCGGCGAAGATCAGGTGAGGGACTGTTTCCGTACGGCCATGGGCCCGCGTTATATTACCAAGTATCTGAAATAGCCGGGCGAAGGCTCCGGGCGTTTTTCCCGGTTTAACAAGAAAAATGAGGTGAACTATTTGGAGATCCATGAAGAAGGCCGGATTATCCATCGCGACATTGAAAAAGAGATGCGGAATTCCTTTTTAGATTATTCCATGTCGGTTATTGTGTCGCGTGCGCTCCCGGATGTCCGGGACGGCTTGAAGCCGGTCCACCGGCGAATCATTTATACCATGTATGAAAACGGGCTGTTGCCGGAAAAAGCCTACCGTAAATGTGCGGATACCGTCGGCACCGTGCTCGGCCGGTATCATCCGCATGGCGACGCGTCGGTCTATGACGCGCTGGTCCGGCTGGCTCAGGACTTCTCTCTTCGTTATCCGCTGGTGGACGGTCATGGGAACTTCGGTTCCGTGGATGGCGACCCTGCCGCTGCGTACCGGTATACCGAAGCGAAAATGAGCAAAATTTCCCTGGAAATGGTGGCGGATATCGACAAGGAAACGATCGATTGGACTTCCAACTATGACGACCGCCTCAAGGAGCCGGTGATGCTCCCTTCCCGCTTCCCGAACCTGCTGGTCAACGGTTCGACCGGGATCGCGGTCGGGATGGCGACGAATATCCCGCCGCATAACCTGAGTGAGGTGATCGACGGGATCACCTTCCTGATTGACCATCCGGACGCGGAGCTTTCCGAGATTATGGACTATATCAAAGGTCCGGACTTCCCTACCTCGGGGATTATTATGGGACTTTCGGGGATTCGTGCCGCCTATGCAACCGGCCGGGGAAAAATTGCCCTGCGCGCCCGGGCGGAAATTGAGGAAACCCCCAACGGCCGCTTCCGGATCGTCGTTACCGAGCTGCCCTATATGGTCAATAAAGCCCGGCTGATCGAATCCATTGCGGAACACGTAAAAAACCGGAAAATTGAAGGCATTTCTGATCTTCAGGACCATTCGGATCGGAACGGAATGTATTTTGTGATCGATCTGAAGCGGGACGCAAATCCCCAGGTAGTGCTCAACCAGCTTTACAGCTACACCCAGATGCAGGAAACGGTCGGCGTGATTATGCTGGCGCTGGTCGATGGCCAACCTAAAGTCCTGACCCTGAAAGAATGCCTGGAACATTATATCCGCTTCCAAAGCCAGGTGATCCGGCGCCGCACTGAATTTGAGCTGAAAAAAGCAAGAGAGCGCGAACATATCCTCGAAGGGCTCAAGCTGGCGATTGACTTCATTGACGAAGTGATCGCGATTGTGCGCAGTTCCAAGGATATCCCCACCTCGAAAAACCGCTTGATGGAACGCTTCGGAATGGACGACATTCAGGCTTCTGCCATTGTGGCTATGCGGATCGGGCAATTATCCGGCCTGGAACGACAGAAAATCGAAGATGAGCTGGGCCAGCTTCGGATCCGGATTGCCGAGCTGCTGGAAATTTTGGGAGATGAGCATCTGGTTCTGGAAATCCTTAAAGAGGAAATCGGCGTGATCCGCAAAAAATTCGGGGACGAGCGCCGCACGGAGATCCTGCAGGTTTCGGGCGAGGTGGACATCGAGGATCTGATCCCTGAGGAAAACTGTGTGGTTACGCTCACTCATTTCGGCTATATCAAACGGCAGCCTGCCGATACGTATAAACTCCAGAAGCGGGGCGGCCGCGGGATTTCCGGGATGAAGCAGCGGGACGAGGATTTTGTGGAGGAGATGTTCCTTTCCTCCACCCACGACCAGGTGCTGTTTATCACCAATAAAGGCCGGATGTACCGGCTGAAATGCTATGAGATCCCGGAGTCCGGACGGACGGCCCGGGGAATGAACGTCGTCAACCTGCTTCCAATTGAAGGGGAGGAAAAGATCGCCTATATGGTGCGGGTGAAGGATTTCGATCCGAATCATTATCTCGTTATCACAACCCGGGACGGCTTGATTAAACGGACGAATCTGGACGCTTATAAAAACGTGCGGAAAAATGGGCTGATTGCCATTACCCTGAACGAAGGGGATGAGCTGGCCTCTGCACGGCTGACGGATGGGGTCAGCCATCTGCTGGTAGCTACCCGGAAAGGGATGTCGATTCGGCTGGATGAATCCCAGATCCGTCCCCTCTCCCGGAGTGCGCGGGGGGTACGCGCCATCCGCCTGCGGGATGGGGATGAGGTCATCAGTATGGCCCGTTTGCGGGAAGGCGCGGCCGTTATGACTGTTACGACGGCCGGACAGGGCCGCCGCACCGCAATTGAGGAATACCGGCTCCAGGCCCGGGGCGGTTATGGGAAGATCAACTACAAGGTATCTGAGCTGAAAGGCGATGTTGCCGGCGTTCGCGTGGTGGATGAAGACGAAGACCTGATCCTGATCGCAGATGACGGGCTGATTATCCGGATCCGGGTCAGTGATGTCAACCTCATGTCCCGGTACGCTTCGGGTGTACGGGTGATGCGGCTGGCCGAGGGCAGCAAGGTGGCTACTTTTGTCCGTGCGGAGCATGACGAGGAAGAGGAGACGGAGCAGGTGGAAGCGTCTGCGGAAACCGAAGAGGACGCCGAACAGCTGGCGAAAGAGGAACAGGAGCTGGAAGAGGCTGATTCGGCTTTGGCGGAAGAGCTTTCCGAACCGGAAGAAACGGAAGAATAAAAATGATTTACAGCGGAGGTTTTTCATGCTGAATTGAAAAACCTCCCTTTTTTATTCCAGGACAAATTTGTGCAAGGACGGACAGGACTTTTCAGATTGGTTCCGGTATAATTCAATACAGACGAGGGGGATGAATTAAATGTCTTTGGAGTTTATTCAGCAGGCCATCCGCTATATGGAAGAGCATCTGAATGAGAATATCAGCTATGCGGAGATTGCGGAAAAACTGAATCTGTCCAGTTATCATTTCCACCGGACATTCAGCTTCATTGTGGGGATGACCCCGATGGAGTATATCCGGAACCGGCGGCTGACCCTGGCGGCACAGGAGCTGCAATCGACGGATATTTCCGTGATCGATGCGGCGTATAAATATGGCTATGAATCCCCGGAGAGCTTCTCCAAAGCGTTTTCACGGTTTCATGGCTCTACTCCGAAGCAGGCCAAACAAAAAGGGGCAAAACTTCATTTATTTAATCCTCTTGTCGTCAAAATTATTTTGGAAGGTGGAAGTATTATGGATTACCGGATCGAACACAAGGAAGGCGAAAAATTCCTCGCGCGGGTAGAGCGGTTTACCCCTGAAGCGGTTGACCGGGGAGATATCCCAAAATTTTGGGATCGCTGTGCGGAAGAAAACCGGATTGAGACGCTGAAGCAGATTCGTCCGGAGGGGAAAAAGGATCTGTATGGGATCTGCAGCCCGACTCGGAGTAAAGAAAAATCGGATGAGTATTTCAATTATGGGATCGGCGTCCTGGTGGATGAGAATACCGATCTGACCCATTTGGATGCTTTGTTTCAGCAGGGGTATTCCCTATTGGAATCTGAACCGGCGGACTATGTCGTATTTTCCTGCGTTGGGAATGATGGAGGCTGTATCGGCGATGTCTGGAGTAAATTCTACAAGGAGTTTATCCCGCAAACCGGGTACAAACAGGCCGAAAATGAGGATTACGAGCTGTATTTTGAAAAAGGCAAGCCTGGGGAATTCTGTGAATTGTGGATCCCGGTTGAAAAATAAGTCTTGCGTATACGTTTTTTTCAGTACAGAGATGGCAGAAAACTGATTTTTTAGGAACTCCCTTCCTTTCTGCTTGATTTTCAGCTGAGATGCGTTTATAATGAAAAATAAAAGTACTCAGCGAATCCAGAAAGGAAGATGATCATGCTGAATCAAGAAGTTGCTCAGCTGCTGAACGAGCAGATTACCAAAGAACTGTATTCTGCCTACCTGTATATGGGGATGGCAAACTATTATGCGGATGAAAGCCTGAATGGCTTTGAAAACTGGTTTGATATTCAGGTTCAGGAGGAGCGGGATCACGCAATGCTGTTCCGCCGGTATCTGCTCAATAACGGGGAAAAGGTCACTTTGGCTGCTATTGATATGCCTCCCCAGGCTTATTCGGATTTCAAATCCCCGCTTACCGCCGCTCTGGATCATGAGCGCACCGTCACCGCGTCGATCAACCAAATCTATGACGCCGCTTACCGGAATAAGGATTTCCGTACCATGCAGTTCCTGGATTGGTTTGTCAAGGAGCAGGGTGAGGAGGAAAAAAATACCGAAGATCTGGTCAAACGTTTTGAATTGTTCGGCAGCGATGCGAAGAGCCTGTATATGTTGGACAGCGAGATGGGTTCCCGCGTTTATTCTGCCCCTTCGCTGACCCTGTAAATGAAAAAGCGATCATTGTAAGAAATGCGGTTTCCCTTCTAGGGAAACCGCATTTGGCTTTTTTATCTGATGGATTCTAGGACTGCTCTTTCCTGATAAAAGGATCGCGCTTTCGAGAGGAGCCACTCGGGGGCGGCTCCCAGGCTGGCCTTTTGTAATGCCCTAGAAGCAGAAACTTCTACGGTCTGCAACCCGGTCGCCTACGCTGATCGGGGATCCAAGGGGACTCCCTTGGCGCATTTCTTTCCCCCATTTCTTTGGGCGTCCAAAGAAATGGGGCGGGGTGTGGGGCGCGGAGCCCCACAGATCGGACGGGCCGCCCCGGTCGAAGCCGGAGGAACGTCCCGGCCGCAGAAGGTGTTTCCTCTTGAAAGTGCGATTCTTTTATCAGGAATTCGTATCGGTCAGCTTTTCCAGCATCCGGCGGACTAATGCCAGCGTACGGGTGCAGGAAGCCAGCTCCATCCGTTCCTGAGGGGTATGGATATCCCGCAGATTGGGCCCGATGGCGATTGCGTCCAATCCCGGCAGCTTTTCGCTGAACAGTCCGCATTCCAACCCGGCATGGATCGCTTCACAGACCGGCTCTTTCCCCGTCAGTTCCCGATAGCTTTCGCAGAAAACTTCCCGGATCCGGGAGGTCGGCGCATAGCTCCAGCCCGGGTATTCCCCTTCAATGAGAATTTCACAATGGGTCATGTCGGCCAGACGGCGGAAAATGCGTTTGGTTTGCTCCTGTTCCGAGGAAACGGAGCTCCGGGGGGAAAAAGTGAAGTGGATCCCATCCTCCCCGGTAGAAATCACGCCGAGGTTTGTGGAGCTGATGACGAAGCCTCCTGCCTGAAGGTTGCGGCTAAGCACACCGTTTGGTGCGACGGCGAGCAGGTTCAGGATATCCCGGGTTGCTTCCTCGTCCATCATGCGGGCGGGCGAGCAGGAAAGCAGCTCTAAATGGAAACCGGGTTCCGACTGTGCCAGCTCCCGCGCAATAGCGTCTGCTTCCCGGCGGAGGAGATTCTGTGCTTCCTCAGAGTGAGCCGCCGGAACGGCTGCCTCAGCCGATGCTTCCCGCGGGATAGCGTTGTCCTTATTCCCGCCTTGAAGCGAAACCAGACGGACCGGGATTTCATCTGCCAGCGCTCCGAGCAGCCGTCCGATCAATTTATTGGCGTTCCCCCGCTCCAGGTGGATGTCCGCGCCGGAATGCCCGCCGGCGAGCCCTGTCAGCTTCAATTGAACGCCGGTCCAGCCGGATTCTTCCCAGCGGCAGGGCCGTTTCATCCGGACCAGCATCCCGCCGGCACAGCTTACAGTCCCCACGCCCTCCGCTTCGGAATCGAGGTTGATCATACGGCGTCCTCGGATCCAATCCGGGTTGATCTGGCGGGCGCCGGTCAAGCCGGTTTCCTCCTGGACTGTGAATACACATTCCAACGGCGGGCAGATCAGTGATTCATCTTCCAGCAGGGCCATCATCATCGCTACAGCAGCCCCGTCATCGCCGCCCAGGGTTGTCCCCTCCGCATAAAGCCAGCCATCCTCTACGGCTAATTTTAGGCCGTCCTGAGTGAAATCGTGAGAGGTACCTTCATTTTTTTCGCAAACCATGTCCAAATGCCCTTGGAGGATCACCGGTTCTAAAGATTCGCACCCTTTGCTTCCAGGCCGCTTGATGACCACATTCCAGACTTCATCCTGATAAGCTTCCAAACCTCGTTCTTCAGCGAAGCGCATTAGAAAATCGCTGATCGCTTTTTCATCCGAGGAACCGTGCGGGATGGCGCAGAGTTCCTCAAAATGACGGAAAAAAGCCTGAGGCTCATAACCTTCAATGATATATTTCATGAAAGACCCTTCTTTCTACTAGAATAATTGTAGTTTACCAGTAAAACCAAGGGCTGTCAACGCTTGAAAAACGGGCGTTTTCGCGAATTTAGCCCTTTTTTCCTGATTTTTTGAAAAATATGAAAAAAGGGCTTGACTTTTTCTGATTCCTGTATTATAATCTTAAATGTTCTCGCGGATATGGCGGAATCGGCAGACGCGCTAGATTCAGGTTCTAGTGAGCATTACGCTCATGGAGGTTCAAGTCCTCTTATCCGCACCAGATAGACAAAGCCGAGCTCAGAAATGGGCTCGGCTTTGTGTTTTACAATCGTATAATCATGAAATTATAGATGGGGAGTAAGGCTATGAGTGAAAAAAATTTATTTGAAAGCAATAGAACAGCTTGGAATCAGGCAACAGCCTATCATCAAAAAGCCCGTAATCATTCCCTGCATATTGGTTTTCAGGATCCTGAATTTTCAACGCTGAAAAAGGAACGCGATTCTGTAGTCCGTGAAAGGCTGCGGCAGATTGATTTCAGCGGCAAAACGATCTCGCATATACCCTGTAATAACGGCAGGGAATTGTTATCACTGATGCGGCTTGGCGCAAAAGAAGGGGTCGGTTTCGATATTTCGGACGCTGCAATTCAGAGGCTGAAGAACTTGCTGGGATTGCAAAGTTAAATGCTAGATTTGTCCGGACAAATGCGTTGGAAATAGATGAAACATACAATGACTGTTTTGACTTTATTTATATTTCACAAGGATCCTTGCAATGGTTTCCAGACTTAAATGATTATTTCAGCGTTATCTCAAGGCTGCTCAAGAAAGATGGAAAAATCATTATTTTTGAGATACATCCCTTTAAATACTTTTTTGAAAATGGGTTTAGCTTTCAGGAACAAAATTTTGACAAACTAACCTCCTATTTCAAGACAAGTCCAAATAATTATCCCAAAGGGCTGGACTATTTCGGCAATGTTGAATACGAATCAAATGAATGCTTTTGGTTCATGCATAAAATGTCTGAGATCATAGCGGCGATACTTCATAACGGAATAGAAATTGAAGACTTTGAGGAATACCCATTCGATTTGGACGGCGATCCGAATAAAGAGGTAGAAGGTAAGTTCCCGTTTAGTTACCTTATTACGGCTAAAAAGAAATAGCCGAATGCTGGTATTTTGAACAGTTTTTACGGATTGGTTAAAATACTGTCGTTTTTTTATTTCCGCACTGATAGTGCGATCTTTTGAATACCCACTAATAAAAAGAATCCGAACCTATTATAGGTTCGGATTCTTTTTATGCCTTTTGACAATTGAACAAAACAAAACGGACTTTCCGCTATGCGGGGGTGAGATAAAAGATTATACAAAAATCATCAATCAGGTACAAATAAGAATCTCGGGCCTATTGTAACGAAGAAAGGTGATTTATACGGAGAATCAAGCAGATAGTCTGTGCCATACGAAATGGATGTGTAAATACCATCTAACTAGACTTCCAAAGCACAAGAGAAAAGCATACTAATGATGTAAGATTAAATAGTTATCCTGAACGGTAAGGAGAGGTTGATGGACAGGATTCCAACCTTCGGTGTCAAATTACCGGACTTCTTCCGCCAGCATATCCTCAAATTTCTGATTCTCGGGCATCGGATTCACTTGCTGGATCAATGCCTGGTAAATGCGCTCCGTTTGATTGTTATCGTAAAAAAGGAAGAAACCCTCCATCCGTTCTTGATAGGCCTTTTCTGTCTTTCTTTCATTTTCAAGGATTCTTTCCAACTCTTTTAACGCATCGCCGGCATTTTCGGTAAGCGGGCCGAAGCCCTTTTCCAGTGGGATATTCAATTCCCGATAGCTCATCAGTCCAGCCCGGAACCGGTCATAATCTGGAAAAAAGTAGAGGATGGCGCGTTTCAGATAAACAAAATCGAAGGTAAAAGAAGAAAAATCTGAAATGAAAACCGAATACTCCGCTGCATCGACATTGGTTTCCGAAAGATGGATACGCGGATTGGAAAAGGAAAAGTAATCCTTATAGCATTGGAAAAGAGGGTGCAGCTTGAGGTCGAGCGTATAATCGTATTTTTCCAGCATTTCGGCCAGTGTTTCGCTGGACAGGAACTCCTGAAGGCTTTGATAAAATTCAGACTTTTCGAATAATTGAGGTTCAGGCTGCCATACGCCTCCAGGTTTCAGGGAAATCAAATAAGACCTCCAGGAAGGCGCCATTAAAATTTTCCGGCTTCCCTTTTGAGGTACTGCATGGGCGTCCATATAATCATACCGAGGCATCCCCGCAGGAATCAGGTTTTCTTTTAAGAAGTGGTATTGGCCCGTTAAATTTTCGATTTCATATGAAGTCGAGACCACTTCTCGATCAATCTCCAAACGATCCAGCGAGTATTTGTGCGGTGTATGCGCGTGAAGCACCCCATGCTGGAGATAGATGATTTCCGGGTCATTGATATCCCGATAGTGGCCATAGGTGACCGGGTCAAAGGGGATATAATTATATCGTTCAATATAAGCCGTAATGATCTTTTCCGCCTGCAAATAGAGAAATTTATGCCTTTTGGAATGGAATAAAACGATCTGTTTTTCAGGGATGCCTTTGAATTTCTCTGATTGGGCAAAATTCTCATCATGAGTGATGTAGTATCGAGTAATCCCGTCGTTTTGCTTGATGTCGTGGATAAACTGATAAAACCCGTTGTCCTTCCCGACCCCTGTACTGTCCGAATAGAGCCAAACACGTTCTTTTGCGGACTTATTCATCATCGCCAGTTTTCTGACCAGCCAGAATTTTTTGTGATTCTTCCAATACCATCTTTCTCTCAAGGCCTTGACCTTCTTTTGCCGTTCTTCTGAAGGCCGCGCAACAAAAAAAGAAAGATCCCGCTTGGTACATTCCGTTCCTTGGTTGTAGAAGGTCTGATTTTTTGCCTTGGTTTTGAAGGAAAGATCCGGCATGAAATAATATTTTAGCTTCATGTCATAGCCGTTCACGGATACACGCGGGGAAATGCGGCCGTTCAAATCGCTGGGGACACGGAATTGAAACCGCCAGAACTGGGCGGTTTTGATCTTGCTTTTATAATATCCATGAGCTGAGTCGAGGAGCGTTAAACGTTCTTCAAAGGAGCCTTCTGGAGTGATAATTTTGACATAAAGCTCCGGCTTGGGGGAAAAGAGGAAGAAAGGGGATTTTAGGAACCCGTGCCACTCCACAAAAGCATCTGTGATTTTTACTTTTGTAAATACAGCGGTTATGGTGTTTTCGATGGCAAGCAGATGATTTTCCTGACAAAGAGCCATCGTTCCCGCATTATAATAGAGCTTCATTGGACAGCCTGTTTTCAGGGACAATAAGTAATATTTATGAAAAAGATCCATCGCCGGATGTTTTAAAATCAAATCGGAGTCTATTTGGTCGATAATGCTGTTTAATCGGCGCTGATATTCATTGAATGCTTCCGGGTTAAAATGGTATGGATAAAGCCTGTCTTGAATGATTCTCCAATTTAAATTATATAAAACGATTGCCTGGCTATATTTGGACCGCTGCTGAATCTGCAAAAATCGTTCAAAAGTATACAGCGGATGCGCCTCTTCATAATAGGGATGGGACTTATTGGATGCACTTCCATCATGTTGAACGTAAAAATAGATCGCTTCTTTACAATAACCGATATGATTTAGAGCGGTAGTTTGTTCCAAATTATAAGTTTGATCTTCACAAAGTTTCAAATGGGTATCGAATAATAGATTATCCTCGCCCTTATTTTTCACACAGACATTCATGGTCGTTTGGGAAATATAAGGATATTCCTCCAAATCATAGACTCCGCTTTTTTTGAGATATTTATATCTCCAATGAGAGGTTTTGCTGCTTTCCCGGCAATACATTAAACGGTAGGTAACAATATCCACTTCTTCATCATGTTTGTCAAAAAAGTCAGCTACATTTTTGACGGTTCCCAGGGATAATGTATCGTCACTATCCAGGTACATCAGGTATTTCCCCTTGGCGCTGCGGATCCCGTAATTGCGCGCGGCGGAGACGCCCTGGTTTTCCTGGGACAGCACGCGGAAATTTTCGTGCTCTTCCGCGTAGCGCTCACAAATTTCCAGGCTGTTGTCCGCCGATCCGTCGTTGATCATCAAGACTTCCATTTCCTCCTGAGGGATGGTCTGGGACAACAGGGAGTTCAAGCAGTCTTCCAGATACTGCTCCGCATTATAAACCGGGATAATCACCGTGACCCGATATTCAAATTCCATCGTTTAACATCTCCATTGTCAGTTTGATTCCGGATTCCATGTCATAGCGAGGAGCCCAGCCCAATTGCTTCAGCTTCTCTCCCCGCATGACCGCCCGCGTCGCAGTGGAATATCCTGCTTTTTCTGATTCGCTCGGGCTTTCAAAAACAACCTTGCGTCCAGCTGTCTGTGCTACCAGAGAGGCTAATTCCTTTAAGGTAATGTCCGATTGACGATCGGCCAAATCGTAGGCTTCGCCGCAGACGCCGGATGTCAGTACATACAGCATCCCAAGGACAGCGTCGCAGACAAAGGCATAGGAATAGAATTGATTGCCGGCGCTCTTTAATACAATATCCTCTTCTGCCAGACCTTTTTTGATAAACTGTGACAACGCCTTGGTATCGCTCATCCGCATGGTTGGCCCGTAGCAGCGGGGAAGGCGGATGATGACGGCGTCAACACCTTTTTCCTGGATATAGGCTTGGCACATGGCTTCGCTGACCCGCTTCGACTCCGGATATCCTGCCCGGAGGGTATTGCAATTGATATATCCGCAGTAGCCTTCGTCAAAATAATCCGCGTCGCCGCGGTTTTCCCCGTACACTTCCACACTGGAAAGCAGTAAGAAGCGTGTTCCAGGATGCCGGGCGCTCACATCCAGCATATTTTGGGTACCCAGAATATTGGACAGGATGGTATTAATGGGTTCCTGCGTGTATTGGGCTGGATGGGTCGTGCTGGCGGCGTGGATCAGAAGATCCGGTGCTTCCAGAAATTGGTCCAGCGGCTGAGTGATATCATGGGGAAAATAGGAAAATGCCGGATGCTTCATCCAATGGGAAAAGCGCTGCTTTGCCGCCGATTCACTGCGGCTGGCAGCAAAAATACGATATTGTTTGGAGGGATCCATTCCTTCGTTCTGTATCATGAGAACATCAATCAGGAGGCTTCCAATCATTCCGCTTGCTCCCGAAAGGAGGAGGCTCTTCCCCTGGATTTTTTCCCAGTATGGGAAGGAATCTATCAAGGATTGCAGCATCTGCCTGTATGGAGCTGATTTTAAATAATCCATTCTTTCACCTACTTCAGCCAATTATCCCGGTCCATTTTGATATATGCTTTAAATAGCTCAAGATCATCCTTGGTGGTTAGTTTGATATTTTTGTCCGATCCTGCCGAAAAATAGAGACGTTCTCCCAATTCGACCATAAGGGTGTTGGCGTAAGTTCCCGCATGAATGCCGACTTGCTCGGAAAAAGCTTTTTCGTAAGCCCAATACAGCTTGCCGTATGGATAAGCCTGCGGGGTAGACACGCGGCGCAATGTTTCCCGTGGGATATAAGCTGTAGTAGAAAAGTCGTCATCAGCGATAAAGATCTGTTCATTATAGGGCAGTGCGGTGACGGCGTTCCCATGCTTTTGACATTGAATAATCACATCCGAGAGGACAAAATCGTCGAGCATAGGACGTATCCCGTCATGGATTACCACGATGTCTTCCTGTGTACAGTGTTCTTTTAAAGCCAGCAGTCCATTCCGGATAGACTCCTGGGCCGTATTGCCATTCGGGATCACCCATTTCAATTTGTCAATACTGAACTGCTTGGCATAGGCCCAAAGCACATCATGCCATCCGTCAATACAGACCACTTCAATGGCGTCAATTTTCGGATGTTTTTGAAAATTTTCCAGCGTGTATATGATTACGGGTTTATCATATACATTGATAAACTGCTTAGGGATATCCTGTCCCATACGGCTGCCGCTTCCCCCGGCTATAATCAATGCGATATTCATAGCTACCCTTCTCCTCATCTATTCATAATGTTCTTCCATGCTTCAGTTTGT
>CANSRB010000011.1 GCA_947649285.1 uncultured Clostridia bacterium
GCCCTCGTAAACCTTAATGCGGTCGATCAGCTCGCCTAAAATTTCCCGTGTCAGCTTGTCAATGTTCCGATATTTAAGAAATGCGGTAAGGCATGGGCTTTCCGCATCCACGCCGTTTTCCAGTTGTTCCTGTTCCGCCGTCAGCATTTGCATAATGCGTGTGAGGGCCTCAATCTGCTGTTCATAAGGGAAGCGTTGCCTGCCGTTGCCGCTTGTGCTCCTTTGGACTGGCTTGTACGCGTGACGGCTTCCAGGCTTGCCTCTCGTATAAAATCGTAAGGAGCGGCCTGCTTTCGTCCGGGAGGCAGAGGGAGCCGTTGGCGCACGGGGGAATCCAAGGGGGCGGTCTTGCAATATTTCGGCGTTAGCCGATGTCGCCTCCCTTGGGCGCATTTCTTTCCCCTATTTCTTTGGATATCCAAAGAAATAGGGTGGGGCATGGGGCGCGGAGCCCCACAAATCGGCGGGTCGCCCCGGTCAGAGCCGGAGGAACATCCCGTTCGCTCGGGAGCTGGGGCGCTGGAAAGCCGGGTTCTTTTTATGAAGCGGGCGTGAAAAAAGGGAATATCCTCCATAAAGATTTTATGGAGGACAGACAGAACAAGAGGGAAGCCCACGGACCAAACAAAGGCTGCGGTTTCCGCATTTTGATCCATGGGCTTATATAAAGGGTGCTAGACTTTTTTATTATCTCGATCCCGGATTTCTGTGCGGCGGATTTTCCCGGAGATGGTCTTGGGAAGTTCGGGGACAAATTCAATAATGCGTGGATATTTATAGGGCGCGGTAGTTTTTTTGACGTAGGTTTGCAGCTCTTTTTTCAGCTCGTCCGAGGGCTGGTACTGGCTGGTCAGCACAATTGTGGCTTTTACCACTTGTCCGCGTACCGGATCCGGTGCCCCGGTGACGGCAACCTCTAAAACAGCCGGATGTTCCATCAGCACGCTTTCCACCTCGAAGGGCCCGATCCGGTAGCCCGAAGCTTTGATGACGTCATCCGTCCGGCCAACGTACCAGAAATAACCGTCCTCGTCCTGATAAGCTGTGTCGCCGGTATGATAGACACCGCCTTCCCAGACGGCAGAAGTCCGTTCTTCATCCAGATAATAGCCCTTGAATAAGCCGTTTGGCCGTCCGTCCGGATGGGGCCGGACAACGATTTCACCCACTGTTCCGATCGGGACGGGACGGCAGTTTTCGTCCACAATCTCCACCGGGTATAGAGGGGTTGGTTTTCCCATCGAGCCGGGCTTAGCCTTCATTCCTTTTAAAGTTCCGACCAGCAAAGCGGTTTCCGTCTGTCCGAAGCCCTCCATCAGACTGAGCCCTGTGACTTCTTTAAACCGGTTGAAGACCTCCTCGTTCAGCGCTTCACCTGCGGTTGTGACGTATTTCAGGGAGGAGAGGCTTTCCTTATCCATCCCTTCTTTAATCAGGAAGCGGAAAACGGTAGGAGGCGCACAAAAGGTGGTAATCTGATATTTATGGATTATGGTCAGCAAGTCATGCGGGACGAATTTATCAAAATCATAAACATAGATCCCGCCTCCGAGGAACCATTGACCATAAAGCTTACCCCAAGCGGCTTTTCCCCACCCGGTTTCCGCCAGAGAAAGATGGAGTCCGTCCGGGTCAATGCAATGCCAATTATGCGCCGTAGTGATATGGTAAATTGCATAGTAATGGGAGTGCAGGACCATTTTGGGGTTCCCGGTTGTTCCCGAGGTGAAATAGAGGAGCATACCGTCGTCTGCATGGGTATTTTCCCGTTCAAAATGATCGGGATAGCGTTGGATTTCTTGGTTGAAGGAGATCCATCCCTCCCGGCTGCCCTTAGCAATAAACTTGGCCTGATAAGGGGTTCCCAGCTTTTTTTCCGCCTCATCCACAAAAGAAGCCACATCGCAGGTACCGCTGCAAACGACGGCTTTGATATTGGCCGCCTGGGTGCGGTAGAGGATATCTTTGGTCGTCAGCAGGTTGGTAGCCGGAATCGCGACGGCTCCCAGCTTATGCAGAGCCAGGATCGAAAACCAGAATTCATAGTGGCGCTTGAGCACCAGCATGACCCTGTCGCCTTTTTGGATCCCATGCATCCGGAACATCTGGGCCGCCTGGTTGGAGAACCGGCTCATTTCCTGAAAAGTAAAAACGCGTTCCTCCCCATGCTCGTCCGACCAGACCATTGCCCGGCGTTCGGGCTCCAGTTCGGCGATCTGGTCGATGACGTCGTATGCAAAGTTGAAATTTTCCGGGCAGTGAATATCAAAACGGGTCAAAACGCCATTTTCATCGTATTCCTCTGTGCAGAATTTTTGATAAAGATTTTCAACAGTTTTCATAAACAGGCGCTCCTATCTTTTTGGATCAGCAGGAACCTGTATTCACTGCCTCTGACGGCGATGAATACCAGATTCTAAAGAAAAAGCTTCCGCCGTAAAAGGCGAAAGCTTGCACTCAAAACCCTATTACGGCATACTGACATATGCGTCCTTGTTGACGGTAGGAAGCCGTCGGCGTCTACTGGCGGGGATCCCGCTTTGGAGCCGCTACTCGGGAGGGATATTCAGATTTGCTTTACTGGTATCGGTTTCCACCCTGCCCGACTCTCTGTAACGTTGGAGCAAATCCTACTGTCTCCGTCTTGGTATTTGAATGTTTTTATTATAGCATCCGGGTTTTTATTTGTCAATAAAATTTGCAGGAATTCCCATCCCGGGTTCCCATGGGAATTTGGACTAAGCCTTCGCACCTTTTGCGGCGATATCGGCCATCGCGTCCTTGCGGGAGAGGTTGATCCGGCCCTGCGAGTCGATTTCAGTAACCTTGACGAATACGGTGTCGCCAGGGGAAACCACATCTTCGACCTTTTCTACACGGCGTTCCGCCAGCTTGGAAATGTGAACCAATCCCTCTTTCCCGGGCGCGATTTCAACGAACGCGCCGAATGCCATCAGCCGGGTGACAACGCCCTTGTAAATCGCGCCGATTTCCGGGTCGTTGGCAATAGACTCTACAATCGCCAGCGCGCGTTTGGCATTCTGGAGATCCACGCCCATAATGACGCAACTGCCGTCGTCGTCAATATCAATTTTAACGTCGCAGTCCGCGCAGATTTTCTGGATAACCTTTCCACCGCTGCCGATAACCTCGCGGATTTTATCCGGTTTGATCTGAGTCTGCAGGACCTTCGGCGCATACTGGGAAACCTCTGCACGCGGTTTATCGATCGCTTTCGCCATGATTTCATCCAGGATATAAAGCCGTGCCGTACGGGTTTTTTCAAAAGCTTCCGCGATAATATCCATGGTCAGACCGTCAACTTTGATGTCGACCTGGATGGAGGTAATCCCTTTATGGGTGCCGCCTACCTTGAAGTCCATATCCCCGTAGAAATCCTCCAGGCCCTGGATGTCGACCATCGTCTGGAAGGAACCGTCTTCCTTGGTAATCAGGCCGCAGGAGATACCGGCAACAGGGGTGCGGATGGGGACACCGGCATCCATCAGCGCCAGGGTAGAAGCGCAAATCGAGCCCTGGGAGGTTGAGCCGTTGGAGGAGAGGATCTCCGAAACCACCCGGATTGCGTAGGGGAATTCTTCAATGGTGGGGAGGACGGGGACCAGGGAACGCTCTGCGAGCGCACCATGGCCGATTTCACGCCGTCCGGGCCCGCGGGAGGGTCTGGTTTCCCCAACGGAGTAGGAAGGGAAATTATACTGGTGCATATAGCGCTTTTCGGTGGTTTCGTCAATGCTGTCCAGCAATTGAGCGTCCCGGATCGGACCCAGGGTCGCAACGGTCAGAACCTGGGTCTGACCGCGGGTAAACAGTCCTGAACCATGCACACGGGGAAGGATGCCGGCTTCCGCCGCCAAAGGACGGATTTCATTCATGCCGCGGCCATCGACCCGTTTGCCTTCAAACAGCCATGCCCGCACGATTTTTTTCTGAAGCTTGTAAACGACCTCGCCCAAGGTAGGCAGGTAGTCCGCAAATTTTTCCCCTAATTTTTCTTCGATTTCATCCAGGATCGGTTTCATGCGCGCTTCACGGACGTTTTTATCGTCGGTATCCAGCGCATATTTGATTTTTTCTGCGGAGAGTTCCTCAACCGCAGCGAAAAATTCCGGATTCACACCCACCTTTTCGAAAACGGCTTTTTCCTTGCCGATCTCTTTTTGAATATCGGAAATGAACGCCACCATTTTTTGGATTTCAGTGTGCGCGGTGCGGATAGCTTCCAGCATGGTATCGTTGTCCACTTCGTTTGCACCGGCTTCAATCATGACGATTTTTTCCGCAGAAGCGGCGACCGTGAGATCCAGATCCGATTTTTCGCGCTGTTCGGTGTTGGGGTTGATGACCAGCTTCCCATCGACCAGGCCGACGCTGACGCCGGCGATTGGACCGTTGAAGGGGACGTCGGAGATGGTAACGGCGATCGAAGCGGCGAGCATTGCGGTGATTTCCGGGGAATTGTCAATATCCGTTGCGAGGACGGTTGTGACAATGGAAACATCGTTGCGGAGGCCTTCCGGGAAAAGAGGGCGCATCGGCCGGTCAATCATCCGGGAAGTCAGGATTGCGTTTTCGGAGGGGCGGCCTTCCCGTTTGAGAAAGGAGCCGGGGATTTTGCCGACAGCATAGAGCTTTTCCTCATAATCGACGGATAACGGGAAAAAATCGATCCCGTCACGCGGTTTCTGGGACATGGTAACGTTTGCCATGACGACGGTTTCGCCATACTGCACCCAGCAGGAACCGTTGGAGAGCATACAGGTTTTTCCGGTTTCCACCTTGAGAGGGCGGCCGGCAAAAGTGGTTTCAAAGATTTTGTGATTTTCAAACATAACAACTGCCTCCTTAAAATTTTGAATGATACTCGGCAGCCGGTTTAGCACAAAATCCTGCGCCGGGGCGGCGTACGATTCTATGCTAACTCCTGGCGGTCGAGTGTTTTTGTCGAAAAATATCTTGAAGGCAGGCAGCATTTTGCGCTGCCTGCCCCAAAAAGAAACACAACTACTTACGGATACCCAGCTTCGCAATCACTGCACGGTATCTTTCGATATCCACTTTCTTCAGATAGTTCAACAGGTTCCGGCGATGGCCGACCATTTTCAGCAAGCCGCGGCGGGAATGGTGGTCTTTAGCATGAACTTTCAGATGCTCGGTAAGATCGTTGATCCGGGAGGTCAGGATTGCGATCTGCACCTCGGGCGAGCCGGTGTCCTTTTCATGCAGGCGGTTGTTTTCGATGATGTTGTCTTTCTGTTCTTTTCTTAACATTTTTTCACCTCTTTAATTATTCGCCGCTGTCATAGGAAAGGGTGGGTAAAATTCCTTAAAAAAGGCATAATCCCCAAGCCATGGCAGGGCACTTTTGAAAGTATAGCATAGACCTCTTTTTTTGTAAAGCATTTTCCGGCAGTTTTAGGGGAAAGTTTTGTGTAGGGCCTGCGCTCACCCTATTGTGTGAAAAAGCTGGGCAAATATCAGGCGGGAGCCTAGTCAAATTGGAATTCCAGCCTGCAAAATAGAAAAAATACGTCAGAAGCCTTTACAAAAATCCGGGATTCATGTAAAATATGTAATAAATAGAATAGATTCGGGCAATCTGCCTGGCGCCGTTTTGAACGGAACGCGGCGTGCCAAAAAAGGGAAAATATGCAGGCCGGTTCCGTCCGGCCGGAACAGGAAGTGGAAATAATGGCGGTAAAATACAAACGGATTCTTCTCAAGCTGTCCGGCGAGGCGCTTGCCGGCGAAAAAGGCTTCGGCTTGGATTATGAGGTGATCCGCAGCGTTTGCCGGAGCGTTAAGGATTGTGCGGATTTGGGTGTGGAAATCGGTATCGTCGTCGGAGGCGGAAATTTCTGGAGAGGTCGTTCCAGCGGCTCGATGGACCGTACCCGCGCAGACCACATCGGGATGCTGGGCACCACGATGAATGCGCTGGCAGTAGCGGATGTGCTGGAGGAGCTGGGCTGCACCGTGCGCGTCCAGACCGCAATCATCATGCAGCAGATCGCGGAGCCGTATATCCGCAATAAAGCGGTCCGCCATTTGGAAAAAGGCCGCGTGGTTATTTTCGGATGCGGCACGGGAAGCCCGTTCTTTTCGACGGATACAACGGCTTCGCTCCGCGCGGCGGAAATTGAAGCGGAAGTCATTTTTAAAGCCACCATGGTGGATGGGGTCTATGACAAGGATCCGCACAAGTTCCCGGACGCCGTGAAATATGACACGCTGACCTTCAGCGAGGTGCTTTCACGGGGGCTGGGCGTGGTGGATTCCACGGCGGCCTCCATGTGCAAGGACAACAGGATCCCGCTTTTGGTCTTTAATATTCAGCGTCCTGAAAATATTTTGGATGCTGTAAAAGGGGAACAGGTCGGCACGATGGTGCTTGCCTGAACCGGATATAAAAAGAAAAACAGATGATGGAGGATTTTTATCATGGACGCTATTCAGGAAAGACTGGAACTCACCAAAACAAGGATGGAAAAATCAATTCAGGCTTTGGAGAATGATTTCAAAACCATCCGGGCAGGCCGTGCGAACGCAGCGGTATTGGATAAAATTACCGTGGACTATTACGGCGTTGCAACCAAGATTGACCAGATGGCGGCTATCAGTGTGCCGGAAGCACGGATGATGGTGATCCAGCCGTGGGATATGTCCCAGCTGTCGAATATCCAAAAAGCGATCCAAGCATCGGATCTGGGGCTGAACCCCGCCAGCGACGGCAAGGTCCTGCGGCTTTCCTTCCCGCCGCTGACAGAGGAGCGCCGCCGCGAGCTGGTCAAAGAGGTATCTAAACATGCGGAAGAATGTAAGGTTGCCGTCCGCAATCAGCGCCGCCACGCGAACGACCGGCTGAAGGCATTGAAAAAAGACAGTCTGATTACCGAGGATCAGCAGAAGGATGGGGAAGCAGAAATCCAGAAGCTGACGGACAAATTCATTAAAAAAGTAGATGAATGCGCCAAAGAAAAAGAAAAGGAAATCATGGAAATTTAACAAGGTATTCGGAGGAAGATCAATGCCGGAACAACATTTACTTCCCAGGCATATCGGCCTGATTATGGACGGCAACGGCCGCTGGGCCAAAAAGCGGGGGCTTCCCCGTAAAGCGGGCCATAAGGCGGGCGCAAAGACGTTTAAAAAGATTGTGCGTTACTGCAATCAGATCGGCGTCCCTTACCTGACGGTGTATGCTTTTTCGACCGAAAACTGGTCCCGTCCACAGGAGGAAGTAGATGGGATTATCCGGCTTCTCCGTGACTTTTTAGCCGATGCGTCAAATTACCGGGATGAAAATATCCGCACCCGTTTTGTGGGGGATATCAGCGTTTTTGACTCGGATATCCAGCGAAAAATTGCCGAGTGTGAAGAAGTCAGCGCCTCGCATACGGGGTTGACGTTAAATATTGCTATCAATTACGGCGGCCGGGATGAAATCCTCTGTGCGGCCCGCCGTTTGGCGGCGGAAGCAGCAGTTGGAAAGCGTTTGCCGGAGACGATCACGGCGGAGGACTTTTCCGAGCAGCTGTATACCGCCGGGGAACCAGATGTCGATTTGATTATCCGTCCAAGCGGGGAGCAGCGTCTTTCCAATTTTTTGCTTTGGCAGGCTGCCTATGCGGAATATATTTTTTTAGATACGCTTTGGCCGGACTTCGATGAAGCCTGCATGGACCGGGTGCTGGAGGAATATGCTTCGCGCAACCGGCGTTTTGGCGGTGTATGACTGTTTTTTATAGTCAACGCACTTGAAAAGAAGCAGTGGCTTCTTTTCAACACTGCGGCATAATGCCGCAGCGGGCAGCGAAGCGGCCGTGCGGTAGGGCTTCATAGACGGCGCACAGCGCATTTTATGCGTGGGCAGGCAAAGCCTGACTTGAAAATCGGGCGCCGGTTTTCAAGTGTGCCGACTATATCATTCCAAAAGAAAGGGTATTTTCGGTGGTTTGCTAAAGAAAATACTAAAGGATAAACGACAATGAAGCAGAGGATTATCACTGCGGTGATTGGCCTGGCGCTTTTGGCAGTGGTGCTGTTTTGTTATGAAACGCCGGTTTATGATGGGGCGGTCTGCATAATCACGCTGATTGCTGTGCATGAATTGCTTTTGGCAATGAAGGTAACAAGGAATATCCCTTTGACAGTTTTGACTTTGCTGACAGCAGCAATTCCGTTCTTTACTCCTTTGACCCAGACCCCGAAGGATTATTTCAGCCTGAGCGTGACTTTATACGCCGCTTCTGTTTTTCTTGGCTTTCTTTTGATGCTGAAACAGCACGACAGGTTGGATTTTCAGACAGTGGCGACGGCCTATTTCATCGCAGCTATCGTCCCCTTCTCCTTTTATGCGCTGATCCATATCCGGGACAGCTTTGGGTGGATGCAGGGGCTGTTCTACACGCTGGTGATCTTTGCCAGCGCCTGGGGTGCGGATTCCGGCGCTTATTTTGCCGGGCGCTTTTTTGGGAAACGGAAGCTTGCCCCTAAAATCAGCCCTAATAAAACGGTAGAGGGCCTGATCGGCGGGATTATTTCTGCGTTGGTGCTGGTCGTGCTGATCACCTGGGGGTATCTGTTCCTGATCGGCCGGATGACGGCGGAAGGCTGGCTGGAGCGGGTGCCGCTGTTGGTTATCACCCCGCTGCTTTCCTTGGCAGGGGTAGGAGGGGACTTGTTTGCCTCTGTGATTAAACGGCAGAATGGGCTGAAGGATTTCGGCACGATTATGCCGGGACATGGCGGCATTTTGGACCGGTTTGATTCCGTTTTTTTCATTGCGCCGCTTTTTTATCTGATCCTGCTTTATCTGCCGGCGGCATAGAGAAAGAGGATTGATTTGCTGTCGGATGGGGAGCAGAAATTAAAATGAAACAAGGATGCCCCCGGCTGTGTCCCAGTGAAGCCGGGGGCGTTTCCATATTTTAAGCCTGGGGGAAGGAATACAATGGGAATGAAACGGATTGTAGTTTTGGGCTCGACCGGCTCAATCGGGACTCAGACGCTGGAGGTATGCCGCGCACAGGGCTTCGAGGTAACCGGGCTGGCGGCTTACCATAATGTAGAATTATTAGCGGAGCAGGCGGCAGAGTTTTCCCCTAAGGCGGTTTGTATCTACGACGCTTCCCTGGAGGAGGAATGCCGGCGGCGCCTGGCGCATAGGAATATAGAGGTTTTGACCGGTATGGAAGGGCTTTGCCGCCTGGCCGGGCAGGAGGAAGCGGACATTTTGCTCAATGCGGTGGTCGGGATGATCGGACTCCGGCCTACCCTGGCAGCGATCCGTGCGGGAAAGGATATTGCGCTGGCAAATAAGGAAACCCTGGTAACCGGGGGAAAGCTGGTCATTGAGGAAGCCAGGCGCCGGGGCGTAAAGATCTACCCGGTGGACAGCGAGCATTCCGCAATCTTCCAGTCGATGCAGGGAAGCCGGGAATCCCAAGTGAAAAAGATCATTCTAACCGCTTCGGGAGGGCCTTTCTTCGGGCGGACGAGGGCAGAGCTGGGAGGGGTTACCAAGGCTGATGCGTTGAAGCATCCCAACTGGACGATGGGGGCTAAGATCACGGTGGATTCGGCTACTTTAATGAATAAGGGGCTGGAGCTGATCGAAGCCTGCTGGCTCTTTGACAAATCGCCGGAGGAAATTGAGATCGTCGTACACCGGCAGAGTATCGTGCATTCTTTAGTGGAATTTGACGATTACGCGGTATTGGCCCAGCTGGGGGTTCCCGACATGAAGCTGCCGATCCAATATGCGCTGACCTATCCAGAGCGGCTGAGATGTCCGACCGATCGCCTGTCTTTGACCCAGGTTGGCAGCTTTACGTTTGAAAAGCCGGATGAAGATACCTTTATTTGTCTGAAAGCCTGCAAAGAGGCCATGCGGAAAGGGGGCTTGTATCCGGCGATTGTAAACGGGGCGAACGAACAGGCGGTAGAATACTTTTTGCAGGACCGGATTGGCTTTTTGGATATCGGGGAGCTGGTGTACGGCTCGCTTAGCTTGAAATATGAGCATGAAGATTTTGATGAAACCGATATCCATTTGGCGGATTCCCTCGCGCGGGAATATGTCCGCGCCAAGGTTGCAGAGAAGGAGCAGAAACGTTGAGTATTATTTATACAGTGCTGATTTTCGGTATCATCATTTTTATTCATGAGCTGGGGCATTTCCTGGCTGCGCGCTGCACCGGCGTCACCGTAAACGAGTTTGCGATTGGGATGGGCCCGGCTATTTGGAAGCGTCAGGGGAAACGTACCCTTTATTCCCTTCGCGCTTTCCCGATCGGGGGATACTGTGCCTTTGAAGGGGAGGAAGAGGACTCGGAGGATGAGAACTCCTTCCGCAAAAAGTCGGTCCCTAAGCGGCTGCTGATCTGTGCGGCGGGCGCATTGATGAATTTGGTGCTGGGGTTTGCAATCCTGCTTTCAGTACTGGCTGGGGCGGAATATTACAGCTCGACAACGGTAGCGGCTTTTAAGGAAGACGCTTCTTCCTCGGAAAGCGGGCTTCAGGTCGGGGACCGGATTGTCAAAATGAATGGGGTTTCTATCTGGTCCGACCAGGATATTGTCTATGAAATCGTCCGGGATGAGGACGGTATCATTCAGATGGAAGTGATCCGGGAAAGCGAACGGGTAACGCTTCCTGCTGTCCGCTTCAAAATAGACGGCGAGGGGGAAAAACGTTCGATCTATTTGGATTTCAAGGTTGCGGCTGTTGAAGCCTCGGTCGGGAATGCGCTTTCCCAGGCCGGGCGCAAAACCCTGTCCCTGGCCCGGAGCTCCTGGAGTTCGGTAGGGGATTTGATTACAGGGAAAATTGGGTTCAATGAATTGTCCGGCCCAGTCGGCGTAGGCCAGGTAGTTGGCGAAGCGGCGAAGGTGGGAATGAAGAATGTGTTAAATTTAGCCGCTTTTATTACAATCAGTATAGGGATGTTCAACCTGCTGCCCTTCCCGGCGCTGGACGGAGGCCGTATTATTTTTCTGCTGATTGAGGCTGTCCGTCGGAAGCCGCTGAACCCGAAATGGGAAGGGTACGTCAATGCGGCAGGGTTGATTTTGCTGTTTGCTTTGATGATCCTGGTAACGGCAAAGGATATTTTTCAATTGTTTTAGAAGCTGAATCAATAAAAAAGATTAAACCCAAAGAGAGAAAGGTTGAATCGAATCATGGGGAAGAAGCGGGAGATCAAGCAGGTAAAAGTAGGTCCGTATTTTCTGGGAAATGGAAAAGTAACGGTGCAGTCGATGCTTTCCGTGCCGGCGGCAGATGTGGAAGCAAATGTTTGGCAGGCAAAGGCCCTGGAGGCGGCGGGGTGTGAAATCCTGCGCGTCGCTGTCCCGGATGAGCCGGCGCTGGCGCTGATCCCGGCATTGAAATCCGCCGTCCGTATGCCGCTGGTTGCCGATATCCATTTTGATTATCGGCTGGCTTTGGGCGCCATTGAACGAGGGATTGACAAAATCCGGATCAACCCGGGAAACATCGGCTCGGATGAAAAGGTGAAGCGGGTGGCGGATGCCTGCCGTGTGGCGCGCGTCCCGATCCGGATCGGCGTAAACGGCGGTTCTCTGGAAAAGCATATCCTGGAAAAATATCATTCCCCAACTCCGGAGGCACTGGCGGAAAGCGCGCTGTACCATATCCGTCTGCTGGAAAAATTTGATTTTGATGAAATTGTGGTTTCCATGAAATCCTCCAACGTAAAAACGATGGTGGAGGCTTACCGCTTATTGGCGGAACAGTGTCCCTATCCGTTCCATATCGGCGTGACGGAGGCGGGAACCGTGCGGATGGGGATGCTGAAAAATGCCATCGGCATCGGAAGCCTGCTTCTGGACGGGATTGGGGATACGATCCGTGTTACCCTGACGGCAGACCCGGTGGAGGAGGTGCGCGCGGGCTATGATATCCTGAAGGCGGCAGGTGTGCGGAAGCGGGGGGTTGAGATTATTTCCTGCCCTACCTGCGGCCGTACCCAAATTGATCTGATCGGTTTGACGGAAAAGGTCGAACAGGCTTTGGAGGGCTGCGGCAAAGAAATCAGGGTCGCAGTGATGGGGTGTATCGTGAACGGGCCGGGAGAAGCCCGGGAGGCAGACCTGGGCGTAGCCGGCGGGAAAGGCTGCGGCGTGCTTTTCCGGAAAGGGGAAATGCTCCGGCAGGTGCCGGAATCGGAGATTTTGCCTGAGCTTTTGAAAGAAATTGAACGATATTGAAAAAGAAAGGGAAGAAGAGTTGAATAATTCATTCTCTGCTATTTTTGGCGAATATGTGAAAAATGAGGTTCCGGAAAAGATTGCGGCTGCGGAGATCTTGTTCCTGGACGCTTTTCATGAAAGCAAGGAACTGGTTATTACGATCAAGCCAGCGGAATTATTGCCGAAAAAGGATCTTGCTGAGCTGGAACCGCTTTTAGCGAAAGCATTGAAGCTGAAAAAAGTGACAATCGATACCAAATACCTACCGACTCAGTTTGAATGCGGCTATCTTTCGGAAATTTCGGCGGTGCTGAAACGTCGTGTGGCGATGATCAACGGCTATTTTGATGGGGCGGCTTGCACCTTGGAGGACCGTCTGCTGATCGTGGAGCTGAAGCATGGTGGGGCGGAACTGCTGGAAAAATGCGGGGTGGACCGGGAATTATCCGATTACATTGCAAAGGAATTTTCCTTTACCCCTCAGATCCGTTTTGCGGGGGTGCGTGAGATTCAAGAGGAGGCGTTTGCCCCTGCGCCTGTTTATACGGAGGATTTCGGCGAGCCTCCTCCGGAACGGGAACTGTCTTTGCCTGGGGATCTTCCGGCTGAACCGGAAAGCCCTCCTTCTGGGGAGTCCAAGCCGTCGGGCAAAAAAAGGAGAGCTGCGGCTTCCAAAAAAGCGTCTTCCCGCCTGGATCTTTCCCGCCTGCCGTTTGAGTGTGGCGAGGGGGAAGTGGTGATCGGGAAGTCTATTGCGGAAAAACCCATTACACTGGCCGAAGTCAGCGGGGAGAGCGGGAAAGTGGTAGTTTGCGGGGAGGTTTTTGCGAAGGATGTCCGTTACAGTCGGGACAATTCCAAATTGATCCTTTCGATTGATTTTACAGATTATACCGGCTCCAACACCCTGAAAATTATTGACGACGCGAAAAAAGAATCCTCTTATGATGCCGTCCAGAAAGGCTCGGTTCTGGTTGCCCGGGGCGAGGCAAACTATGATAAATATGACCGTGAGGTTACCATCCGTCCCTATGACATCATGGTGTATAAAAAAGTCCCAACTATGGATCAAGCGCCGGAAAAACGGGTAGAGCTTCATCTGCACACCATCATGTCCGCCATGGATGCAACGACCCGGGTGGAAGACGCGGTGAATACCGCTTTTCGGTGGGGGCATAAGGCGGTAGCGATTACCGACCATGGGGTACTGCAGGCTTATCCTGCGGCGATGAACGCAGTGGAAAAAATCCGGAAAAACGGCGGGGACTTCAAAGTGATTTACGGGGTAGAAGCCTACTTCGTCAACGACCGGATGGAGATTGTGACCGGCGATCAGGACGAGCCGCTGGACGGTGAATGTATCGTCTTCGATACGGAAACCACAGGGCTTTCGGCTGGGATTGAGCGGATGACGGAAATCGGCGCGGTACGGATCCGGGGCGGCGAGATTGTAGAGGAATTTAACACCTTTGTGAATCCGGGGAAACCGATCCCTGCCAAAATTACGGAGCTAACCGGTATCACGAACGAGATGGTCAAAGGTGCGCCCGCGGAAGAGGAAGCGGTCCGCTTATTTGCGGAATTTTGTAATGGAAAAATCCTGATTGCCCATAATGCGCCCTTTGATATGGCCTTTTTGAACGCGGCGCTGAGCCGGGCCAAGATCAATATTCAGTACACCTCATTGGACACTGTCCCGCTTTGCCGGAAGCTGCTGCCGGAGCTGAAAAAGCATAAGCTGAATCTGGTAGCGGGGCATCTGGGCTTGGGGGATTTTAACCACCACCGGGCTTCGGACGACGCGCGGATGCTGGCCAGGATCTTCTTAAAGCTGCGGGATCAGTTAAAAACCGAATATGGGATCGAAAATTTCCAGCAGATCAATACCGCTTGTGCGGGTGTTGATGTGAAAAAAGCGCCCACCTATCATCAGATTATCTTGGTTCAAAATAAAACAGGCCTGAAAAACCTGTACAAGCTGGTGTCCCATGCCCATCTGGACTATTATTTCAAACGCCCGCGCATCCCGAAAAGCGTGCTGATGCAGCATCGGGAAGGGCTTTTGCTGGGAAGTGCCTGTGAGGCCGGGGAGCTTTACCGGGCGATTGTCAGCGGGAAGCCCTGGGGGGAGCTTTGTGACCTGGCCCGGTTTTATGATTATCTGGAGATCCAGCCGGTGGAGAACAACAGCTTTATGGTTCGCACGGGGACTGTTGAAAGCGAGGAACAGCTTCGGGATTTCAACCGAACGGTTGTCAACCTGGGCGAAAAGCTGGGGATTCCTGTGGTGGCTACCTGTGATGTGCATTTCCTGAACAAATCGGATGGGATTTTTCGGAAAATCCTGCTGGCGGGCATGAAATTCCGGGATTTTGAAGAACAGCCGCCTTTGTATTTCCGCACGACTGAGGAAATGCTGGAGGAGTTTTCCTATCTTGGCGAGGAAAAAGCCCGGGAAATTGTCATCACCAACCCCAATAAGGTTGCCGATTTGATCGATGGGGATATCCGCCCGATCCCGCTGGGGACGTTTACCCCGGAAATCCCAGGTTCGGATGAGGATCTCCGGCGGATTACCTGGGGCAAAGCCCGGGAAATTTATGGGGAAAACCCGCCGGAGCTGGTTTCGGCCCGGCTGGAACGCGAGCTGGAATCCATCATCAAGCATGGGTTTGCGGTGCTCTACATGATCGCTCAGAAACTGGTCGCCAATTCCGAAGAGAACGGCTATCACGTTGGCTCACGGGGATCAGTGGGCTCTTCCTTTGTGGCGACAATGGCCGGGATTTCAGAGGTAAACCCGCTGCCGCCGCATTATGTATGCCCTCATTGTACTTACAGCGAATTTATCACGGACGGTTCGGTCGGCTCAGGCTATGATCTTCCTGCCAAGGACTGCCCGGAATGCGGGACTTTGATGAACCGGGACGGGCACGACATTCCTTTTGAAACCTTTTTGGGGTTTGACGGGGATAAAGCGCCGGATATCGATTTGAATTTTTCGGGGGAATATCAATCCCGGGCGCACCGCTATACCGAGGAGCTGTTCGGCAAGGATCACGTATTTAAGGCGGGTACGGTGTCCACCGTTGCGGATAAAACGGCGTACGGTTTTGCCATGAAATATCTGGAAGAAAAAGGGATGACGGTACATAAAGCCGAAGAAAACCGTTTGGCGCTGGGCTGTGCCGGCGTAAAGCGGACAACCGGGCAGCATCCGGGCGGGATGGTCGTCGTTCCCTCTCAGTACGAGGTATATGACTTTACCCCGGTGCAGCATCCGGCGGATTCGAAGGAATCCGGGGTGATTACCACCCATTTCGACTTCCACTCCCTTCATGATACAATCCTGAAGCTGGACGAGCTGGGGCACGATGTCCCGACCTTGTATAAGCATTTGGAGGATCTTACCGGGGTTTCCATTACCGATGTTCCGGCCTTTGATGAAAAGGTGATCAGCCTGTATACTTCTACCGAGGCGTTAGGGGTGGAGCCGGAGCAGATTTACAGTGAAACCGGGACACTGGCACTTCCGGAGATGGGGACGAATTTTGTTCGCCAGATGCTGATCGACGCCCATCCGACCAAGTTTTCCGACTTGCTTCAGATTTCGGGGCTTTCCCATGGTACCGGGGTGTGGCTTGGGAATGCACAGGACCTGATTAAAAATGGGACCTGCAGTATTTCCGAAGTTATCGGTACACGTGACAGCATTATGACCTACCTGATGCATAAAGGCTTGGAGCCTAAGATGGCTTTCAAAATCATGGAAATCACCCGGAAAGGCAATGCGTCCAAGCTGCTGAACGAAGAACATTTCAATGCAATGAAGGAACATGATGTCCCGCAATGGTATGTGGATTCCTGCATGAAAATTGAATATATGTTCCCAAAAGCCCATGCGGCCGCCTATGTCATCGCGGCCTGCCGGCTGGGATGGTTTAAAATTTATTATCCGCTGGCGTTTTATGCCGCGTTCTTTACGGTGCGGGGCGGTGATTTTGATGCGGACAGTGCTGTCCGAGGGCTGGATGTGCTCCGTATGCGGATGGAAGGGCTGCGTTCCAAAGGAAACGAACGGACTGTAAAGGAAGAGGATACCTATACCACGCTGCAGGTTATCAATGAGATGCTTTGCCGGGGCTATCAATTCCTTCCGGTGGACTTATACCGATCGGACGCGCTGGCGTACACCATTGAGGATGGAAAAATCCGTCTGCCTTTCACGGCGCTGAAAGGGGTTGGAGAAGCGGCGGCCCGGAGTCTCCAGGAAGCTTCTGCCAAAGGCCGTTATATTTCCGTGGATGAGGTGCAGACCCGTTCCGGGGTGTCGAAATCCGTCATTGAAACTTTAGACGAAGCGGGGGCGTTCGGCGATCTGCCGAAAACCAGCCAGTTGTCTTTCTTTTAGGAGAATCCGGCTTTCAGGCGCAGACTTTCAAGCGGTCGGGACGTTCCTCCGGCTCTAACCGGGGCGGCCCGGCTTCAGGAGTGCTTCCCTTCTGTCCTCCATGCGGGGGTTTCCAAGGGGACCCAAGTTTTCTTTTCCCCCCTTTTCTTTGATCGCTCAAAGAAAAGGGGGTGCCCGGCGCAGGGCGGCATGAGCCTCGCATTGGAATCGCGGCTCTGTTGAACATTTCAGGACACTGTTTTTTATGAGACGGGCGTAAGCTTCCTGCCGAAAAGAATTGACAGTATCGATTTATTGTGTTATCATGTTAGCAAGCTAAAGTGACAGAGGAGGATTCCATGCTCAAAAATCAGCTTATTACGCCGGAGGGCACCAAGGATGACTTGTTTGAAGAAGCGTCCGTTTGCCGCCGTATCGCACAGCGTCTTTGCGGATTATTCGAAAAGCGCGGGTTTGCTGAGGTCGTTACGCCGGGATTGGAATTTCTGGATGTGTTTTCCGTTGAGGGGCATTCCATCCCAACTGAATATATGTTCAAATTGACCGACCCTAAGGGGCGGCTTCTGGTGATCCGTCCGGACTCCACCCTGCCGATCGCAAGGCTCTGTGCAACCCGGTTAAAGGGCGAACCGCTGCCTTTGCGTCTGTATTATAATCAGGCGGTATATTCCTCCAATCCGGCCCTGCGCGGCCGGAGCGACGAGGTTAAACAGGCAGGGGTGGAATTGATCGGGGTACAGTCTAAGCTGGCCGATTTGGAGATCCTTTCGCTGGCCTTGAAATCGTTGGAGGAATTGGGAAGTCCAAGTTTCCGGCTCGAAATCGGGCATATTGGATTTTTTAATATTCTGGCAGATTCCCTTTGTTTGGATGCGGCGGCTCGGGAGGAGCTCCGTCTGCTGATCGAAGTCAAAAACTATCCGGCTGTAGGGGACATCCTGGACCGGTTCTCCGGACGGAAAGAAGCGTTGATTCTGAAACAGCTGCCCCGGCTGTTTGGCGGGAAGGAAGTGTTCCGGCAGGCCTCCGCACTGATTGAAAACAGTGAGGCCGCCCCGATTTTGTCCTATCTCCAGCAGCTTTATGAAAACCTTCAAAAGCTTGGCCTGGGCGACCGGGTCAGCGTCGATCTTGGGATTGTCAACCGTACCGACTATTATACCGGCGTCGTGTTTAAAGGTTACCTGGAGGGTTATGGGGAACCGATCCTTTCCGGAGGGCGGTATGACCGCCTGCTGGCTTCCTTTGGGGAAGAAGCCCCGGCGATCGGGTTTGCCGTCCATATTGATGCGGCGGCCCGGACGCTGATGCGGGAGCAGGAGGTGCGGATCTCTCCGGCAGAGCGGTTGATTTTCGCGGAGCCAGGCCGGGAAATGGAAGCCATCCATTATTTGAACGAATTGACCTCGCAGGGGATCAAGGCGGAGTTATCCCTGTTCTCCACCTGGGAGGAAAGCCGGGAATATGCGGAAAAGCGGGGGATTTCCAGGCTGGAGAAGCCGGAATTGTTCTCATCAGGAGGAAAAGTGCAATGAAACCGATTCGGATCGCCCTGACAAAGGGCAGGCTGGAAAAAGATACGACCTGGCTTTTCGAGCAGATGGGGCTGGATTGCACCGAACTGCTTCAAAAGGGAAGGAAGCTGATTTTGTCCATCCCCAATGCCGGGCTGGAGGTCGTTTTGGCGAAAGCGGCGGATGTCATTACTTATATCGAAAACGGGGTCTGTGATCTGGGTGTCGTTGGAAAGGATACCATTATGGAATATGGAGGCAGCTTTTTTGAGGTCATGGATTTGGGCTTCGGGAGATGCCGGTTCGCTTTGGCCGGGAAAAAGGGTGTCGATTTTTATGCCGGCTACGGGGAAAAAACGATTGCAACCAAATATCCGAATGTGTCCCGTGTTTTTTTTAAAGGGAAGGGAATGGACATCCGCGTTGTTCGAATCGAGGGAAGCGTAGAGCTGGCGCCGTTGCTGGGCTTAGCGGATGGGATTGTCGATATCGTGGAAACCGGCACCACCCTTCGGGAAAATGGGTTGGAGGTCATTGAAGATGTCGCCCCGATTTCTGCCCGGGTGATTGTCAATACGGTCAGCATGAAGCTGCGGAAGGCGGAAATTGAAAGCCTGCTGCACCGGATGGAACAGGCTTTGGACCTGGAGAATAAAGGAGAGTAAGGGAAATGGTTGAAACAATTCGAGTAAATGGACAGGATGAAGTCGAGTTCCTTCAGCGGCTGAAGGCTCGCGCGGGTTCAGTGAATGAGGAAGTTACCGGGCGGGTTGCGGAAATCCTGAAGGATGTCCGCTTGAGAGGGGACGAGGCCGTACGGGAATATACGCTCCGGTTTGACGGGGGCTGCCCGGCAGCATTTGAAGTGCCGCGGGACGAAATCAACGAGGCGCTTTCCAGTGCGGAGGAGGATTTTATCAACGCTCTCCTGAGCGCAGTTGAAAATATTTCGGATTTCCATCAGCGCCAGAAACAGCAAAGCTATATCGACGCGAAGCCGAACGGCGTGTTGATGGGCCAGCGGATCCGGGGGCTTAAACGGGTTGGCATCTATGTCCCGGGCGGGACGGCGGCCTATCCCTCTTCCGTACTGATGAACGCCATCCCGGCGAGGATCGCCGGCGTCGAGGAGATCATCATGGTCACTCCTCCGATGAAAGACGGCCGGGCAAACCCAGATATTTTAACTGCGGCGGCGGTCTGCGGGGTAGACCGGGTGTTCCTGCTGGGCGGGGCGCAGGCGGTCGCTGCGCTGGCCTATGGTACGGAAACCGTCCCGAAGGTGGACAAGATTGTAGGCCCCGGGAATATCTATGTAGCCACCGCGAAAAAGCTGCTCTTCGGCGAAGTGGATATCGATATGATCGCTGGTCCGAGCGAGATTCTGATCGTAGCTGACGATACCGCGGATCCGGCTTTTGTGGCGGCTGATTTGATGAGCCAGGCAGAACATGACAATCTGGCTTCGGCGATTCTGGTGACGACTTCGGAGCGTTTGGCAGAAGAAACCAAAGCCGAGCTGGAAAAACAGGTCGCCTCCCTTTCCCGGGAGGAAATGATCCGGACATCTCTGAAAGATTACGGCGCGATCTTCCTGTGCGACCAGATGCCGGGTGCAATCCAGCTGGCAAATGAGCTTGCGCCGGAGCATCTGGAGATCATGGTGGAAAACCCGATGCAGTATCTGGGCCAGCTGGATAATGCCGGCTCGATCTTCATGGGCGCTTACTCTCCGGAACCTCTGGGGGATTATTATGCCGGCCCGAACCATGTCCTGCCGACCAGCGGTACGGCGCGGTTCTTCTCCCCTCTTTCGGTAGATGCGTTTGTGAAAAAGCTGAGCTACATTTATTATACCAAAGAAGCGCTGGCTGAAGCGGAAAAGGATATTGTCTGCCTGGCGGAGAAAGAAGGGCTGACGGCGCACGCCAATTCGGTCCGGGTACGTTTTTGACGGAATTCAGGAGGATTTTATATGTCTTATGAATTAAATCAGAAAATCCGGGAATTGAAGCCCTATGCACCTTTGGAGGGGGAGTATGCCGTCCGTCTGGACGCGAACGAGTCCTATCTTACTTTGCCGCCGGAGAAATTGGGGGCGGTGTTTTCCAAAGCGGTGCAGGAGCCGCTGAACCGTTATCCCGACCCACGGGCGGAGAAGCTTTGCCGGGCTTTTGCAGGCTATTACGGCGTCCGTCCGGAGCATTGCACCGCGGGGAATGGGTCGGATGAATTGATTGCGCTGATTGCTTCCGCTTTTTTTGTTCCAGGGGATGAGCTGATTACCCTGGAACAGGATTTCTCGATGTATCGGTTTTATGGGGAGGTCAGCGGGGTGACGACCTCGATTTTCCCAAAGCGTCCGGATTTGACGGTCAACCTGGAAGGGCTGATCGAATATGCCAGCCGGACCGGCGCACGGGGGCTGATCTTTTCGAACCCCTGCAATCCGACCTCCATCTGCCTGGAAAAGAAGCAGGTAATAAAATTGGTGCAGGCGCTGCCGAACTGCCTGGTTGTGGTAGACGAAGCCTATATGGATTTTGCGGATGAAAGCGTTTTGTCAGAGATTGAACGCTATGATAATCTGATGGTGCTGAAAACCTGTTCCAAGGCTATTGGGCTGGCGGGGATCCGGCTGGGCTTTGCCGTGGCGGGAGAATTGCTTACCCGTGCTCTTCAGTCAGTGAAATCCCCTTATAACGTCAACAGCCTGACCCAGGTAATTGGCCGGGAGGTATTGTCCGACCGCGCTTTTTTGGAGGAATGTACCGAAGAGCTGATCCGTGCGCGGGATCAGCTCTATAGCCGCATCCTCTCCCTGTACGCCCGATATCAGCTGATTGACGAGGTATACCAGACGGCATCCAATTTTGTGTATTTCCGGACGCGGTATGCCAAACCCATTTTTGAGGCGCTGAAAACGCGCTCGATTGCGATCCGGTATATGGGGGATTATCTTCGGATCTGCGCGGGCAGCAAGGATGAGATGGAGCGGCTGTTTGAGGCGCTTGAGGAAATATTTCAGGAGCTTTCCGGAATGAAAGGATGAAGAACATGGAACGGACCCGTGTCGGGAAAGTGAGCCGGAAAACCAAGGAAACAGAGATTTCTGTCCAGGTGGGGCTGGATGGGCCTGCGGCGGCGGAAATTTCCACTGGTATCGGCTTTTTCGATCATATGCTGACGGCCTTCGCCATCCATGGCGGGCTGGATCTGCAAATAAAATGCCAAGGAGATTTGGAGGTAGACTGCCACCATTCGATTGAAGATACTGGGATTGTGCTCGGGCAGGCGCTAGGCCAGGCGCTGGGGGATAAATCCGGGATCCTGCGTTATGGGGAGTCCCGCATCCCGATGGATGAGGCCTTGGGGGAGTGTATCCTGGATATCAGCGGGCGGCCTTTTCTGGTGTTTCAGGCGGAATTTACTGCGGATCAGGTTGGGGGGATGGATACCCAGATGGTGGAGGAATTTTTTCGGGCTGTGGCCTTTCAGGCTGGGCTGACCCTCCATTTGTCCGTCCCTTACGGCAGGAACGATCACCACAAAGTGGAGGCTCTGTTCAAGGCATTTGCCCATGCTTTCAGGAAAGCGGTTGTCCGGAGCGAAGCCGGTCAGGCGCTTTCGACCAAGGGAGTGTTATAGGCAATGGCTCGACCCGTGCGCGCGTTCCGGTGGAACGCGCTTCTCCTTATCGCGCTGCTGATTTCGTCCAATCTGCTGTTGGTGTATTCCAGGCAAGTTTCTGCTGAAACGCTGCCCAGTGCTTTGGCAGAGTGGCCGAAGGAAACCGTTTATCTGGATATCCTGCCTCTCAGCCAAAATCCGGAGCTGCCCAATGGCTGTGAAATCACTTCCCTGGCGACGGTACTGAATTATTGGGGCTACCCGGTGGATAAAGTGACCTTGTCGGATGAATTCCTGGATAAACAGGAATTTGTGATCCGGGGCGGCGTGAAGTATGGCGGGAACCCGGAGGAGGTTTATGTGGGAAACCCCAAAAGCAAAGAGGGGTTTTACTGCTATCAGGTACCGATTGTCCGGGCGGCCAACCGGTACCTGGAATCCGTTGGGGCAGATGAACGGGCTTACGATATCACCGGGGCGGGGCTGGAGGAGATCAAAAGCCATTTGGACCAGGGGAGGCCGGTTATTGTCTGGTCTGTCCGGGATGGAAAGGACCGGGAACTGAAGTACAGTGATAAAAGCTGGCTTTTTTCGGAAACAGGGGAATTTTATCGGCCTTACAGCAATCTGCACTGCTTTTTGGTTCAGGGGTACGGGCCGGATAAAATTTTTTTGACAGATACACTGGAGGAAGACATCATTTCCAGATCTTATGATTATTTTTTCCCGCCGTTTGAAAAGATGGGCTCCCGCGCGGTGGTAATTTATTGAATGAAGGAGCGTTGCTATGCTTGCGATTATTGATTATGGGGCAGGAAATCTCTTCTCTGTCAAAAATGCATTGGAACATTTAGGGGAAGAAGGGGTCATTACCAGTGATCCTGAGGTGCTGGCCCAGGCGGACCGGCTGATCCTTCCAGGGGTTGGAGCCTTTCCGGACGCGATGCAGAAGCTGAACCAGCTGGGACTGACGGCGGTTATTCAGGAGCAGGCCAAGCGGAAGCCGCTGCTCGGGATCTGCCTGGGAATGCAGATTTTGTTTGAATCCGGCAGTGAATTTGCTGAAACCGCCGGGCTGGGGTTGATTCCCGGCCGAGTAGACCGGATCCAGACCTCATATAAAATTCCTCACATGGGATATAATGAGTTGGAATTTCAAAACCCTTCCCCTTTATTAAAGGGAATTGAAGAAAAATCCTGTGTATATTTTGTCCATTCCTTTATGGCATACACGCCGGAGGAGTATGTCACCGCCTGCTGTGACTATGGGGTGAAAGTCCCTGCCCTGGTACAGAACGCCCATGTTTTTGGCGCGCAGTTCCATCCGGAAAAGAGCGGGGAGGCTGGGCTGCGGATACTGCATAATTTTATCCGTTATTCCAATTAGTCCAGGATGTTGAAAAGAAAGGAAGCCGGTATTGATGATTATTTATCCAGCGATTGATATTCAGGGCGGCGAATGCGTCCGTCTGACGAAAGGGAACTTTGAAACTGCGGAAAGGGTGGCGGAAGACCCCTTGAAAACCGCTTTGGAATTTAAGGCGGCCGGGGCGGAATACCTGCATATGGTGGATCTTGACGGCGCCAAAACCGCCCGGATGCAGAACCGTGAGGTATTCGTCACGGTGGCGGCGGAAAGCGGACTGAAGGTGCAGGTTGGCGGCGGCATCCGGGATCAGGACGCAGCGGCTTATTATCTGGAGCATGGAATTGACCGGGTCATTTTGGGGTCCATTGCCGTGAAAAACCCAAAGCTGCTGGCCGAATTGGTGCGGGAATACGGCGAAAGGATTGTCGTCGGCATTGACGCGGAGGACGGTATGGTTAAAACTGAAGGATGGCTGGCGGCCGGACGGGTGAATTTCCTGACCCTTGCCAAGGAAATGGCTCATATCGGCGTGCGGCAGATCATTTATACCGACATTTCCAAGGACGGCACATTGACGGGCCCGAATTTGGCCGACCTGAAAAAGCTGCGGGATAGTGTCCGGCTGGGGATTATCGCTTCCGGCGGCATTTCCAATATTGACGATATCCGTGCATTGGCCAAGCTACGGATGCAGGGGGCCATCTGTGGGAAATCCCTTTATCATAAAACGCTGGATTTAGCGGAAGCAATCCGGATAGGGGAAGAAACGGTCCCGCCTCCAGCTAAGTCTGTCCGGGCTTCCCGGCCCAAAAAGCCGGAAAATCGCCCGGCTAAAACTCCGAAAGAATAACGGGAGGTAGGGCTATGCTTTCGAAACGGATTATCCCTTGTTTGGATGTGAAAAACGGCCGGGTCGTGAAGGGGATCAACTTTGTCGGCTTAAAAGAGGTCGGCGATCCGGTGGAGTGCGCACGGGAATACTATTGCCAGGGCGCGGATGAAATTGTCTTTTTGGATATTACGGCGACCCATGAGGAACGGGACACCATGATTGATGTAGTGCGTGAAACAGCCCGCCAGGTGTTTGTCCCGCTGACCGTCGGAGGCGGTATTCGGGAGATTGAGGATTTCCGCCGTCTGCTCCGCGCCGGTGCGGATAAAATCTCGGTGAATTCCTCGGCAGTCAAAAACCCGCAGCTGATCTCAGACGCAGCTCAACTGTTTGGCAGCCAATGCGTTGTAGCGGCGATCGATGCCAAGCGGGTGGACAGAAGCTTCCATGTGGTGGTCAATGGCGGACGGATCGATACCGGGCTGGACGCGATTCAATGGGCGAAAGAGGTTCAGGAGCGGGGAGCAGGGGAAATCCTGCTGACCTCGATGGATGCGGACGGTACCAAGGAGGGCTTCGATATCGAGCTGCTGAACGCGGTTTGCGAGGTGGTGTCGATCCCGGTGATCGCTTCGGGCGGTTGCGGCCAGCTGAAACACTTTTCGAAGGTTTTTCTGGAGTCCGGGGCAGATGCGGCGCTGGCAGCGTCCCTGTTCCACTATAAGGAGCTGACGGTGGAGCAGGTGAAAACCCATCTCGCTGAAAAAGGAATCCCGGTACGCCGGCTGAAAGGATCGGAATGCGAATGAATCTGGAACGTTATTTTGCGAAGTCGGAGTTGATTCCGGCGATTATTGTAGAGGACTCGACCCGTGAGGTTCTGATGCTGGCCTATATGAACCGGGAGAGTATGGCCAAGACGCTGGAAACCGGATATACCTGGTTTTATTCCCGTTCCCGGCAGGAGCTGTGGAATAAGGGCGCGACCAGCGGTCACCTTCAGCGGGTGATTTCGATCATGGGGGATTGCGACGACGATACCCTTCTCATCCGGGTGGAGCAGACGGGGGCGGCCTGCCATACAGGGAACCACAGCTGCTTTTTCCAGCCGGTTTTGATAAAAGGAAAGGAGGAATAAAAATGGCCTATGAAAATGCGCTGGCTGAGCTGAGCCAGGTGATTGCTTCCCGGAAAGCCCATCCGGAGGAGGGCTCTTATACCTGCTATCTTTTTGAAAAGGGGCTGGATAAGATCCTCAAAAAATGCGGGGAAGAAAACGCCGAAATGATTATCGCGGCCAAAAACCACGACCCGGAAGAGCTGGCCAATGAAATCTGCGATTTGTTTTACCATGTCCTGGTTTTAATGGAACAGGAGGGGCTTCCCCTGGAACGGGTGTTGGAAATCCTGGACCAGCGGAGTAAGAAAATCGGGAACCTGAAGCAATTCCATCAGGTGGACCGCAATACCTGACCTGCCGCCGCATAACCTCCCTGCTGCCTGCATATGTTGAAAAGAAGGAACAACAGGGGGCGGTAACTATGGATCAGATACTGGGAACGCTGAACCGCTTTTTGACGGGGCCGATTATGGTCTGGAGCGTATTGGCCGTCGGGGTATATCTTACCTTCTGCACAGGCGGCGTCCAGTTCCGGTATTTTGGCCGGATGCTTCGGGAAACGCTGGGCAGGCTGTTTTCCCGCTCCAAGTCAAAAAGGGGAGGGATTACGCCGTTTCAGGCGATGACGGCCGCGCTTTCGGGAACGCTTGGGACGGGGAATATTGCAGGAGTCGCCGCGGCGGTTTCGGTAGGAGGGGCTGGGGCCTTATTCTGGATGTGGATGAGTGCCCTGTTTGGGATGGCGACGAAATATACGGAAATTGTGCTGGCGGTTGCCTACCGCAAAAAAATGCCGGATGGGCAGTATCGAGGCGGGCCGATGTGTTATTTGCCTGCCGCGTTTTGCCGTACGCCGAAACTGGGCCAAAAAATGGCCGCTTTTTTTTCGGTTTGTTGTTTGGGTGCCAGTTTTTTTATGGGGAATATGGTACAGTCGAATACGGCTGCGGCTGCGCTTTCAGCGGTTTTCCCAATCCCTTCGTCCGGGCTGAAAATCTGCTTTGCCGTCATTACCCTGCTGGTGGGAGTGGTCATCTTCGGGGGCTTGAAGCGGATTACCCGGACAACGGAATGGCTCATCCCGTTGCTGTCCTTGATTTATATGGCCGGCTGTGTATTTGTTATTGTGCGGAATGCGGAAGGCCTTCCCGCTGTATGGCAAGAAATCTGGGAATCGGCCTTTTCGGTTCCGAGTGCGGCGGGAGGGGTTGGCGGGTTCCTCCTGAACCGCAGTGTAAAGGTTGGGATCACCCGCGGGATTTTTACCAATGAGGCGGGTTTGGGTTCTGCCCCTATCGTCCATGCGTCGGCGGAGACGCCCTCCCCGGCGCATCAGGGGCTTTGGGGGATGTTCGAAGTATTTCTGGATACCATCGTCTTTTGTTCCCTGACGGGCTTTGTAGTGCTGCTGTCCGGCTTCCATCGGGAAGGGATACGCGATGGGGCCGCCTTGACGCTGCGGGCTTTTGAGCAAAGCCTGGGCAGCGGGGCGGCTGTATTGATCGGCGGCTCAACGGTTTTTTTTGCTTTGGCAACGATCCTCGGATGGAATTATTATGGGGAGACCTGTGTCCGTACTCTTTTTCCCAAGAGAGAGGATTGGGCGGTTTCCTGCTATCGTGTTTGCTATATGCTGGCGGTGTATCTGGGCGCTGTAACGGCTCTGGACCTGGTATGGGGATTATCCGATCTATTCAATGGGCTGATGATGCTGCCCAACCTTTGTGGGATACTGCTTCTTTCAGGCAAAGTGCGTAAAGAAAACCGGGCTTTGTCTAAAAAATAAAGGGAATATGTCAAAAAATCTTTCATTTTGGAAAATTACTTGCGGTTTGTGCGGAACTATGCTATATTTGTATTCATACTAAATACAAATGTGTTCAAGAGGTGAACTCGATGCAGGAACAGCTGGTGCTGGTGGATCAACAAGTACTTCCCGAGGTGTTTTCCAAGGTTCTTCTGGCAAAATCCTTCCTTTCTAAAGACATGGCGCGGAATTCAACCGAGGCCTGCCGGATGGCTGGGCTTTCCCGAAGCGCTTTTTATAAGTATAAAGACAGCGTCTATTTTTATGAGGATAAAAGCAGCCGCCAGGTCAGGACCTATTCGCTCTGGCTTTCGGATGATCCGGGGGTTTTAGCAAAGCTGCTGGAGAAATTGTCCTCTTACCGGGTCAATGTGCTGACAGTGAATCAAAATATCCCGGTGGACCGGGTAGCGCTGGTCACGCTTTCGTTCCGGATTGGGGACAGCGAAGCGGATCTGGAACAGCTCCATGAAGAGCTCCAGCGTATTCCGGGCGTAGTGAAAGCGAAACGAATCTGACCCGCGGGCTTGCAGCCAGCTGGGGAACCCAGGAAAAGGGCCGCCGTTTTTCGCAGGGATTATAAAACGAGGAATGAGGAAACAACATGGCAAAAATTGCAGTATTAGGACATGGGGTCGTCGGTTCGGGCGTTTGTGAATTGGTGCGGGATAACCAGCAAAGCATCTGCCGCCGGGCGGGCCAGCCGATTGAAGTGAAGCGGATTTTGGATTTGCGCCGTTTTGACGGGCTGGATTACAGTGACCGCTTTACAACGGATTTTAACGAGATTCTTTCTGATGATGAAATTACCATTGTAGTTGAAGTGATGGGGGGACTTTCTCCTGCGTACGAATACGCGTCGGCCGCCCTCTGCCAGGGGAAAAGCGTTGTGACCTCCAATAAAGAACTGGTTGCCGCAAAAGGTGCGGAGCTGCTCCGCCTGGCCAAGGAGCACAACTGCAATTTTTATTTTGAAGCGTCGGTTGGCGGGGGGATCCCGATTATCCGCCCGATGCATCTCTGTTTGGCCGCGAATGAAATTGATGAAATTGCCGGTATCCTGAACGGGACGACCAATTTCATCCTGACCAAGATGATCAAGGAGCAGATGGACTTTGATACGGCACTGAAATTGGCGCAGGATCTGGGCTATGCGGAACGGAACCCCTCTGCCGATGTGGACGGGCATGACGCCTGCCGGAAGATCTGTATCCTGGCTTCCCTGGCATTCGGGCGGCATATCCATCCGGAAAACGTGCATACCGAAGGGATTACGGCCATCACTCCGGAAGATGTAGACTATGCGGCAAATTGGGGCGGCGTGATCAAGCTGATCGGCCGGGCGCGGAAAACGGAGGATGGGAAGGTTGAATGCCTGGTAGCCCCGTCCTTTGTCCATGGGGAAAGCCAGCTGGCCAATATTGATGATGTATTCAATGGGGTCTTAGTCCGCGGGAATGCAACGGGCGATGTGGTGTTCTACGGCAAGGGGGCTGGGAAGCTGCCTACGGCCAGCGCGGTTGTCGCCGACGTCATTGATGTGACGAAATCCCCGGCAACCAGCAAATCCCTCACCTGGGCGGAATGTGAGGAAAATATTGTCGAACCGTTTGAAAATACCTTCAGCGCGCATTATGTCCGTGTAAATGGTGTAAAAGCGCGGAAGGCGGTCGAGAACCTGTTTGTCAACGCGGCTTTCTTAAACCGCAAGGGACAGCCCGGAGGGGAAGAAGCTTTTGTAACCGAAGTGATGCTGGAGAGCCAGTTCCTGAATTGCCTGACACAGCTGGAGGGTCTGGGCGTGCAGGTATTGGCACATCTGCGGATTGTGGAGGACTGAGGATGATTCGAATTCGTGTTCCTGCGACCAGCGCCAATCTGGGCGCCGGGTTTGACTGTTTGGGCTTGGCGGTGAACCTGTATAATTATATGGATATGGCGGAATCGGACAGCATCGAAATAGCTTCTACAGATGGGACCTGGGTTCCTACCACCAAGGAAAATATGATTTATTCCTCAGCCGAGCATCTCTACCGGCTTTGCGGGAAAACCCTGCCCGGACTGCGGATTTTGCAGGAAAATAACGTCCCGATGACGCGGGGGCTTGGTTCCAGCTCCGCCTGTATTATCGGAGGCTTGGTAGGGGCGAATACGCTGCTGGGTTCCCCGTTTTCCAAGGCGGAGCTGGTGAATATTGCGTCCGGCTTGGAGGGCCACCCGGATAATACAACCCCTGCTTTGCTGGGCGGGATTGTGACCTCTGTCCTGGAAGGGGACAAGGTGTATTGGGTGAAGCAGGAGGTGCAGAATACGCTTCGTCTGGTTGCCATTATCCCGGACTTTAAGGTCAGCACCGAGATGGCTCGGAGGGTGCTTCCGCAGGAAATCGCCCATCAGGACGCGCGGTATAATCTGGCCAGAGCGGCGCTGTTCTCCGCTTCGCTGCTTCAGGGGAAGTATGAAAATTTGAAAATTGCGGTTGGCGACCGCCTTCATCAGCCTTACCGGATGCCGCTGATTAAACACGCGGATGAGGTGTTCCGGTTTGCTTATGAGTTGGGCGCCTATGCGGTTTATATCAGCGGGGCCGGCCCGACGATGATGGCGGTTGTATCGGGAGAAGATGCGGATTTCGCGCCGAAGCTGCGCAGCTATCTGGGGAAACTGGAGCTGGACGGCTGGGGGATCCGGGAGCTTTCGATTGATAATGTAGGCACGATTGTCAGTACCTGACATAGTATAAAAGGGAAACTGGGATCAATCTTATAGGAGAATATTCGAGGAGGTTTGGCAATGGGACTTATTGTACAAAAATTTGGCGGCAGTTCTGTCCGGGACAAAGAACGGATCTTCAATGTGGCGAAAATTATTACAGATACCTATAAAGCTGGAAATGAAGTGGTGGTAGTGGTCAGCGCCCAGGGGGATACGACGGACGATTTGATCGCGAAAGCCTGTGAAATTAACGAAAATGCCTCTAAACGGGAGATGGATATGCTGCTTTCCACAGGGGAGCAAATTTCCATATCCCTGCTGGCAATGGCGATTGAAAAAATGGGATTCCCAGTTGTTTCCCTGACGGGATGGCAGGCAGGCTTCCTGACCCGTTCCAATCACGGGGCAGCCCGGATCCGCCGGATCAAGGGGGAACGTGTCCGCCGCGAGCTGGACAACAACAATATTGTTGTTGTAGCCGGTTTCCAGGGCTTGAACCGCTTTGATGATATTACCACCTTGGGGCGGGGCGGCTCGGATACCAGTGCTGTAGCGCTGGCGGCGGAGCTGCGGGCGGATCGCTGCCAGATTTACACGGATGTGGACGGCGTTTATACAGCGGATCCCCGGATCGTCAAAGATGCGGTGAAGCTGGATGAGATTTCCTATGACGAAATGCTGGAGCTGGCTTCTTTGGGCGCGGGGGTCTTACATAACCGTTCGGTGGAGATGGCGAAAAAATATCATGTGAATATTGAAGTGTTGTCAAGCCTGGAGCAGAAGCCGGGTACGATCGTGAAGGAGGCAGTTAAAGTGGAGAAATTGTTGATTAAAGGGGTTACCAAAGATGAAAATGTTGCTCGGATTGCGCTGATCGGCCTGCCGGACACTCCGGGTATTGCATTTAAGATTTTCTCCTTGCTGGCAAGCAAGAAAATCAACGTGGATATTATTTTGCAGTCCATCGGCCGCCACAATACCAAAGATATCAGCTTTACGGTCCCGCTGTCGGATAAAGACGCCGCTTTGGCGCTGCTGCATGAAAAATTTGACGTCGTTGGCGCGGAGCGGATCGAAGCGGACGACAACGTGGTCAAGGTTTCCATTGTCGGTGCGGGAATGCAGTACAACCCGGGTGTCGCTTCTAAGATGTTTGAGGCTTTGTACGATGCGAATATCAATATCCAGATGATTTCGACTTCAGAGATCAAGATTTCTGTTTTGATTGAGCGGAAGGACGCGGATCGGGCGGTAGTATCCATCCATGACGCTTTTGACTTTAAGGATAACTAAGCGATGAAATCCAATCTTTACCGGGCGCTGTTTTTTGGCGGGATGCTTTTCTCGATTGCAGCTAATCTCTGCTCTATTTTGGGGGTTCTGACCCCTGCGCAGTGGCGGTGGACGCTTCCGGTCCTGCTGCTCTTATTTCTGGGGCTTTGGATTGCAGCCCGCCGGAAAAAAACGGAACTCTTTGATTTGGTGGAAACCCGGCTTCAAAAGGGGGTTCTTTTGTCCACCGTGGTATTATGGGCGGCTACTTTTTTCATCGCCGCTGTCAAAAAATAGGATCAGGCGCAGCTGAAAAATTCGGCTGCGTTTTTTTGTGCCAAGGCATGGATTCCGAGGTTTCTGCATATACTCAAGTAACTTACAGCGAGAGGTGCGGAAACGCCATGTTTATTGTTTCGATGAAGCCAAACGTAAAAAAGATCTTCCTGTTTCTGCTGTTCGGGACGGCGATCGGAGTTTCATTCTATCTTCTCTTTCAAGGAAGCCTGGTCACAGAGGCCGCTAAAAAGTCAGCAGCAGTTTTAACGGCAAGAAGCAATGAAGAGCGGATCACCTATTTGAAAACATATGGATGGGAAGTAGGGTCGGAGCCGATCGAAATTTCAGAGGTGGCCATACCGGTAGAATTTGGAAAAGTCTATCAGGAATACAATAAAATCCAGAAAAAGCAGGGATTTGACCTTTCTGATTATGCAGGACGGAAAGTCCGGCGTTATACTTATGAAGTCACCAATTATCCGGATTATCCGGAAGATATCCGGGCCAATCTGCTGGTTTGTGAAGGTGTTATTATCGGAGGTGATATCTGCTCGATCCGCCTGGATGGATTTATGCACGGCTTTGCCCGTCCGAAATCCAGTTAGGGCTTGTTTGAAAATAGAGAAAGTGCTGGATTTTTGTGCAAGACGAGGCGGTTTCAAGGAAAAAACCGCAAGAAATGCTGCGCCTTTCGAGGATTTTTGACGCCGAAATCCGCCCGGTTTGGGCAAAAAGACAGGATTGGCGATTTTTCAAACAGGCCCTATTTATCGACAAAATTACCCATTGCCTAAACCGCTGGTTTCCGGTATAATGATATATACGGACGGCAGGGATCATAAGTCCCTGTTCCGATGAAACGAGGAGGAAAAGAGATGCCGGTGATGCGGTTGGACCGCTTTTTTTCCAGCCAGGATATTCTGACGAGAAAAGAAGTCAAGTCCTTTGTGAAGCTGGGGATGATTCAGGTGAACCGTATCCCTGCTTCGTCCCCGGAACAGCGGATTGATACGGAAAAAGACCAAATTTCTTTAAACGGGAACGAGGTGCCTTATGAACCCTATCTGTATTTGATGCTGAATAAACCTCAGGGAGTGGTTTCTGCTACGGAAGATACCCGGAATCCTACGGTATTGGATCTAGTTCCGCCCGAATATTTTCGAAGCGGGCTTTTTCCCGCAGGGCGTTTGGACAAGGATACGGTCGGTTTTGTCCTGCTGACCAACGACGGGGATTTCGCCCATGAAATCCTTTCGCCGAAAAAGCATGTTCCCAAAACCTATTTAGTGCGTTTGGACGGCCCGCTGACACCGGAAGGGATCCGGCGTTTGGAGCAGGGGATCGAGCTGGCGGACGGATCGCTTTGCCAGCCGGCAGAAGTTTTTTTGCGGGAAGACGAAACAGAGCCTCTCTGTGAAATGGTGCTGAGGGAAGGGAAATACCATCAAATAAAAAGGATGTTCGGCGTGTTGGATTTAGGGGTGATTTGGCTGAAGCGGACAAAGATTGGAGGGCTTTGTCTGGATGAAAAACTGCCTGAAGGAGGGTGTCGAAAAATACTGCACAAAGAGAAAGAAAAAATTTTGTGCACTTATACAATGCCGGTAGAGTAGCCCCAAAAAGATTGTTTTTTTATTGTCATTATATCTAAACAAAATCCAGAAAGTTTGGGTATTTATCATCTGTTATTTTTCGATATAATTTGCTATAGTATAGAAAACACTTGGTGGATCCAAGTGAGAGATATTTAGGAGGTTCACTTATGGCAAGCTTATCGTTACAACACATTTATAAAAGATATCCAGGCGGAGTTACAGCGGTTTCCGACTTTAACTTGGAAATTGAGGATAAAGAGTTTATCATTCTTGTCGGTCCCTCTGGCTGCGGTAAATCCACCACGCTGCGTATGATCGCAGGCCTTGAAGAAATTTCGGAAGGCGACCTGTTTATCGGTGACCGCCGGGTAAACGATGTCGTTCCGAAGGACCGCGATATTGCAATGGTATTCCAGAACTATGCTCTGTATCCGCATATGACTGTGTTTGAAAACATGGCTTTTGGCCTGAAGCTTCGGAAAACACCGAAAGATGAAATTAAAAAACGCGTAGAAGAAGCAGCGCGTATCCTGGATATCACACACTTGCTTGAAAGAAAACCGAAGGCTTTGTCTGGTGGTCAGAGACAGCGTGTTGCATTAGGCCGTGCGATTGTCCGTGAACCCCGCGTATTCCTGCTGGACGAACCGCTGTCCAACCTGGATGCAAAGCTCCGTGCTCAGATGCGTACCGAAATTACCAAACTGCATCAGCGCTTGGGTACCACCTTTATTTACGTAACACACGACCAAACCGAGGCTATGACCATGGGTACCCGGATCGTTGTTATGAAAGACGGTCTGATCCAACAGGTAGATTCTCCTCAGAACCTGTATGAAAAACCCTGCAACCTGTTTGTAGCCGGCTTTATCGGTTCTCCCCAGATGAACTTCATCGATGCTGTAGTCGAAG
>CANSRB010000012.1 GCA_947649285.1 uncultured Clostridia bacterium
CTCAACCTCAATATGGTGCTTGACATTGAATTTGGACAATAAACATACCGTCTCCACATGTCCTGTTCTCGGAAATAAATCAACCGGAGTAATTTCCCGAATCTCATAACCTTTTTCCCGCAGCAAAGCACAATCGCGCGCAGCCGTCGCTGGATTACAGGAAACCATCACCAGACATTCGGGAGACATTTTTTCCACCGCGTCAATAACCCGCTGATCCACTCCTTTACGAGGAGGATCCAGAATAATCACATCGGGGAGCAATCCTTCCTCTGCCAGCAAAATCGCTGCCTTCCCCGCATCTGCACAAATAAACCTTGTGTTTTTCTTTCCATTCCGTTCCGCATTCCGCTTCGCATTCTCAATTGCCTCAGGAATCACCTCAACGCCGATCAACTGCCTTACCCGATCTGCCCCGCTCAACCCGATTGTACCAGCCCCACAATATAAATCCAGCAGGATTTCCGTACCCGTTAAACCAGCATACTCCATAGCTTTTCTATACAATACCTCTGCCTGCGGATGATTGACCTGATAAAAAGAAAGCGGGGACAATTCTACCTCTACACCACAAAGGATATCCCGGATGGTATCCCTTCCCCAAACCGTCCGGCAGTATTTTCCCAAAATAGCATTATCCCGGGAGGAATTCTCATTTAATACGATACTTTGAATCGCCGGGAACCGCTCCGCCATCTGACATACAAATTCCTTTATATGAGGTATTTCCAAAGAAGTAGTCACCAAACACAGCATGATTTCCCCCGTCACTTCCCCACGCCGGAGATAGAGATGACGGATTAGCCCCTCCCCGGTTGCCTCGTCATAAGGCGGAATCTGTTTTTCCCGCATGAAATTCAGTACCGCCGCCTGGATTTCTCCAAAAACGGCCGGCTGAAGGGCGCATTCTGTGCTTGGAATAATCCGATGGCTCCGCTTGGCATAGAACCCTGCAACGATCTCCCCTTCTTTATTCCGCCCAATCGGATACTGCGCTTTATTTCGATACCCCTCTGTCCGCTCGCTGCCTATTATAGGGGAAACTTCTGTAAAAATCCCGCCCAGCCGGTTGAACGAATCCCTGACCAGTTCCTCTTTCAGACGAAGTTCCGCTTCATACGAGATATGACGATAGGTGCATCCTCCGCAGACGCCAAAATACGGGCAGTCCGGTTCCACCCGGTCCGGCGAGGGCTGAATCAATTCCATCAGCTTCCCATAGCCATAATGCTTATTTTTCTTGACCAACCGGACGCGGCCGCAATCCCCCGGTGCTGTATTCGGTACAAACACGGTATACCCGTCGATCTTCCCCACACCGTTTCCTTCGCTGGTCCTCCCGGTAATCTGCAGCCTATACTCTTCATTCTTTTCAATTTTCTGATTCATTCCTATCCCTTTCCGCTTTTTCTATCGATACGGATTCTCCCGGCTTCAGGGAAAATCCGGAGTATGTTTTCTTTATTATAATTCTTTCTCCCAAAGGATACAAGAAGCAAAAGCTCCCCATTTTAACTCTGGTGTTTCTAATGCTTGAATTTGGAAATCTTTTGTCAAAACATCAAAATGGGCAGTTATCTGCTACGGATAACTGCCCATTAAATCGAAATCTATATTATTCGTCAATTATTTTATACTCATCCAACGCGTTTGAGATATAATTCTTCAAATAGCAGAAATGTGTTTCTTTATAAATTCAAATTGTTCTTCTAGTTCTTTATACCTATCACTTAACGTATTGTTTTCTTCATCCCACTGAACATCGCTCGGAGTTCGGAAAAGATATGTATTTTCCTCCGTTTGGAGCACCACTGTGCTAGAACCAGCTATAACTGGAGGCTCTTCTGCCGTCCATTTACCAGAATAACAGTCAATCATAAATAGTACTCCCATATCAGCGTTGTTATCGTGAGTTGGTTTATGGTAAACAGTAATACAATGTCCTCCATCCTGGTGCGGGAGATCATACTCTTCTTTGATTTCAATTTGACCAAGCCAATCAACAGGAATTTCCATAGAAAACGAAAGAAGCTGATTAACATACACTATTGCGCTGGATTCCAAGGGATACGCAATTGAATGCTGGCTAGATGAATGGTTGGGTTTAGAACATGATGTCAAAAGGAACATTAAAGAGATAAATAAGCAGGTAATTTGGATTTTTTTTATAAATTTTCCTTCTTTTCAAAACTTATAATTTTATTTTAGCATATTAAAATACCTGTTGCAAGGGTGTTGGTGAAGTCGGGAGTGTCCTCTCGCGCATTTTATGAGGGGATCCTGCCCTCGAGCGGCCGGGACGTTCCTCCGGCGCCGACCGGGGCGGCCCGGCCGCAGGAAATCTTTCCTTCTGTCCGCCCTGTGGGGGTTCCCAGGGGGACCCCCACAGGGCGGTTTTCTTTCCCGCCCCCTTTTCTTTGAGCGCTCAAAGAAAAGGGGGCGGGGCGCGGGACGCGGAGTCCCGCATTTGAATCGCGGACGGTGCGATACGGCATCTCTTCCCCATAAAATCTTTATTTTGCACACTCCCGGTGAAGTCGCCGGAGTTTCTTGCCGGCAACACTTAAGTTAAAAGGGATGGCAAAAGGGACGAATTGACAGCACCGTAAAAATAGGCTATATTTATGTTCAAATCGTTTTTTATGGAGGCTGTCAATATGAAAAAGTTTAAAGCTTATTCTGCTGGGTATTTCAGTCCTTTTATTTGGAATTTCCGCGATCCTTCTGGTCCGGATTGCCGGCAGTCCCAACGCTTCATAATGGCGTTATGAGCTGTTAGGGGTTATTCTCCCCATCATCGGCGCGGCGATGTCGGTGATCGGGTTTGCCTGCAAAGAGAAAAAAGCCCCGTAAATATAAAATAAGACAGCAGATCAAATATCTGCTGTCTTATTTTATATGGATTTTGGAGAAAGCTCCGGCAGAGCCTGTATCCAGCCCGTTCAGGCATCCCGGAAAAGTCCCTTTTACCGCAGCTTCTCCCGCAGTCCAGTCAAAATCTTTTTTTCCCGGCGGGAAACCTGCACCTGGGTCATGCCCAGTGCTTTTGCTGTTTCGGTCTGTGTTTTACCTTTATAGTAACGCAAGACAATCAGCCTTCGGTCCTCCGGGCTCAGCCGCTTGATCACTTCTTCAAGCGAAATCAAGTCGCAGAGCCGTTCGTCATCCCCCTCTGCCGCCAGATCGAACTGTCCTCCCCCTTCCTCTTCACCGACAGTCAGGCTCACCGGAGGGATGCTGACATTCATCGCTTCAATGATTTCTTCTTCTGAAACACCCATCCGCTGTGCCAATTCACCCGCCGTTGGCTCCCGGAACTGAAGCTTGGAAAACTGTTCCCTTTCCCGCGTGACTTTCAGGGAAAGCTCTTTCAGGCTTCGGCTGACCTTTACCGCGCCCCCATCCCGGAAAATCCGCCGGATTTCTCCCAGAATCACCGGGACTGCGTAGGTGGAAAACTGGATCCCCCGGGTTTCGTCAAAACCGTCAATTGCTTTCAGAAGCCCCACACAGCCCGCCCCGAACAAGTCATCATATTCCGCCCCACGGCCCCGGAACCGATTGGCGCAGCTATGTACCAGGCCCAGGTTATTCCGGACAAACACATCTTTTTCCAGCGGTGTTTTAACCATTTTTTCCCCGCTCGCCAATTTTCTTTTGAAGGATAACAGTTGTCCCTTTTCCGGGGCGGGACAACACTTTCAGCTTGTCCATAAAGCTTTCCATCACTGAAAATCCCAAGCCGGCACGGTCTTCGTCAGGCGCTGTAGTATAAAGCGGCTCCATAGCTTTAGGGACATCCGGGATACCGCATCCATTGTCCCGGATCTTAATATAAGCGGTTCTGTCCTCTAAAATTTTCAGGTGCAGCTGCACTGTTCCCAAGCGGTCCGGATAGCCATGTACAATTGCATTGGTAACGGCCTCACTCACCGCTGTCTTGATATCGGCAATCTCATCCACTGTTGGATCCAGCTGGGTAAAAAAGCTGGATACAGCCAGTCTTGCAAAGCCTTCGTTGCTGGAACGGCTTGGAAAGCTGATTTTCACTTCATTCTGAATCTTCATTTTCCTCTTCTCCTTCCTCTTCAATCCGGATAAGCTTGTTCATCCCGGAAAGCTTCAGCACCCGTGCAATCTGAGGGCGCACCTGGCGGACCACAATCTTCCCGCCCATACTGCACAATAGCTTGTACCGCCCCATCAGCAGCCCAATCCCGCTGGAATCCATAAACGTAACACCTGAAAAGTCAAAAACCAGCTCTTTAGGCAGGCTCCGTTTCAGGTTTGCATCAATCTCCTCCCGGATTGAACGGGCAGAGTGATGATCGATTTCGCCGGTAATTGCGGCGGTCAGTTTTTCTTTCTCATTCGTCAGGGTTATCATCCTGTTCCCTCCTGTTTTATAGTCAAAGCGTTTCAAAAGAGCTATTTGAACTATATTTAATCCATGGAAAATACAGCGCTGCAAAAAGCTTTTTTTCCAGTGCGTCAACGATATTTTCCCAAACTGTCGGATTCCTGTCTTTTCCATTATAAAGACAAAATCAGAAAAATTTTGTCGCAATCAGAAACGAGCTTCCTGTTTTGCCCATTTTTTCCTACTCATGGGATAATCCGCATCCTCTCTTTTACAGCTTGTCCCGTTCGGATCGGTTTTGAACAGATCTTTCCCTCAAAAATAAAAATTTGCTTGACTTTTCCAATAAGCTCTGCTATAATAATTCTCGCAGTCAATGAGAAATAAACATTGCAGGATAAGCGAAGGTGGCGGAATGGCATACGCGCTAGCTTGAGGTGCTAGTGACAGCAATGTCGTGTGGGTTCAAGTCCCATCCTTCGCACCAAGAAAAAGGCAGGTAAGCATTCAGTTTACCTGCCTTTTTGTTTTTCAGCAAACATCCAGAATAGACGATGGAAATGAGGACTGACATGAAAAAAGTGTTAAGCCTGTTTTCCTCAGCTGGAATTGGAGAACGGGGTATTGAGGCCGCAGGGCTGAAAATAATCGTCAGCAACGAGCTTGAAAAAATCAGATCCGATTTATATAAAGAAAATCATCCGGATGTCAAGGCTATTTGCGGAGATATTTGGACGGAAAAAGAGCATATCATCCATGAATGGAAAAAAGTGTGCGGCACAGAGCCTTTCCTGATTTATGCCACCCCTCCCTGCCAGGGAATGTCTTCAAACGGCGCAGGAAAATTGCTGAGGGAAATCCGGGAAGGAAGACGGGCAAACGAAGACCCGCGGAACAGGCTGATTATCCCTACCATGAATATCGTAACGGAATTAAGGCCCCACTGGCTGCTGCTGGAAAATGTCCCTACGATGGACCAAACCATCATTTCGGACGAAAATGGAAAATCGGTAAAAATCATCGACTATATCGCCCAGCAACTCGGTGCGGGATATACCGGAAAGGCGGAAGTGGTAAACTGCGCCGATTACGGGATTCCCCAAACAAGGAAAAGGCTGATTACGATTTTTTCACGGGATCCGGAGGGGATCGAATATTTTCAGAAAAACGCTTCTTTCCTGCCTGCCACCACGCATACCGAAACCGGCGATCTGTTCAAAAAACCTTGGGTTACACTGCGGAACGCCATCGGCGGACTGCCGGAACTGAGTGCGGAAACCGGAAAAAATGAAAGAAAAGATTTTCATCCTTATCACATCGTCCCCCTATTGGATAAGGACAAAAGATGGTGGATCCAGAATACGCCGGAAGGAGATACTGCATTCAATAATCAGTGCTGCAATCCCAGCTGCCTTTTCAAAGGGAATCCTTCACACGGAAGCCATTATAAAGGCGGCGTCCACCAATCCAATAAAAACACCCCCATTTTCTGTGAACGATGCGGAGCCCTTCTCCCCAGGCCGACGGTAAAAGACGCAAAAACCCAGGAAATCAGGCTGATCCGGGGATTTGATACCGCGTACCGGCGAATGGAATGGGACAAACCGGCGCCTACATTGACACAGAAAATGCATACCGTTACGTCGGACAAAAAAGTGCATCCTTCCCAAAACCGGGCCCTTTCGTTATATGAAGCCATGATCATCCAAACTATTGCCGACTATCCATATAAATTTTCCATCGACGGCAAAGAGGTGAGCCGCAACACGATTTGCCAAATCATTGGCGAAAGCGTGCCGCCAAAGTTGATTGAAATGATCTGCCGGAATATCCTGTCGCTTTATTAAGAACCTGTATTCATAACCGAAAACGCCATCTGACCGGGCCTTTTCCCGGTATACTGCGTTCATTTTTCTTGCCATACGCCAGTAGACTGCAAAAAATCGTCTTGTCTGCTGGGAAAATCCCTCAGCCATTTGGCATCCCCGGCTATGAATACAGGTTCTAAAACAGGGCTGCCGGAGGATCCGGACGCCCTTTAGGAATAATTAAATGTTGATTTTTATGGTGCGCAGCTGCGCGAGATAATCCTCATCGGAACAGCAAAACAAACAGTTGTTTTTCATTTTGCTCAACCCGGATTGGTTCAGGCTCGTATTGCTTGTTTTCTTATTCTGGGGGTTTCCGGTGGAAACTTTGTTCCAATCCGAACCGGTAAGTTCCGCATATAATGCCGCAATAATCTGCGGAATATGATTCTCCGGCGCATAATAATCGTAATATAGGCCCAGCAGGTTCGAAGAACTGCTGTGATGCGCCCACCAGGTAATCCCATTCAAATAACCGACCCTCGAATCGTATAAGCCAAATGGATGCCCATGTTCCGCGGCAAACCGAGCGGTTTGTGCTTTCCCGGAAGAACCGATGCTGCATTTAACCTCTAATCCGCCGTATTGGAAGGGCGTAAACTGCTCCTTTATCGGAACGGGACGGCCATTTACGTGATTAAAACAGCTCTGGTAATATCTTTGGGCCTCTTCCGTGTCCAAAGACAGGATGTCCGGGCGGCCGTCTTGATGCGGGTTTAGACAAAGGGCGTCAAACTGATTCGCCAAGAAATTTTTATAAATTTCCCCGATAAACCCACTGATATTTCGCTGGCCTAATGAGTAGAAAAGATCAAAACCGATTGGGCCGAATACCTGCACAAGATTTTTGATATAGACGTTGGTATTCCTTGCGGCTTCAATAAAATCAGCAGAAGCAAGGGAAAAGTTGCGGATCCGGACCGTTTTATTGTTGTCATAAAAATCCATGCTCATCCCTCCTGATGAAAGAACTGCAAATAAACAGGATCCTCCAGACAGATCCGTATTCCGGACAGCATCTTTTTAAAACCGGAAATCTGCAAGGTGGAAAAAGAGGTCATGGCGCTGTCCCCTTTCGGTTCCGCCCGGACAGACCAATCCTGAGGGGTTAAGCTGTCTGAAAAAAATGCGGCTATAATTACGGGATACCCCTCCCTATAATCCGTGTATAAACCCAATAGATGGTTGGTTTTCTGATGATGTGCTTTCCATTCCAGCCGGCGGTTTATACGGCCGATACGCGGCTCCCCATTCAGCAGATCCTCGCCGGTTTTTTTGTATCCGAATGTATTTTTGACTTCAATGCCCCCGAACAAAAAAGCTTCTTTGGAATCCCGGCTTGCATATTCTTCAAAATAGGCAGCCATTTCCGGAACAGCGCACTGAACTAAATCCGGATACCCGTCAAGAGAAGGATTTTTCATCAGCCCCGGGACGATCCTGCTCATCTCGCCGACAAAGGTTTCCCCGACGGCCCCGCTCAACGTCCTTAAATCGAGAATCCTGAAAATATCCAGGGAAAGCTCTTTGGTGTAATCCGATATGGCTTTCAGTTTATGATTGGCAGACTCAATCGCTTCCAGGACCTGCTCCATAGAAACGGCCATGTGACTGAGCCGTATGGGACTGCTATTGATAATGCGGTACATGAATCGCCCTCCAAAACCGCTTGGGTTGACAAGCTGTATTTGATGTTTAAAATTGGCCGGGGATATCCCCTTTCATTATAGATGAAAAGCAGGCCTATCACAATAGATTTTTGCAGTTAGGATGATCGTATGAAAGAAGCCGTCAGCTTGTTTTCGTCTGCGGGAATAGGCGAGCTCGGAATAAAAAAACATGGAATCCGAATCGTCGTCAGCAATGAACTGCTGGAAAACAGGCACACACTTTACAGGAATAACTTCCCTTCCACCGAATGTATTGCCGGCGATATCTGGGAAAAGAAAGAGGCAATTTGTAAGGCATATGAAAAATTAAAATCTGAAGAGGAGCTTTTTTTGATCTACGCCACCCCTCCCTGCCAGGGAATGTCCTCAAACGGTGCGGGAACACTGCTGAAAGGCATCCGCGAAGGGATAAAGCCCCAGATAGACGAACGGAACAGGCTGATTATTCCAACCATGGATATCATTACAAGGCTCCGTCCAAGATGGCTGCTCATGGAAAACGTCCCCAATATGCAGAATACCCTTATCAACGATGAACATGGGGATTTTGTCAACCTGATGGATTATATCCGAAACAGGCTGGGCAGCGAATATGATGGGTCGGCAAAGGTCATTGCCTGTGCAGACTACGGCATCCCCCAGACAAGGAAAAGATTGATCACCGTATTTACACGGGATCCGGACGGGGTCAATTATGTGAAGCAATGGGGGCATCTGCTTACCGACCAAGATAAACTGGAACCCGTCACCCTTCGTCAAGCAATCGGAGACTTTCCGCCTTTAGACGCCGTAAAAGGAAAAAACAAAAACCTGGCGTTCAATCCTTATCATTTTGTACCCATTATGAAGCCGGAGAAACACTGGTGGATGGAGAATACCCCCGAAGGGAATACCGCGTATAATAACCAGTGCGTCAACCCCCAATGCGGATATCAATACAATGGAATACATATTGACCAGCAGACAGACGGGATCTGGCATTCAAACGCTGAAACACCCATCTACTGTGAAAAATGCGGGGAACTGCTGCCCCGCCCTTCCATCATTGATAAAAAAACAGGGGAACGGCGGTTGCTCAAAGGCTTTCATTCTGCCTATAGACGGATGAAATGGGATGAACCGGCTGCGGCGATTACGCAAAATTTTATCTATGAAGCTTCTGACAATAAAGTTCATCCGGATCAGACAAGGGTGCTGTCTATCTACGAAGGCATGGTCATCCAAACAGTAAGCGACTATCCCTATGATTTTCATCTCAACGGCAAACTGATTTCCAACGGGATGTTTGCCCAGATTCTTGGAGAAAGCGTCCCGCCTAAATTGATAGATCTCATCGTAAATAAAATGCTGCATATCAAATCCTACTTGGAAAACGATTTTATGAAGACAGAATAGGAAGAAAAGGATACCTTTTCTTCCTATTCCTATTAAAAAGTCCCGCAAAGAGTAACGAATTTCAGACCTGTGGCCAAATAGATTGAAAAAAATACTTGACAAAATTTGTTAGCTGTTGTAAACTTATAACGCACTCTAAAGTTAGTTAAAACTAACTTTTCAAAAAAATAAAAAGGGAGGAGGAGTTCGTATGATACCGTTAACCATGGCACGCTCGGGTGAAGCCGCAACGGTGAAAGAAATTCATGGAAAAGAGAATATCCGCCGTTTTTTAGAAAGTTTAGGATTCGTGGCAGGCGGAACCGTCAGCATTGTTTCAGAAATGAGCGGAAACCTCATTGTCAGCGTGAAAGATACACGGGTAGCACTTAGCCGCAGTATGGCCGGATGTATTATGATTTAAATGTTGAGGAAAGGATGGGATCTGTATGAGAACACTAAAAGAAGTTCCCTGCGGTGAAGCTGTTACTATCGCTAAGCTGAATGGGGAAGGGGCGTTGAAACGCCGGCTCATGGACATGGGTATTATCAAAGGTACACGGGTCTGTGTACGAAAGGTAGCGCCACTGGGAGATCCTCTGGAAGTAACCGTACGTGGATATGAACTGTCGCTTCGGAAAAGCGATGCAGAACAAATAGAGGTCGAATAGGGCGTCGAATTTTATTCCTGGGATATACGGGAATACCGTTAGCTGATAGGAACAATAGTGACATAGGAGGATAAAAATGGAAATCAAAATGGCACTTGCAGGCAATCCAAATTGCGGAAAAACCACCCTGTTCAATGATTTAACCGGTTCTTCACAATATGTCGGTAACTGGCCGGGCGTTACTGTTGAAAAAAAGGAAGGGCGTCTCCGCGGGCATAAGGAAGTGATTTTAACCGACCTTCCCGGGATTTATTCTCTTTCCCCCTATACGCTGGAAGAAGTTGTTACCCGGGATTATCTTATAGAAGAACGTCCTGATGTGATAATCAATCTGATTGATGCTTCCAATATGGAGCGGAACCTTTATCTCACCACACAGCTGGCTGAAATGGGAATCCCAGTACTGGCTGCGCTGAATATGATGGATATCGTCCAAAAAAACGGCGACCGCATTGATGTAAAACAGCTTTCAGAAGAGCTGGGCTGCCCTGTGATGGAAACCTCTGCGGTAAAAGGGATTGGCTTGATCGAATTAGCGGAAGAGGCGGTCCGGATGACGGAAATCGGCGGCCAAGTAAAGACAAAGCGCTTATTTTCCAAACCGGTGGAACAAGTTCTGGATAAAATTGAAGGGTTGATCTGCGGGCAAGTTCCACCGGAAAACCAGCGGTGGTATGCAGTGAAGCTGTTCGAACGGGATGAAAAAGCACTTTTACGGCTGAACCTGTCCACAGAGCTAAAAGAGCAGCTGGAAGAATGGATCAGCGCTTGTGAGAAAGAGATTGAAGATACCAGTGAAAGCCGGATTGCCAACGAACGTTATGAATATATTGCACAAATTGTACAGAAGTGCGTGAAAAAAAACCGAAGCGGGATGACGATTTCAGATAAAATTGACCGTATTGTAACCAACCGCTGGCTCGCCCTGCCGATCTTTGCCGTTGTAATGGGTTTTGTTTATTTTATTTCTGTGTCCTGGCTGGGTGCGGTGGTTACAGATTGGACTAATGATACGCTTTTTGCGGGAATAATCCAACCCATGGCAACCGAATGGCTGGAGGCTGTGGGTACTTCGGATTGGTTGATCGGATTGATTGTAGACGGCTGCATCGGCGGTGTTGGCGCAATACTCGGCTTTGTGCCTCAGATGATGATTTTATTTTTCTTTTTGTCCATTCTGGAGGATTGCGGCTATATGGCACGGGTAGCCTTTATTATGGATCGGATTTTCCGAAAGTTTGGTTTGTCGGGTAAAAGCTTTATCCCGATGCTGATTTCCTCGGGCTGCGGTGTTCCCGGTATTATGGCCAGCCGTACCATCGAAAATGAAAAAGACCGGAAAATGACGATCATGCTCACTACTTTTATCCCCTGTGGCGCAAAACTGCCGATTATCGCCCTGATTGCCGGCGCATTATTTCACAACAGCGGCCTGGCCGCCTTGTCAATGTATTTCCTGGGGATTGCCGTCGTTATTTTTTCGGGGATTGTCCTCAAAAAAACTCCCTGGTTTTCAGGCGATCCCGCTCCCTTTGTGATGGAACTCCCGCAGTATCATCTCCCGGCTGCAAAGGGCGTATGGATCCATATGTGGGAACGCGGCCGATCCTTTATTGTAAAAGCCGGTACGGTAATTTTTATTGCCTGCGGTGCAGTTTGGTTTTTATCCAATTTTGGATTTGGCCCGGACGGATTCGGAATGGTTGAAGAAAATGTCAGTATCTTAGCTGCCCTGGGTTCGGTTATCGCCCCGATTTTTGCCCCGCTTGGATTCGGGAACTGGCAGGCGGCAGTAGCTTCTCTCACCGGTTTGGTGGCAAAGGAAAATGTTGTCAGCACCTTCGGCGTCTTGTTCGGATTAGGAAGCGATATTGGGGAGGAAGATCCGGCGCTGTTGATGAGTATTTCCGGAATGTTTAATGCAGTTTCCGCCACAGCATTTATGGTCTTTAATCTGATTTGCGCTCCCTGCTTTGCAGCAATCGGTGCTATTAAACGCGAAATGGGTAGTTGGAAATGGACATTGATCGCAGTAGGATACCAGACCGCCTTGGCCTATGCATTGGCTTTTATAATTTATCAATTGGGCTCTGTTTGGTTTTTAGGTGCTCCGTTTGGAATTGGCGCCGGACTGGCGGTTCTGTTGGCCGCTGGAATGGCAGCACTGCTGTTCTGCCCGATTCATACAGACAAAAAGCTGAATTTTTCTGGCTCTTTGAAGAAAACCTCAGCTTAAACCGGAGAAAGGATGGAACGAAATGATCGACTGGCTGGTCGGCGGGGTGGTATTGGGATTACTGGCACTGGCCCTACGCGTTGTTTGGAAGAATATGAAAAAGGGTGGCTGTGCAGGCGGATGCTCCGGATGTGGAAAATCCTGCGCTTGCTCCAAAAAGCCCCCTGAATCCCATTGAAATTTTCTTTTTTGCGGCTCCTCTATGGAAGATTGCGCGGAGAAAAAAGAGAAAAGCCTCGGACTTGCAAAAATCCGAGGCTTTTGTGTTAATCAAAAAACCGCTGTGACACAAACAGCGGTTTTTTATCGTTCTATACTTCCATCCTTTTCAGGAAATATCATCCTTCATGAAGCGGGAAATTCTTTACTGTTTCCATAGCCGCCGTAATAGCAGCTGTCAAATCCGCAGTACCTTGCCGGGAATAAGATTGAACACGGGTGATCAAGGCCCCTTTATTTGTAGCCACATATTTAGGTGGTATCTTATTAAGCACCAGCGCCATAACGTCCATTTTACATTTATCGCAATGACACTGATTTGAACGCTCCATCATGTCCTCCACCTGGTTTTTCACCACAAGTTCCATGATATTTTCAAATACATAATCCACAACCAGCACCTCCTGCAAGCAGTTCATTCTCTTTGGATTATCTTTATTGTAACACCATTTTATGAAAAAGTAAAGAAAATCATCCCGGGTAAAAGAAAAAAGCCAGCAGATTTCTCGGCTTATTCCGTTTTTTTCGCCAATGCTTTCGCTTCAAATTTCTCCCGGTTCAGAATAAAACGCTCATGCGTCCCCTCCCCGATCAAACCGGCTTCATCAAACGCCGCCACTTTAAAAAACACCTTCCGGCCCTCGATTCCAGTCACAGCGGCTTCCGCGCGTACCTTCATTCCAACAGGGGTCGGCGCAATATGGCTCGCCCCAATAAAAGAGCCGACCGAGGTCATCCTCTCTTCCAGATGCTGTGCCAGCAGGGCCGCCGCAGCTCCCTCCATCAGCGCCAGCATAGCCGGCGTCGCATAAACGGCAACGTCCCCGCTCCCAATCCGGACAGCCAGACGTTTTTCTGTTACGATTTCTTCCTTGACATAAACTTCACCGATTTTTAATTCTTCCATGAGGATTCTCCTTTTCTTTTTCAAGAGGGTCCAGCAATTCCAGTTTCTTTTCCCGAAAGCAAAGCTCCGCTGCCAACTGTTTAACGCCGTAATTCCCAAAATAAACCGTCAGAAGGTCCCCCTCCTGTTTCTGTATCCTGCCGATGCCAAACCGGGAATGCCGTACCCGTTTCCCATACAGGTTCCCGTCAGGCAGGGCAGAGCCCTGCACAAGCTGCCGGATAAAACCCGACTCAGCCGCCGGAGCGCCGTTCATCCGGTCGGAACGGAACAAAACCAGCCGGCTTTTCGCCCGCGTCACTCCGACATAAAATAGCCGGACCTCGCTTTCCATCAGCGCGGTATTCCCTTGGAGGGATTCCTTCTCCGCCTCGCTGGAGGGCAGGACGGATTCCAGGCAGTCCAGCAGGATCACCCGGTCAAACTCCATCCCCTTGCTGGAATGCAGGGTGGAAAGGGTCACCTGGGCGGAAGGATCCATCCCGCTGCGTTCCTGGATGGCCTGCTCCAGTTCCTCCATCCGGCGAAGGAATTCCAGCGGGTCCTTCAGCCCGGCCGCCAGAATTTTCGCGGTATTCAGCTTCTGATAAGCGCTGATCCGGGTATAGCCGTCGGACATCCGGCTTTCAATATATTTTTGATAATTCAACTGATGGCAGATCACATCAATCGCCTCTGCCGGAGGGAGCCGGAGCAGGCGTTTGAGCTTCCCACGGTATTCCGCCGCCCTTTTCCGCAGGAAATCCGGTACCGACGTCAGACTTTCGATACAAGCGAATAGATCGGGATATTTCCCCGCCTGATCCTGCACCACCTGGTTGACAAAACGGGAGTACCCCATTTTATAATAAACCTGGCCGAATGCTTCGGTATCCTGTAAATCCGCCGCCAACCGGATATAACAGGTCAGGTCCCGGATCAGGGAACTGGAAAAATAAGTAAGCCGATGTTCCTTCACATAAAACGGGATGGACTGGCGCAGCAGCAAATCCATCATCGGGACGGCGGACTCATTATTTTTATAGAGCACCGCAATCCGTTCATCCGGCGGGCAGGCCAATATTTCACGCAGCGTCTGGGTATACTGCCCGGAAAAATCCCGAAGCGGCAGGACCTGAATCGAACCCTCCCGCTCATTTTCGCAGAACATCTCTTTGGGATAGCGGTTCCGGTTTTGCTGGATAAACCGGTTCGCTGCGGACATAATGTCCCGGTTGGAGCGGTAATTCTGCTCCATTTTGATCACGCGGGGCTGTTCATAAACCTCGGGGAACTCCAGCAGTGCCTGCGGGTACGCCCCCCGGAAGGCATAGATGCTCTGATCCTCATCCCCCACCATAAAGACCCGGCTCTTTTCCGCCAGGATGCGGAGGATGCAGTGCTGTACCAGTGAAGTATCCTGCGCCTCATCCACCTGGATATAGTCATAGCGCCCCTGCACCGCTTTCCGGATCCCCGGGCATTTCCGGAAGATTTCCAGCGTCAGGGTCAGCATATCGTCGTAATCCATCCAGCGCCCAGCCCGCTTCCACTCCTCATAGGCGGTGAAAATTTCGGCAAAACCAGAGATTTCGAAGTTTTCCTGCTCGATCTGCTCCCGGGTCAGCATCATATTTTTCACATAGCCGATCAGCCGCTCCAGGGTTTCCAAATTATCCTCGCTGAGAAATTCCTCATTCTGTTTGCGGTAAACCTCCCGGAGGAACTGGGTTTTCTGCGGTTTCTTCACCATCTGGAGCATCGGGCGGTTCAGGGCTTCCGCATAGAACCGGAGCACCGACAGGCAGAAGCTGTGGATGGTTGAAAACCGCGGCGGGACAGGACAAAACCCGCCGAACAGCGCGGCAAACCGGCTACCCATATCCCGCGCCGTTTCCTTGCTGAAGGTCAGGGTCAGCATCCGGCGACTGTCCGCCCCTCGGTTCAGCAGAAGATGCGCCATCCTCGTTACCAGCACCGTTGTTTTCCCGGAACCCGGGACCGCCAGCAGAAGGATATTCCGTTCCTGAGCTAAAACCGCTTCCTGCTGCTGTGGATTCAGGCAGATCCCTTTTTCCCGTTCCAGATAAGCAAACAGCTCCACCTATTTCGCCTTCCGAAGGATGCTTCCCGGCTTAAACGAACGCCCGCAGGAAATCCGGAGCTTCATCAGCGGATGGCAGGCCGACCCTACCGGATTCCCCTCGCCGTCCCGGAGGTTTTCCACCCGGAAAGCCTCCGGCTTCCGGCCCGGCTCCAGCAGCTCGACTTCATCCCCCTCCGAAAATTTATTCTTCTGGGTCAGCAGGAGGTCCCCCTCCTCCCAGCCGTCCACCATGCCGACGATATCCCAGTCCCGGGTATAGCCCCCGTTTTCATAAAACTGCCCCGGTTCATCATAATAAAACCCGGTGCTGTACTGCCGGTGGCTCACCTTCTGCACCTCCTCCAGCAGCCAGGGCTGGAGCGAAAAATGCGCCGGATCCCGAAGATAATCGTCCACGGCGATCCGGTAGGCATTCGTCACCACCGAAACATAATAGCTGGATTTGGCGCGGCCTTCGATTTTCAGGCTGGTCACGCCGGCTTCCGCCAGCTGGTCAATCGCCTGGATCATGCAAAGATCCTTAGCGTTGAGAATATAGGAGCCCTTCTCATCCTCATACACCGGGAAATACTGCCCTGGGCGTTTCTCTTCCATCAGGCGGTAATTCCAGCGGCAGGGCTGGGCGCATTCACCCCGGTTCGCGTCCCGCCCGGTCATATAATTTGAGATCACGCACCGTCCCGAAAAGGACATACACATCGCGCCATGGACAAAGGCTTCGATCTCCAGATCCTCCGGCGTGCGCGCCCGGATTTCCGCAATCTCTTTCAAGGAGCATTCCCGCGCCAGCACGACCCGCTTCGCCCCCATCTGATACAGGACGTTTGCCGTCTGGTAATTCACTACACCGGCCTGGGTCGAGATATGGATTTCCATTCCGGGAGTATGCTCCCGAATCAGGGCAAGCACCCCGATATCCGAGGCGATCACGGCATCCACCCCAATGGAGTCCAAAAAGCGCAGATAATCCGGCAGCTGGTCGATTTCATCGTTGCGAGGAAGGGTATTTACCGTCACATAAAGCCGGACACCCTGTTCATGGCAGAACGTCACCGCACGCTCCAGGGCTTCATGGTCAAAATTCGTTTGGGAAGCACGCATCCCGAATTCCTTGCCAGCCAGATAGACGGCGTCCGCCCCATAAGTTACCGCGGCCTGAAGGCGTTCCCAGTCGCCGGCCGGCGCGAGCACTTCAGGACAGCGGAAAGATTGTTTTGTCATCATAAGGAACCAACGACGGATCCCCGGGGAAAAACCCGCGGGAACCCGTCCCTTTCTTGATTAGATTAGTACGAAAGTCAGGTCAGCCCCGCTTTCCGCAGATTCTGTTCATGCTCGGCCAGTGTTTTCGCATAATAAAACTGCCCGGTCTTTAAGTCTGTGCAGAAATAGAAATAATCCGTCTGCGTTGGGTTCAAGGCCGCGTCAATCGCCGCCAGCCCCGGGTTATTGATCGGCCCGGGAGGCAGGCCGTCGCTTTCATAGGTATCGTACGCCAATGCAATGGATTCATCAATGATATCCATCTGGTTCCGGAGCGAAGCCGCGTATTTCCGGGTAGGATCCGCCTGAAGCCGGGGATAGGTCCCGGCATTGTTGATCCGGTTCAGGTACACTGAAGCAACCATTTTCATCTGGTCCGGATCCCCGGATTCCCCCTGTACAATCGAAGCCAGCGTGATCCCCTGCTCCAGGGTCAGGCCCAGTTCCTTCATCCGCTGGCGGTACTCGTCCCGCAGCTTCCGGTTAAAATTCGAAAGCAGCTTTTTCGCGACATTGACCGGGTTATCATTGACGTAGAAATTATAGGTATCCGGGAAGGCGTATCCCTCGAACCGGTGATATTTTTTCCCTCCGGAGGAAACCTCCTTTTCAAAATCAAACCCAAAATCATTGTTTTGGAGCGCCGCCAGGAAATCTTCGCTTTTGCAGACCTGGTTTTCCTCCAGCAGCAGCGACATTTCATACAGCGTACAGCCTTCCGGGAACATCACCGTTACTTCCTCTCGGGAAGAGGAATACTTGGACAGCTCGTTGACAATCGCGTCGTAGGACATTTTGGTATTCAGCGAATAAGTGCCGTACTGGAAATTCCCATTCAGCCTTGCCACTTTATAATAGACGCGGAACAGATAGGCAGACTTGATCACTCCCCGCTGTTCCAGCACCTCCGCAATCTGCTGAACGCCGGAATTCTGCGGAATATCCACCAGGATCGTCTGGTCCGGCTTGTTGATGCCGAAAATCTCCTGTCCCGAGAAAATAATCAGCAAAGCCAGAAAAACCGATATCCCAATAATGATAACTGCCAGCATGATTTTGGCAAAAACGCTGGTCCTCCTTACCGCAGTAGAGCGATAGCTCCCCTGGGTATAGTCCGGAATCTGTTTTAATTCCGCTTCCATGTTCAGATGAAACGGCTTTTTCGGGCGGGAAGGCGGCTCCGCCGGCCGCCGGCTGCGTCCCTCATTCATCATATGCATCCCCCTGATTCGCTTCCTTTTTCACTGTAATCGTATATTTCGGCGTTACAATATAATCCGCCGGCACATCGAACCTGCCATGCGGCAGTTCGGGCGCGATACAATAATTATAGCACACTCCGACTTTAATTCCATGATATTTTTGTAAAAAACGGTCGTAATAACCCTTACCATAGCCGATCCGATACCCTCCGGTGTCAAATGCAAAAGCCGGCAGGATACAAACAGACCCCCGGTAATCCCGTATCCGGGGAGCACGGTTGGAGGGCTCCAGCAGGGAAAACATTGCTGGGGAGAGATCCTGCATCCCACGGATCTGGAAAAAATCCATCCGTCCATTCCGATCCAGGCATTTCGGAACCGCCACCTGCTTCCCATCCGAAAGGGCCTTCATCAGCAGGGAATGCGTATTGACCTCAATATCCGTGGAAACAAAGCAAAGCAGGGTATGGGCATTTTGATAATATTGGGACGAAACAATCCGGTCATAAATCTGGTCGTCCATCCGTTCCTTTTCCACCGGGTCGAGGTTTTCCCGGTAAGAACGGTATTTCGCCCGCAGTTTCCGTTTGACGATCCGGATATCCTTTACTTTTTCCATTGGACTGAAGCTGCGAGCTTGTCCGCCCGCTCCTTTGACAGCAGCTTTTCCGCCAGCGCAAAGGCGAATTCATTCGCCGTCCCGGCCCCCCTCGACGTAATGACGGTCCCATCCGTCACAACGGCTTGCGCACGGACTTCCGCTCCTTTCAGCTCGGATTCAAAACCTGGGAAACAAACCGCCCTTCTCCCTTCCAGCAGCCCCTTGTGCCCCAGAATAGAGGGCGCTGCGCAGATCGCCCCGATCAAAATCCCTTTTTCTGCGCAGAAATCCAGCAATTCCTGGATCTCCGGGCAGCTTTCCAGGTTCAAAGTACCCGGCATCCCGCCCGGCAGGATCATGGCTTCCATTTTCTCCCGATCGACGTCCTCCAGCGTACCGTCCGCCATCACGGTGATCCCATGAGAACCCCGTACCAGCTTCCCGCCGATACCGATGGTACACACTTCCAACTCACACCGACGGAGGTAATCTACTGGGGTCAACGCTTCCACTTCTTCAAACCCATTGGCTAAAAATACGTAAATCATACTCTCTCTCCTGTCATTCAAACGAGTCTGCCCCGTTTTTTCTTCTTTTATTTCCGCTTTCTGCTAATTCAGCATCAAACTCATCAGCCCATCCGCCCGGGCATATTGAACAGATGGGATTTCCGGGTTCAAGCATTTCAGCATCCCATAGGGTCTCCGAACCCCAATCCCCGTCCCTCCGGACAGGATAATCTGCCGGAAGCCGCGCTGGCTCCGCATCCGTTCGCCAATGCCGCTCAGCAGCCGCAGGGAAAGACTGGTTTCCCGGATACGGTAGGCCCCGTCCGCTGTCTCCCCGGCAAAATAGCCGGATTCTTCTCCCCACTCCGCCAGAAAAACCTCCCCGCCTGCATAGCGCAGTTCTTCATAGCGGTAACGGTCAAAAGGGGAAGCAAATTCAAAGAAAACCGGCCGTTTTTGCAGCCACTCCCAGCGCAGGCGAAGGAAATCATCCGCCGAACAAGGAGTGATTCGAAGCGCCACCCCGGGGTCCTTCCCGCCGGCCAGCAGGCTGTGGTTTTGATAAAACCGGGTCCGGTACCCAAATTTCTGATAAAACCGGAATAGGGAGGGGTTCGCCGGAACCAGCCCGATAAAGTCCACGCCCTCCTCCCGGCTGAGGCGGCAGGCTTCCTCCTCCAGCAGGCCGAAAAGCCCCTGCCCCTGAAATTCCGGATGGGTTGCCGCGGCATACAGATAGCGGCAAGGATAGAATCTCCCTTCCAGCCGCAGCACAGACGGCAGCAGGAACAGCATGGAGGCCGCTCTTCCTCCGGACCGCAGCAGCAGCCCGGTTTCAGAAGGGTCGCCCTTCTTCAAAAAGAAGCGGACATAGTCCGGCGAATCCCCAAAAGCCGACATCCACAGCTGCTGGATTTCATCATAGTCTGCCAGTGCCGGCCGGGTGATTTCAAGGTCAGTCATTCAGCATCACCTCATATTTTTCATGGAGGAAAACCGGATGATAGGACAATTTCGCTCTCCGCAGGCCGGGGATCCCTAAGTCCTCCTCCCGGTTGACATAGGTATAACCAGAGCACAGGTTTTTCAGAAACTCCTGATTGATTGCCGGATAAGCGCCCTGGATCTCCCCAAATGCTTTTTCGATATGCACCACCACGGTTTCTTCATTGAGCTGCTCCCCGATGGTATACGCAACCACCCGGCCGTCCTGACGGAGCAGTCCGCCGAAAAAACCCAGCTCATGGAAATAGCGGAAGCTCTGCGCAACAGCACAGCGTTCAGCGCGGATATCATCCTGCTGACAGTTCCCGTTCTGCTTGCACCATCTCCGGTTCATTTCCAGGCAGTCCTGGAAATTGGAATCGGATAATTCCTCGAACGCCCAGTCGGAATCCCGGAAGCGTGCGATATGGTTCCGCTTCCCGTGGTATTTCCGGCCCGGAAGCTGAATTAAATCCTCCACCCGGTAAATGTAGTCCATGAAATCCCGGTCACAGGAAAACCGGAATTTCCCGGGGAACAGCGTTTCCAATTCCTCCACATCCTCTTTGGAAGCGCTGAACATCCGAAAAGGAATCCTTTGTTCCTCCGCATAGCGAAGCAGCTCCTCCACAACAGGACGCAGATCGCCTTCCCCAGCCGGATAGAGGAATCGCTTGACACCCTCGCTTTCCAGCATCACCGTGGCATAATCCCCTATGCGGGCCGCCTGCTCCTGATACGTGTTCCGCCAGATAAAGTGATTCCCAAAGCAATATTCGCAGGAAAAACGGCGCTGCTTTCCCAGCAGTTCCTTCATCCAGCGTTGATCCTCCAAAGTAATCGGATGAAATGTGACCATACAACTCTCCCCGTATTTTTCTCTATCCCACTGCCCGGCTTTTATCCGAACAGCGCCTCCGAAATCCGGCGGGTGACTTCCTCCAGCGGGAGCGGTCTCCCGCCCTTCCCGCAGAGGACAACCGACCAGCCCAGCCGCTTTGCCGCATAGGACGCCGTTTTTCGGCACCGCTCCAGATAAGCCGCATCCCGTTCATGCAGATCCCGCCGGGCAGGATCCCCCTGGTAGCGGAGGTTCAACAGGTAATCTGAAGCCTCCTGCGGCATATCCAAAAAAATCACCTGGTCCGGCCGGGGAAGCCCCAGCTTCCCATACTCATAATCCTCCAGCCAGGCCAAGAAGCCTTCCCATTCCGATTCCGGAAGCTTGCCCATTTGATGGATCGCGTTCGACCCGACATAACGGGTGGCCAGCAGCAAACCGCCCTCTTCGTAAAAGTTTTTCCAATCCTGGAGATAGCTGGCATAACGGTCCACCGCGTAAAAGCTGGATGCGGCATAGGCGTTGACCTCCTCTGCACGTGCCGAAAGCTCCCCGTTCAGATACATCCGCACCAGCATAGAGGAGGGGTTCTGATAATCCGGGTAGGAAATTACCCGGACCTTTTCCCCGCGGCTGCGCAGTTCCGCCGCCACCCGCTCGGTCTGGGTGGTTTTCCCGCTCCCGTCCAGCCCTTCAATCACGATCAAACGTCCCATCCTTATACCTCCTGTCCTTCCCTGCGGGTATAAGCTGCACGGGCCTTTTCATGAAGCTGGGTATAGATCTGCCGCATCTCCGAGGCTTGTCCGCAGCTCATCCTGCCTTCGGGGCAGGCACCTTTACAGCAGGCCGGCCCCGCAGAAGCAAAGAGAGTCGGCGCCACCTCGCAGACCTGCCGGAGCATCTCGTCCGCCACAGCTTTGATCTCCCACTGTGCCCGATTGCAGCAGCGATGCCGGAAAAAGTTCAGCAGTGAGCGGGCGTTCATGGTGACGACCATTTGAGTATCACAGGCGTTGGGCAACGCGAAACGCGCGTCCTCCAACGCTTTTTTCTCCGCCATGGACGCCGCCTTTTTCTCCGGAACCCCCTGCGCCAAAAGCGCCTCCCGATGCCGCGCGGAGAGGATCTCCGCTAATTCCTGATACGCTTCCAGATCCTGCGCCATGCTCCGCTCAAATACGGCTTTTGCCTCCGGACAGGCTCCGATCTCGGGCGGGATAATCACCTCCAGCTTGTCCTTCCTGACATAGCGCTGGCTCTGCACACTGAAGGAGGCGATCCGATGCCGGGTAATCTGGGCGAGCAACGCGCGGGAAACTCCTTGGATCGTAAAAGTAAAGCTGACATGCTCGATGGGGCTTTCATGCCCATAGGAAGCCAGCAATTCCACAAATTCCGCCGATTTTTCCTGCGTCAGGCCATCGTACAGCTCGTCCGCCGATACGCTGGCATAGCAAAGCTTGGCGGCACAGGCAACCACCTTTTCCGGGTTTGGGGTGTGGGACAGCAGGGTAACTTTCATTCTGGCATTTCCTTTCCGTTATACATCCAGCGGGGGGCCAAAGCCCTCCGCCTTTTTTTCTCCCTGTTTCCGCTGGAAAGCTCAGCAGCCGCAGCCGTCAACTGTTTCGTCGAGCTTCGGCGGAAAGAATTCATTGATCGGGAACTTGATTTTCTTAAACAGTTCGCAGGGATCGTCATTTGTCGTAACACATTCTTTATCCGGGATACAGAAATCGTAAACCGGAACCATCATCTGGACTGTGCGCTCCAATTGGACGATGGAGAACAGCCCGATGCTCACACAAACCGTCTTGCGCGGGCAGCAGCATTCGAACTCATCGTCAAACAGCCGGGAAACGCATTCCGGGCAAACAAAGGTAATTTCACGCGGGCAGCAGTCCGGTGAATCACAGAGCTTCACCGCCAGGCAGATCGGGTTGACCACCGACACATTTGCCGTAGGCAGGTTTTCCTCGCAGGCACAGTGATCCCGGTCTGTATTTACGATCAGCCGTTCCGAAGTAAATTGGTTCACACTGCCTTCGCTTCCGTACAAAATGACTTTTTTCTGGAATACGCTGATCCCCTCCACCTTAACCGGGGGAGTCATCGGCGAAACCACCGCGTCCAACCTCACCAGGAAGTAAAACGTCATGTCAACCGAGTAAAACCCTTTGTTGAAGGGCACCGGCTCCACATCCATAAGTACGGTATACACCTGCACCGACCGGCATTTCACCGTTGTGGCGTTATCCACGATCGCCTGGTTCAGCGGTGTAAAATAAACCTGCAAGTCCTCCAGGCAGTCCTTGTCGGAGCAGCTGTCGTAAATCCGGCCTGCGTTGATGCACACTGCGTCCTTAAAGCCGTTCGGCCCATTCTGCTGCGACGAAAATTTTGCTTCAGCCATAGTTCGTTCCTCCTAAAATACTAAGTTACATCGTTCCTACATCCTGGCCCGCAAAGCCCGGGCTTTGGCTCTCTGTTCCTGTCAATACAGGCGCAGAGGACTCCAGATTGGAAAGCGCCTCAATACATAGTATGTCAAAAAACAAACCGTGTGCCATTCTTTTCCCTCTCCGGCATAAAGATTTTTCGGCATCCGGAAGAATAGGGTTGCTTTTCTCCTGTTTTATCCGAGATATAAAGCAGAGGAGGTGAACAGGATGTCAACCACAATCACTGCTGCGGCAAATGCCTATCGTGCCGCTCAATCCACAGCATCCAAGCCAGCGTCTTCCAAAACGGCTCAGAATGAATCCCAGCCGCTTCCGGCAGGCCAAGTGTTGGAAAAGCTGAAAGAACTCTTCCCGAAAACGCAGTTCCATACCGCTTCCTGGCAATCACCCCAGGAGCTGGAATTCCTGGCCAAGTCCTATGGAAAAGGACGCCACCTGGTTTTAAGCGGGAAGTTTCTGGAAAATATGGGAAAGGACGAAGAATCCTTTCAAAAAGGGCTGGCCCTGATCGGCCGCGTCGTCCTCCAGCTATCCGAACAGGAAACGGCCGGGGGCGGTACACTGGTCGGTACCGGGGCTGCCATCCATGAAAACGGGAATGTCCAGCAATGGGCCGCGTCCCTGCCTGTCAAACCGGAAAACCCCATTGACGCCCTGATGAAAACCAAGAAAGAGGAGAAAAAGAAGGTCAAATACCCGCTGAATTACAATCCCCGAAGGATCCTCCGGCAGCTTGCCACCGCAAAATCCAGCCGGAGTATGGGCGGGCTGCGGTTCCAGGCCGCTAAGCTGCTCAGCGAAATGATGAACTGCCAGCTTTCGGAAAATTACGACACCAACGAAGCGCGGAAGGCCGTAGCCAACGCCCGCAAGGTGCTGCAATGTATCAGCAGAAAAGAACGCCATCTCCGGCAGGAAGAACTTTTAAAGCAACAGGCCAAGCGCGCCAGCGAAAACCGGGAACGCCGCAAAGCGTTCCGCCGCAGCCTGGAACTGAAAACCCGAAGCAAGCTCCACCGGATGGGGGAATTCGGCCAGCAGCGGGACGCTTGGAGAAGCATCCCCCGTTCTTCTTCCAGAGGACGTTATCCCGAGGAAGAATACGAATCGCCTCCCCAGCTGCCAGTCCTCCCTGGCGCTTCGGTTGTTCCCCCAGCCGCCGGGGCCGGGACAGGAGCCGATACTGGAGGAGGATTGGTCATTACGTTTACCGCCTCCTTTGACCTGAGCGTCTGACCGCCCCTTCTCACCAATCCCCTGAGCAAGCCGTCCGCTGAACCCGGACGGCTTTTTGCATGGACTTTATACGAATTCTTAATAAAATGATGCAGTCGTTTTATTGGGCCGCAGAATGCGGTCCGGCGGCGCAGCCGCCAAGAATGTTGTCAATACTTTTCTTGATGTGCCGCGATAAAAAGATTTTAAGCTTTTTATCAAGAAATCGCATTATAACGTTCAGATCACAGCTTTTGCAGTTTGGCGAAATTCGCCATAATCTTTTTATTCCCTTTTTTGTCAAATTTAACCTCAACTAAGATATCATTGCTCATTGGCGTCATAGAAAGCACCTGGCCTTCCCCAAAGACCTTATGGCGGACACGGTCCCCAACGCAGTATGTAATTTCCGCTTTTTCCTGTTTCTTGTGTACGCCCACTGTCCCGGCAATCTCGGGATGATAGACTGGTTTTGCCCGTTCCGGCCGTTTCGCATAGCCGTATTCCCGGATGGTATCATCCACAATTTCCAGCAGTGTTTCAGGGATTTCCCGCAGGAACCGGGAAGGCTGATTCCGGCTGGTACGGCCGAAAATCATCCGCTGGGAAGAATTCGTAATATACAGATGCTCTTTCGCCCGGGTTACCGCTACATAAGCCAGACGGCGCTCTTCCTCCAGGTCGCTGTCAGAGGAAGCGGAAAGATAGCTCGGGAAGAGGTTTTCCTCCATGCCGATCACAAAGACGTTCCGGAATTCCAACCCCTTGGCCGAGTGCATGGTCATCAGCACCACCCGGTCCTCCCCGTCGTTCATGCTGTCCAAATCGGTATAAAGCGAAACTTCCTCCAAAAATCCCTGGAGGGAGGAATCCTGGGTTTCATCCTCATATTTAATCAGATTGGTTTTCAGCTCGGCCACGTTTTCCAGCCGGACTTCCCCTTCCCTTCCCTGCCCTTTGAGATAAGCCGCATAGCCGGTACGCTCCATGACTTCGTCCAGCAGTTCATCCAGTGGAAGGGAGAGCGCCAATTCCCGCAGGTCTTCAATCATTTCGGTAAATTCATGCAGGCTGGCCGCTTTTTTCGCGATCACTTCGAAATTCTCGGCCGAGCGCATGATTTCATAAATCGAAGCGCCGGATTGTTCCGCAATCTGCTCCATATTTTTCAGGGTCGTATCCCCGATCCCCCGCTTGGGTTCGTTGATAATCCGCTTCAGCCGCACTGCGTCGTTCGGATTGTCAATCACATGGAAATAGGCCAGGATATCCCGGATCTCCTTGCGGTCAAAGAACTTGGTCCCCCCTACAATCCGGTAAGGGATACCCGCCCGTACAAGCTGCTTTTCGATATTGGCCGACTGGGCGTTCATCCGGTAAAGCACCGCGTTTTCGCCGAATTTCACCCCGGCAGAAGCCGCTTCTTCAATTTTCCGGGTAACAAAAAGGGATTCCCCATTTTCATCTGCCGCCCGGTAAGACACGATTCTGTCCCCCGGCCCGTTGTCCGTCCAAAGCCGCTTCCCTTTACGGGAGGCATTATTCTGAATCAATTCATTCGCCGCGTCCAGGATATTCTGAGTCGAGCGGTAATTCTGCTCCAGCCGGATTACGACGGCATCTTTAAACTCCTGTTCAAAAGAAAGGATATTTTCAATCGTCGCGCCCCGGAACCGGTAAATCGACTGGTCATCGTCCCCGACTACGCAAAGGTTGTGATGCTTCTCAGACAGCAAAGAAACCAAACGGTACTGCGCATGGTTGGTATCCTGGTATTCATCCACCAGGATATATTTATACAGGCGCTGATAATGCTCGCGGACATCCTCGTACTGCTCCAGAATCCGGACGGTCAGGCAGATGATATCGTCAAAATCCAGCGCATTCGCCTGATGAAGCTTCTGCTGATAGAGCTTGTAGATGTTCCCGATCACCTTTTTACGGAAATCGTCCTGATTTTCTTCGGCATATTGTTCGGGGGTCAGCATGGAATCCTTGGCGCGGGAAATCGTATTCAGCATGGTTTTGGGCGGGAAGGTTTTATCATCCAGGTTTAATTCGGACAGACAGTCCTTCAGCAGCCGGACAGAATCGTCCGTATCATAGATGGTAAAATTCCGGGCATACCCCAGCGCTTCGATTTCCCGGCGCAGGATCCTCAGACAGATATAATGGAAGGTGCCGGCATTCACACTCAAGCCGTCCTCCCCCAGCAGGCTGTTCAAGCGCTCTTTCAGCTCATTGGCCGCCTTATTGGTAAAAGTAATCGCCAACACGTTCCAGGGATTCACCGGGCAGGCCCGGAACGCTTCCTGAAGCTCGGCCACACTGGCCTCCCGGCATCCTGCATCCACTTCCCGCAAAAAACCCATCACATCGGGCGAAAACGCCTCCTGCTCCTCTTGGTAAGCATTCCCAAAATTCAGCAGATAAGCAATCCGGTTCACCAGCACCGTCGTTTTTCCGCTGCCGGCACCCGCCAGGATCAGCACCGGCCCTTCTGCCTGAAAAATCGCTTTTTTCTGCATTGGATTCATCCGCCCCATCCGCTTTTCCAGGATCGAACGTTTCAGGGCAGTCATTTCTGTCGGCATCCTTGTTACCTATTGCCGCCCCAGCCTTCTGTCTCCGAGGCGGCTTCCTTTCTTTCCAATTCGGCGCAAACCTGCGCACCGCCAACCATATCCGGATGGCACTATAGCAGAAGCGCTCTGCGCGAAATGATATAATCGGCCATTAGGGCGGCAGTGAGCTTTCGCGAACAATCGCCCCAGCCATCCATATAATAAGCGCTTTACGTTTATTATAGCACAATTTCCCTTCAATAGGCAAGAACTGAATGAAAACCATTCTTTGGAGGAATACTGATACTGACTGTTAACGCTGGGCGGTATTGTCCGGCCGCTTCCAAAAAGAAAGGTGATTTGCGATGTTCCGCTCTCTAAAAACCCGCCTTCGGGCCATACAAAGCCGTTTTTCTGCCCAAGAGGAAGCCTCCCCTCCGCCGGACCCTGTCCCGCTGGGAGCAAACCTGCTCGACAACATGATCCATCTCCGAGGGCTTTGTCAAAATTCCTCCGACTTCCTGACCCGGCAAATCCGGATCGGCAGTTCCACCCTCCAGTTCCTCATGATGGAAGGGATGGTCAGCCAGCAAACCATGTCCGAAATCCTGCTGGAACCCCTGCTGAACCAGCCCTTTTCTCCTGACGCCCAGCCTGGGGAAATCTATGACTTCATCGAAAACCGTTCCGTCCTGGCTACCGACATGAAGGACGTCTATACCGACGAGGAAGTCCTTCATTATATGATGTCCGGCTTTGTCGTACTGCTGATGGACGGTCTGACCAAGGGCATCGCCTTCGGGATGCAGGGATACAACTTCCGCTCCATTTCGGAGCCCTCCAACGAGGTCAACGAACGGGGTTCCCGGGAAGGCTTTACCGAGCCGATCCGGGTGAATATGAGCATGGTGCGGCGGAGAGTGAAATCTCCCGCTCTGAAATTCGAGCTGTTCACCCTCGGGAAAAAAAGCAAAACCGATATCTGCCTCGTATATATGACCGATCAGGTTTCCAGCCGTCTGCTCCGGGAGGTACGAAGCCGGCTTCAATCCATCCGTCTGGATATGATCCTGACCTCCGGCTATCTTCAGCCCTTTTTGGAGGGGAAGCCCTGGTCCTTGTTCTCCGATGTCGGCACCACAGAACGCCCGGATGTGCTGGCCGCCAAGATCAACGAAGGCCGGATTGCCGTGCTGGTGGACGGGACTCCCTTTGCGCTGATCGTCCCCTACCTGTTCTCGGAAAATTTCCAGAGCCTGGACGACTACGCTCACCGCGCCTATTACGCCAGCTTTATCCGGATGCTGAAATATATCTCCTTTGCCGCAGCCATCCTGCTGCCGGCCCTTTATGTTGCCATCGGAAGCTTCCATCCCGAGCTGCTTCCCCACGCCCTGCTGTTCAACATTGCAGCCGCCGAAGAGACCACCCCTTTTCCCCTGATGATCGAAGCGCTCATCATTCATTTCCTGTATGAAATTATGCGGGAAGCCGGGCTGCGGCTTCCAAGATCGGTCGGGCACGCCGTTTCCATCGTCGGAGCCCTGGTCATTGGGGACGCCGCCGTCACCGCCGGACTGATCGGCGCGCCGATGGTCCTGGTAGTCGCGGCTACGGCGATTGCCTCTTTTGTCGTCCCGTCGCTGTATGAACCGGTATCCGTCCTCCGGTTTGTATTTATCATTTTGGGCGGGACCACCGGGCTTTATGGGATCGCCCTGGGCGGCCTTTACCTGCTGGTGAACCTCTGTTCCCTGAATAATTTCGGCGCGGTCTATACTAGCCCGATCACCCCCCTCAGCCTGACCGGAATGCGGGATACGTTTATCCGGACCAGCTTCACCCGGATGCAGAAAAAGAATGTCCGGATCCAGAACCTCCCCGGCATGGAGATCGATAACAGCCAAAACGGCTGATCCCTCCCGCGGGAAAATTTTCCGAGAGGAGAACCCTTTATGAAAACCGATACCATCGGCGCCGGGCAGGCGGTACTGCTGCTTTTTCTGTCCCGCTGCTTCAACTTTCTCAACTATATCCCCGCCTTTTTGGGCCGGGCCGAAGGGATGAGCATTTTAACCGGAAACCTGGTTTCCTTTTTGTTACAAGGCTTCCTGCTGATTCCGGCGATCCTGCTTTACCAACGTTTCCCCAGACAGAACGTGCTGGAAATCACCTGCCAAAAATCCCGGATTTTCGGGATTTTTCTGGCTGTTTGCTATGCAGCGGCCACGCTCCTCAATCTGACCGGAAGCCTAGTCGGGTTTGAGTACTTCATCACCAACGCTATTTTCCCGAAATCCCCAGTGATTTTCATCGTAATCAGCATGGCTATCGTCTGCATCCTCTGCGCCCGGCATGGGATCCAGGGGATTGGGCGGGCTTCCTGTATCCTTGCGGTATATTTCCTGATTTCCACCCTGTTCATCAATCTGGTTTCCCTCAAATCCGCAGACCTGCTCAATATCCGGCCGATTACCGAACAGCCGGTAGCTTCCATTGCCCGCTGGGCGTCCGACTCCTTGGCAAAAAGCAACGAACTGACCCTGTTCATCCTGCTGCTCCCCCAAATCCGGTCCGGGCAAAAGAGAACCGCCGCGGGATTCCTCCTGCTTTCCCTGGGATTTGTTGAAAGCATGATCTTCTTCGTGCTGTCCGTCCTGGGGGATTACGGCCTGATCCAGACCTTCCCCTACTATTCCCTGGCGTCGGTAGCCGATATTTCCATTTTCCAGCGGTTGGATTCCCTGCATATGATGCTCTGGGTCATCGTGGCTTTCGTACGCATTACCCTGATGGCCATCGTCTGCAAAGCCTGCCTGCAAACAGCACTGCCCAAAAAAATGCATGGCTGGATTTTCCCTTTTATCCTGGCCGTAAGCTGCACAGCCGCTATCCTGATTGGAAGCCGGCCTGAAATCATCCAAAACATCAGTTCTACCAATCCGGCTCTGGTCATCCTGCTTTCCGCCGGAGTCCCTCTCATTTTATTGCTGATTACTCGAAAGGAGGTTTCACCGCCCCATGAAAAAACGATTGAAAGTGTTCTGCGGCCTACTGCTGATCCTGACGAGCCTGCTTCTAACCGGGTGTCTGGGTGAAGTCCAGCTCAATCAGAGGGCCATTGTTCAGGCCATCGGGATTGACCTGGGACAGGACGGAGGGGTGGAACTCACTTTCCAGATTTTCGCCCCCGCTGCCAGCGGGATCGAAATCAGCGCCTCCGCAGAAAACGCCAAAATTATCACGGCTTCCGGACGGACTGTATCCGAAGCCGTGCAGAACGCCACCCTCACCCAAGGGAAAGAATTATTTATCGGGCATAACCGGATTGTCATCCTTTCCAAAGAACTGGCGGAAAAAGGGGTTGAGCAAACCCTGAGTTACTTTTCCGCCAATGCGTTCTCCCGACAAAACGTCTGCATGATGGTTTCGGAGGGCAAGGCGAAGGAGCTCCTGTCCGCCAAGATCAACCAGGGGATCCTCCCGGCGGAAACCTTGGAAAAAATTGCGCTGAACACCCGCGAAGCTGGTATGCTCCAAAATATCAAGCTGTTCGAATTTTTGAAAGCGCTGGAAAATAAGCACGAATCCTCCATGATACCGGTGGCCGCTCTTCAGCCGGATCCCGAAGGACAGTCCGAAAAGGGCGGCGGGGAAGAAAATGCCCAGTCTGGAAAGAAAGGCTCCGAAGGGGGGAGCTCCGGAAACTCTATCGAACAGGTCAGTTCCATTTCCCTGGTGGGGATGGCGATCTTTTCGGAAGGCAAAATGGTCGGGATGCTGAATCCGGAGGAATCCCGCGGGCTGATGTGGATCCGTGACGCTGTGGAACGAACCAGCCTGCTGGTATCCGACGACAAATATGAAGTCGCCTCTTTGGATATTTTCGAATGCGATTCTAAGCTTATCCCGGTCATCGAAGGGAAAGAAATTGATTTTATCCTGGAATTGGAGCTTCAGGCAACCATTGGGGAAGCCCTTCTGAAAGAAGGCCAAACAGTCCGTATGGAGGATATTGACAACCTGGAACGGGTCGGAGAAGAATTGATCCGGAAGGAATGCCTGGATGCTTTCCAAAAAGCGGTCCGGGAATTCCAAGCGGATGTTTTCAACCTGGGGAACCTTGTCTGGGTAAAAGACGTTCAAATCTGGACAGAAATCCGAGAAGACTGGCCCAGTATGCTGAAAAAAATCAACCTGGAAGTGCGGCCGGATCTGAAAATTGACCGGGTTGGATTGGAGTTCAAAAGCGACCAGACCCCGCGCTGACCTTTCCAAATAAAAAAATCCGCCCTTAACGGGCGGATTTTTTTATCCATAAATACTGAAAAATTATTCTTCAGCCGGAGCAGAAACCGGGCATACACCAGCGCAAGCGCCGCAGGAAATGCAGGTACCCGCATCAATTACGTATTTGCCGTCGCCCTCAGAAATTGCGTTTACCGGGCATTCGCCAGCGCAAGCGCCGCAGGAAATGCAATCGTCAGAAATTTTATAAGCCATTGGAAATACCTCCTTAATTTTATGCAGATTGGTTTTTGAACCGCTTTTATTATAACAGTATCCCTGTAAAAAAGCAAGTGCCAAGAGTGATAAAAAATGAACGGCTGCTTTTAAGAGGAACCCTCCTGCCGGAAAGCTACTTATCCTCCAGCGATTTCAGCGCCGCAATTTCAGAGCGGTCCAGTTTGATTTTTGCATCCCGGATCAGGGAAACTTCATTTTTATGGAAATTTTTCGGCGCGTCCGGGTTGCTGTCCAGCCGAATGGACAAGGCCCCAGTCAACAAGTTGACGTCCGAAACGATCCCGCGGCCCTCCGGGGTTTTCACCAACGCCCCTACCTTTGGCGTCAGCTTGAGCAGCTCCTCATAGACATCCTGCTCATATTTCAGACAGCACATCAGCCTCCCGCAGGTTCCGCTGATCTTGGTAGGATTCAGCGAAAGCCCCTGCTCCTTGGCCATTTTGATGGAAACCGGCTGGAACTCTCCTAAAAAGGTGGAACAGCAAAACGGCCTCCCGCAGACGCCCAGCCCGCCGAGCATCTTGGATTCGTCCCGCACGCCGATCTGACGCAGCTCAATCCGGGTGCGGAAAATAGAGGCCAGATCCTTGACCAGTTCCCGGAAATCCACCCGGCCGTCCGCCGTAAAATAAAACAGAATCTTATTGTTGTCAAAGGTATATTCCACATCTACCAGCTTCATGACCAGCTTGTGCTTTTCAATTTTTTGCTGGCAGATGCGGAACGCTTCTTTTTCCTTCTGCCGGTTTTTCTCAACCGTCCGCAGATCCTGTTCATTGGCCATCCGGATCACCGGCTTGAGAGGGGAAACGATCTCCTCCGGCCGGACTTCCCGGTTGGGAAGCGCTACTTCCCCGCATTCCACCCCGCGGGAGGTTTCCACGATAACCTGGTCCCCTTTCTGAAAGGCCAGGCCCGCCGGATCGAAATAATATACTTTGCCTACGCTTTTAAAGCGTACGCCAATCACTTCAGCCATAAACTCCTGCTTTCTCCGCCGTGTTATAGTCACCACACTTCAAAAGAAGTAAATCACTTCTTTTGAAGTGTGCGGCGCATTTGCGCCGCAGGGGCCGCGAAGCGGC
>CANSRB010000013.1 GCA_947649285.1 uncultured Clostridia bacterium
CTTAGGGCGCCATTTATCCAGGAGCAGCTAATGCTGCTCCTGCTTTGTTTTGTTCCCCTATCAATTTGAATCGTTTGGGTTCCAATTGGAAACCAGAAAATTTTTCGTGAAAAAGATACAGAGAAAATGCAATTGCGCTTGCAAAAGTTGGTTGCATCCTTTATAATGTAGGTGTTCCAAACATTTTGTCCACTGGACAGAACGCGCTTTTCTGTCTTAAAGCCTGGTGCTTCGCCGACGGGGGTTTCAGGCCGGAATATAACTACTGAACAGTCGGAGAATGGGGAAAAATTATGGCAAAAATTATCGGAAATGCGCTTCCGAATATCCCTTGGCAGGACAAACCTGCAAATTGCAAGGATGTTTTGTGGCGTTATGACAAAAACCCGATTATCCAGCGGGATGAACAGAAAAATTCCAATTCGATCTTCAACAGCGCGGTTGTTCCGTGGGAAGACGGTTTTATCGGTGTATTTCGCTGCGATAATAAATGCCGCTCGATGGATATTTTTGTTGGCCGCTCCAAAGATGGCCTGAAATGGGAATTTGAGGATGAGCCGATCAAATTCCAGGGCGATGATCCGGAAATTTTGAACCGTGAATACCGCTATGATCCCCGTGTGGTCAAAATCGAGGACAAATACTATGTAACCTGGTGCAATGGCTACCATGGCCCGACCATCGGCATCGGCTATACCACTGACTTCAAAACCTTCTATCAGTGTGAGAACGCGTTCCTGCCGTATAACCGGAACGGCGTGCTCTTCCCCCGCAAAATCAACGGGAAATATGCAATGGTCAGCCGCCCGTCCGACACCGGCCATACGCCTTTTGGTGATATTTTCTATTCCGAAAGCCCGGATATGACCTATTGGGGCAAGCACCGCTACGTTATGGGTATTATCCCGGATGACCGTTCGGCTTGGCAGTCCAAGAAAATCGGCCCCGGCCCGGTTCCGATCGAAACCGATGAAGGCTGGCTGCTGTTCTATCATGGCGTATTGAATTCCTGCAACGGCTTTGTCTACTCGGTAGGCGCTGCCCTGCTGGACATCAACGAGCCGTGGAAGGTAAAATACCGCACCAAGCCCTATCTGATTTCCCCGCAGACCCTGTATGAGTGCGTTGGCGACGTTCCGAACGTTGTATTCCCCTGCGCAACCTTAACCGACGCTCCGACCGGACGGATCACGATTTACTACGGCTGTGCTGACACCGTCACAGGTCTTTGCTTTACGACAGTAGACGAAGTCATCCAGTATATGAAAGACAATAATCTTGAGGCGTAATTGCTGAATAGCCCTCCAGCCAATAGGTTTGTTTGCCTATTGGCTGGTCTGCTCTGTGTATGTTTGATATTTTTGAAAGGGATTCCCTGGCAAGGGGGATCAAGGTGTTTTTATGGAGAATTACAGATTTGAACGGGTCAACAAGATTTGTGAGGATCTTGCTGATTTGAGCACGGTCCGTTCCCTGCCGATCACTTCCTGGCAGATGAAAGAAGGTTTTTTCCTGACCCCGGCGGAGGCGGACGCCGCTCCGGCAGACTGGCGCGCATTTGATTCCAATAAGGATATCTGGCCGGGCCCGGACGCGCATTATTGGTTCCGTACCACGCTTGAAATCCCGGCGGATTTCACCGAGAAATCCATCTGGCTGAGTTTCGTGACCCAGGCAACCTTCTGGGATGCGGTGAACCCGCAGTTCCTGCTTTTCCTCAACGGCGAGCTGGTACAGGGCTTGGATACCAATCATCGGGAGGTTAAGCTGGGTTCCCGCGTAAAAGCAGGGGATCGGCTGGTGATTGACCTCCAGGCGTATACCGGCCGGGATAATGACCACAATCAGGGCACAACCGACAGCCTGCGCCTGTTTGCCAACCTGCTGGAGATTGACGAGGATGTCAATGCCTGCTATTATAACCTGCTGGTGCCGAATAAGATCGTCGGCTACCTGCCCCGCGAGGATCACAGCCGCCTGAAGCTGGAGGTTGCGCTGGAAAAGGCCGTCAACCTGCTGGATCTGCGGGTTCCCTACAGTGCGGAATTTGATGCTTCCATCAAAGAGTGCAACCTGTTTGTTGAAAAAGAGATTTACACCAATCTGGCCGGGCATGACGAGGTCATCGCGACCTGCATCGGCCATACTCATATCGATGTCGCTTGGTGGTGGACCGTGGCTCAGACCCGTGAAAAGGCCGTCCGTTCCTTTGCCACTGTGCTCAAGCTGATGGAGGAATATCCGGACTATAAATTCATGTCCAGCCAGCCTCAGCTCTATAAATTTGTCAAGGAGCGTTATCCGGAGCTGTATGAGAAGATCCGGGAGCGCATCAAGGAGGGCCGCTGGGAAACCGAAGGCGGTATGTGGGTCGAGGCGGACTGCAACGTCACCTCCGGCGAGAGCCTGGTGCGCCAGTTCCTGCATGGCAAAAAGTTCTTCCGGGAAGAATTCGGTACGGACAATAAAATCCTCTGGCTGCCCGACGTATTCGGCTATTCGGCTGCGATGCCGCAGATCCTCCGGAAATCCGGAATTGACTACTTTATGACCACCAAGATTGCCTGGAGCCAGTTCAACAAGCTGCCCGTGGACACCTTCTGGTGGAAAGGCATCGATGGCAGTGAGGTCTTTACCCATCTGATCACCACCCAGGATGAGGACCAGCCCAAAGACCGGCATTTTACCACCTACAACGGGAACCTGAACCCGGTCAGCATGATCCGCGCTTGGGACCGTTACCAGCAGAAAGACCTGAACAACGACGTCCTGGTCAGCTACGGCTACGGTGACGGCGGCGGCGGCCCCACCCGCCGGATGATCGAAACCGGTGTCCGGATGAATAAAGGCGTGATCGGCGCGCCCAAGGTCCGGATGGAAACCTCCCGCAAATATTTCGACGAGATGTATGACCGTCTGGCTCAAAATAAGGACCTGCCCCGCTGGGTCGGCGAGCTGTATTTGGAGTACCATCGCGGTACCTACACTTCGATGGCGCGGAACAAACGCAGTAACCGGAAATGCGAGCTGCTCTGGCAGGACGTCGAATTCTTCAGCACCTTCGGCGCGATGCTCGGCCTGGAATACGATGCGGAGGAAATTTATAACAGCTGGGAAACTATCCTGCTGAACCAATTCCATGATATTCTGCCTGGCTCCTCGATCAAAGAGGTTTACGAAGTTACCAAGGTTGAGTATGCGGATCTGGAAAAGCGCGCTGCTGAGCGGATTCAGGAGAAGATCACGGCGATTGCCAATGCGGTTAAAGCCAAGGAAAACGACCTGGTGCTCTTCAACAGCCTTTCTTTCGACCGTTCAGATGCGGCTGTCATTCCTTCCGAAGGCTTCGAGGGCGTGACTGCTTTCACCGATGCGGCTGGCAATTCCTATCCGGTTCAGCGCACGGAAGACAACAAGCTGACCTTCTTCCCGGATTCGGTTCCCGGAAAGGGCTATGCGGTCTTTACCCCGTCTGTTGCTTCGGGAGAAACCCCCTTTAAGGTTGCGAAGGACAGCATCGAAACCCCCTTCTATCGGATCGCGCTGGATGAAGCGATGCAATTTACCAGCGTCTTTGATAAAGAGGCGGAGCGCGAGCTGCTCAAACAGGGAGAAAAGGGCAATGTCCTGCGTGTTTACGAGGATAAGCCGATTTATTATGATAACTGGGATATCGATATCTACTACACCCAGAAGAGCTGGGTCTGCGACGACGTTCAGTCTGCGGAATGGGTGGAAAACGGCCCGGTTCGCGCTGTGCTGAAGGTGACCCGGAAGTTCCTGCAATCTACCATTGAACAGAAGATCATCTTCTATGCGAAGGACCGCCGGATTGACTTCGTCACCTATGTGGATTGGAAGCAGCACCAGCTGCTGCTCAAGACGGAATTCCCGGTTGATATCAACGCCAACGAGGCGACCTATGACATCCAGTTCGGTTCGCTGAAACGGCCGACCCACAAGAATACTTCCTGGGATGCTGCGAAGTTTGAGGTCTGCGGGCATAAATGGGCAGACCTGTCCGAAACCGGATATGGCGTTGCGCTGATGAACGACTGCAAGTATGGTTATGGCATTACCGAAGGCAAGATGACCCTCTCTCTGGTGAAATCCGGCATTCTGCCGAACCCGACTACCGATCAGGAGGAGCATTGGTTCACCTATTCGCTGCTGCCTCATTTGGGCGACTATAACGCCGCGGAGGTACAGCAGTCGGCTTACTGCCTGAATGTTCCGGCCTACGGTGTTCGTGCAGAGGCTCCCTCCGGCAAATTGGAAGCGGCTCAGCTTTTCTCGGTCAACGCGCCGAACGTAGTGGTCGAAACCGTGAAACGCGCAGAGGACGGTTCCGGCACCATCATCCGGATGTACGAGGATCATAACTGCCGTACGAACGCGGTGATTACCTGGAATAAAGCGTTTGCCCGTGCGGTGGAATGTGATTTGATGGAGAACGAAATCGGCGAGGCGACAGCTGGCAATACGATTGCGTTCCAGATCAAGCCCTTCGAGATCAAAACCTTTAAAATTACGGAATAAAAAAATCCCCGCTGGAAAGCTTTCCAGCGGGGATTTTTTCGGTTTTAGAGTCTGTTTAGTGTCTCAGCGTGTGCGGATTGACGAAAAATCCGCTGCCAAGATGTGCAAAAGGAGTTTATAGTTCAATCTCAAGACGGCGCAGGATTTCCTCCACGACGCCGTCCTCGTCATTGCTGCGGACGACATATTTGCTGGCCGTTTTGAGGTCAGGATGGGCGTTGCCCATGGCGCAGCTTTCGCCGCAGGCCTGCATCATTTCCAGGTCGTTGAGGTAGTCGCCGAACGCCATACAGTTTTCAGGCGGGATGGAATATTTTTCCTGCAAGCAGCGAAGTGCCGAGCCCTTGCTGACCTCGGGCATCATCAGGTCCACCCAGGAATCCCCGGACAAGCAGACCTTGTATTCCGTTTCATAACGGCGCAGGGTGGGGTAGAGGGAATGCTCGGCGTTTTCGCAGAATACAGCGATTTTGCAGACTTGATCCCGCTCAAAAACAGTGAAAAGATCCTCCAGGATCTCCAGGCTGGTATAGAACATCCGGGCGAAATCGGGGTTTTGATCCTGCCCAATATAGGCGGCTTTCGTCCCGCAGAGGATGAACTGCGCTCCAGGAAGCAGCCGGATTTCCTCCACCAGCTTCCGGACTCCGTTCTCCCGCATCGCGCCGGTATAGATATTTTTTCCCTGTTCAAAAATCACCGCGCCGTTTTCCGCAATAAAAATCAGTTCGTCGGCTAGGTCGGGAAAGAGGCCGAGCAGGTTGGTATACTGCCGCCCACTGGAAACCGCAAAGCGGACGCCGCGTGTATGCAGCGCTTTGAGCAGGGCGGGGAAGCGGGGAGGAAGCTCCTTCCGGCTGTTCAGCAGGGAGCCGTCCATATCGGTGGCGATCAGTTGGATCATCGGGATCGTCCTTTCTTATCAAAAATAGCGTGGGAAAAGGCCGGGAAGATGCTCCGGCCTTTTCGATTGGATTCCAGTATAACACAGCCCGGGAGGAAATACAAGCCGGGCCAGTCCCGCGAGAGATTGGTGCGGAAAAATGGGGCAGGATGAGTGCTTAAGGCCGGGAAATTATGACTGCTTTTCGGCTTTAAGAAACAAGCCTCTGCCCTTTGTATAAACCTCTACCCTGTTGAATCCGGAATGATCGAAAAATGTTTCTAATTCTTTCCGGCTGTATACCCGTACATCTCCGCTTTTGGAAAAGGGGAACAGGAGTTTATTGGCTAAAAATCTGCATACGGCTCCAAAGTTCGGGTCCGCCAGATAGATCGTACCATTTTTCTTTAAAATTCTTTTACATTCGTTTGCAAATTCCTGCGGATCCTCAAAATGATGGAATGCACAGCATACCGTTATGATGTCGATGCTTTCATCGTCCCATTCAAGCGGAGTGCAGGGCTTTACCTCAAAATTTAGATTTGGGTAACGCATTTTTGCAGCCTGAATCATGTTTTCGGACACATCTATTCCATTGGCCCGGATTTTTGCTTTTTTTGATAATTCCCCCAGCAGCGTCCCGTTTCCACAGGCCACATCCAGAACGACGCAGCCTTCGCTCAAATCGATCCTGTCCAATAATTCCTTCCTGTGAAAGCTGGTATACTGCCCTTCTCTTGATGTATCATAGTCGGACGCTATTTTATTGTACGCCGTTCTGGACTGCTCTGTTTTCAGATTCATGTCATTTCCTCCGGATTCCGATTCATAGCTTTGATTATAGGATCCGTTCTAAGTCCATTCAAGCTTATTTTGTAAATTGTTGGTGTGTCCTGCCAGCCGCGGCCGGATGCGGGACTCCGCGCCCCGCGCCCTTTTCTTTGAGTGCTCAAAGAAAAGGAAGAAAAGAAAACCACCCAGAGTGAGCTCTCCCTGGGAACCCACTACTCTGGGCGGACAGCGGGAAGGCTTCCCTGCTGTCCGCCCCGGTCTGACGCCGGAGAAAGGCGGCTCGGGGGTGGCTCCTCTTGAAAGCTTGATTCTTTTATCAAATGTGCGAGAGGACATTCCCTCGCGGGATTGTTCTCTTGACTTCCGGGCAAAAATTCTTTACAATAGAACAAATAGGAATCCCAATTTTGAAGGAGAATAGCGGATGCAGAATACAGAAAAAACCATGGAAAAGATCGTCGCCCTCTGTAAAGGCAGGGGCTTCGTTTATGCAGGCAGCGAGATTTACGGCGGCCTGTCCAATACCTGGGACTACGGTCCGTTAGGGGTCGAGTTTCTCAACAATGTGAAGAATGCCTGGTGGAAAAAATTTGTCCAGGAAAGCCCGACTAATGTGGGGCTGGATTCCGCATTGCTGATGAATCCGGAGGTTTGGGTGGCTTCCGGCCATGTGGGCGGCTTTTCCGACCCGCTGATGGACTGTAAAGACTGTAAAACCCGGCATCGTGCGGATAAGCTGATCGAAGATGTATCCGGCCAGGCGGCAGACGGCTGGAGCAATGAAGAGATGCTTGCGTATATCCAGGAGCATGAAATCACCTGCCCGAACTGCGGCTCAAAGAATTTCACCGATATCCGGCAGTTTAACCTGATGTTCAAGACCTTCCAGGGGGTCACCGAGGATGCCAAGAACGAGATTTACCTCCGCCCGGAAACGGCGCAGGGGATTTTCGTCAACTTCGCCAATGTCCAGCGGACGACCCGCCGGAAACTGCCCTTCGGGATCTGCCAGATCGGCAAATCCTTCCGGAATGAGATCACGCCCGGCAATTTCATCTTCCGTACCCGTGAATTTGAACAGATGGAAATGGAATTTTTCTGTAAGCCGGACACCGATCTGGAATGGTTCGCTTATTGGAAAGAGTACTGCAAAAACTGGCTGCTGAGCCTGGGGATGAAGGAAGAAAACCTCCGCCTGCGGGATCATGAGCCGGAAGAGCTGTCCTTCTACTCCAAAGCGACTACCGACTTTGAGTTCCTGTTCCCGTTTGGCTGGGGCGAGCTCTGGGGAATTGCCGACCGTACCAATTATGATTTGGGCCGGCATCAGGAGCACTCCGGCAAGAGCCTGGATTACTTCGACCAGGAACAGAACGAGCACTATATCCCCTATGTGGTGGAGCCTTCGCTCGGCGTAGGCCGCGCCGCGTTGGCTTTCCTCTGCGACGCGTACGACGAGGAGGTCGTGGACGCAGAGAAGAACGATATCCGGGTAGTCCTGCGGCTGCACCCGGCGCTGGCGCCTTTCAAAGCGACGGTGCTCCCGCTGTCTAAAAAGCTGTCCGAACCGGCAATGGAGGTTTTCCGGAAGCTGTCCAAACAGTTTATGGTGGATTTTGACGATACGGGTTCCATCGGTAAACGCTACCGCCGTCAGGATGAGATTGGGACACCGTTCTGTCTGACCTATGACTTTGAATCGGAGGAGGATGGCTGCGTAACCATCCGCGACCGGGACAGCATGGAGCAGCAGCGAGTAAAAATCGAGGAGCTGGAACGCTTCCTGGCTGAAAAGATGATGTTTTAATACGATTTCTTGATAAAAAGATTAAAGTCCTTTTATGGCGGCGCGATACGCCGCCGGACCGCATTCTGCGGCCCAAAACGATGTAGCCGTTTTATTGAGAATTCGTATAAGCGGCAGCGATGCCAATAAAAATTGATTGCGGAAGGGGATCCTTTTATGTCCAGAACGATTATGGAGTATCAGCTTAATAAACCGGATGATTTCATCCAGTTTGTGGCAAACGATTTTCTGATGAAAGAAGGCTTCCAGCTTGTCAACTATAAGGGCGAGCAGGTCTGGAAACGCGGGACCGGGATGATTACTGCGCCGTCCTATGTCAAGTTTCTGTATGGCGGTGGGAAAATCCATATTGAGGCCTGGATCCGGTCCATGGGTGAACAGGATCTGAACGGGGCGATGGCGGCGATCCCGAAATCCCAGCTGAGGAGCCGTGTAGACCGCTTGGTGCAGCTGCTGCACCAGGATGTCCAGATCCCCCGCAATGCGGACGGTACCCTGGCGGCTCCAGTCAACGTATCGGTACATAACCCGACCGGACAGTCCACGCTGGCCCTGGTGATGGGTTTAATCAGCCTGATCGCCTGGATTATCCCGCTGGCGGGTGTGATCGTGTCCGGCGTGGGGATTGCGGCCGGCCGTACCGGGAGAAATTCCACCAAACGCGGGATGGCGACGGCAGGCCTGGTTTTGAGTATTATCGGCCTGGTAATCGCGCTGCTGATGTGGTTCCTGAACATTGTGGCGGCAGCGCTGATGTAAGAGAAACACCGGTTTTGGAAAACAGAAAAAAGCTCCTGACAGCTAAACCGTCAGGAGCTTTTTCCAATTTCAGCCGCCGATTCCCAGCAGCTGTACGGCGGAGTGGAACAGGAAGCAAAGCAGCATTCCCAGCGCGGTTGGCAGGAAGAACGCCGCCGCCGTCCATTTCCAGCTTCCGGTTTCCTTTTTAATGGTCAGGCAGGTGGTTGAGCAGGGCCAATGTATCAGGCAGAACAGCAGGAAAGAAACGGCGGTGACCCAGGTCCAACCTTGATCGGCCAGCAGGGCTTGCAGGGAGGACAGGCTGGTATAATCCATCAGGCTTCCCGCGGACAGATAGGTCATCAGCAGGATCGGGATCACGATTTCATTGGCGGGAAACGCCAGGATAAAGGCTAGCAGGATCACCCCGTCCAGCCCCAGCAGCTGGCCCAGTGGGTCCAGGAAATCCGCACAGAGCTGCAATAGGGTCTGATCGCCGGAATGCAGGTTGGCCAGCAGCCAGAGCAGGATACCGGCCGGGGCGGCGACGGCGGCCGCTCTTCCCAGGACAAAGAGGGTACGGTCAAACAGGGACCGGATCAGGATCCGGCCGATCTGCGGGCGGCGGTAGGGCGGAAGCTCCAGCGCGAAGGCTGAGGGCATTCCTTTTAAGACGGTTTGAGAGAGCAGCCGGGAAATCCAAAAGGTCAGCAGTACCGAAAACAGGATCAGCCCGGTGAGCATCAGCGCTGAAAGGAAGGATTGATAAGGGGCGGCGACTGCCCCGGCGAAAAACATCGCCAAGACCGCGATCAGAGTGGGAAGACGGCCGTTGCAGGGGACAAAGCTGTTGGTCAGGATCGCGATCAGGCGTTCCCGCGGGGAGTCGATAATACGGCAGCCTGTGACGCCGGCCGCGTTGCAGCCGAATCCCATGCAGATGGTCAGCGCCTGTTTCCCGCAGGTTTTGGCCTTGCGGAAATGATGGTCCAGATTAAAGGCCACCCGGGGCAGATAGCCGAAGTCCTCCAGCAGGGTGAACAGAGGGAAGAAAATCGCCATCGGGGGAAGCATGACCGCAACCACCCAGGCCAGCGTGCGGTAGCATCCGTCCACCAACAGACCCCGCAGCCATTCCGGCGCGTTTGCCCAGCGGAAAAATTCGCTCAGGCGGTCCTGAACCCAGAATAATCCGTCGGCCAGCAGTTGGGAAGGCAGGTTGGCTCCCTGGATCGTCAGCCAGAACACTACACCTAACAGCAGCAGCATAATCGGCGTACCCGTCCAGCGGTTGGTCAGGATCCGATCCAAACGGCGGTCCCGTTCAGCGGCAGGGCTGGATTCGCTATGTACCGTTTCCCGGCTCAGCTCCTCCGCCCTCATGACGAGAGCGGCGGTGATCCGGTCAGGAAGCTGGCTGGGAGGGATCCCGTTTTGCCGGAGCTCTTCCCAGCAGCTTTGACGGGTTTCCAGCAAGGCAGATTCCTGTTCCCAATCGATCCCGAGGGGGCTCAGGCAGGCTTCCTCACCCATCAGCAGTTTGAGGCTGACCCAGCGTGGGGAGAGGGAGCATCCGGAAGACAGAAGAGGGGCGACAGCTGGGGTCAGGTGTTCCAGGGAACGTTCAATCGGGAGCGGGTAGCGGACCGCCGGAGGGACAGGCAGGGTTTCCAGGGTGCCTAGGGCGCGGGTCAGGAGTTCTTCCAATCCCCGGCCGCTCCGGGCGGAAACCGGAACAACCGGGATCCCGAGCTGCTGTTCCAGCCGGGTATGGTCGATCTGGATGCGCTTTCGCCGGGCTTCGTCCATGAGGTTCAGGCAAAGGGTAACGCGGGGCGTAATTTCAAGGATCTGGAAAACCAGATTGAGATTACGTTCCAGGCAGGTGGCGTCGCAGACGACGATCACACCCTCTGCTTCGCCGAAACAGAGAAAATCCCGGGCGGTTTCCTCCTCGGCGGAATGCGCCATCAGGGAATAAGTCCCAGGGAGATCCACCAGGATCACCCCCTGGCTCTCCTGCTCACAACGGCCCTGTGCATTGGCAACGGTTTTTCCCGGCCAGTTGCCGGTATGCTGATTCATCCCGGTCAATTGGTTGAAGACGGTGGATTTTCCTACATTCGGATTTCCGGCCAGAGCGAATACCCGGTCGTCCGGGCGCTCCCTGCGGAGAATCAGCGGGTGGTCCAGGGCGGCCTTTCCGGTAGAAGAGGCGGTTAAGCCCAAGGGAATCCTCTCCTTTCCATATAAAGGTACAAAGATGTAAAAAATAAAAAGATATGTTTTAACAGACAAAGATTTTGCGGGAATCCTCATTGCGCAGCGCGATGGCAGCTCCTCGGATCAGGAAGGCAATCGGGTCGCCGGAGGGGCTTTTCTGAAGACAGCACACGGCGGTTCCTTCGATCATGCCGAGATCCTGCAAACGGCGGCGCATACTTCCAGCGGTTTGGATCTTAGCCACCCGGGCGGTCTGGCCTTCTGGAAGCTCATTGAGGGGATAAACAGTCTGGTTCATTTTGGTTCCATCCTTTTCTATAAACTGACGGGGGTTTTCCCCCTGCATTATCCTATTCACCAAAACGAAACTGGTGAATGATTTTCTGCTGTATCGTGCAGGAGGAAAAAGCTCATGCCCGTCTCATAAAAAAATCGAGCTTTCCAGCGCCCCGCTCCCGGCCGGGACGGGACATTCGATTTGTGGGGCTCCGCGCCCCACACCCCCATTTCTTTGGACGCCCAAAGAAATGGGGGAAAGAAATGCGCCAAGGGAGTGCCCTTGGATCCCTGATCAGCGTAGGCGGCCGGGTTGCAGGCCATAGGAGCCTCCTCTGCTTCCAGGGCATCGCAGAAGGCAAGCTTGAAAGCCGTCGCGCGTACAGGCCAGCCCAGAGGAGCACAAGTTGTAAAATGGACAGTACTTCCTTTAGGATGGAACCCTGGGAGGTCTACACAGGAACATTTCCGTATTTAGGCAGCCTGGGGTAAAAGTGTCCGGGGGGACTGGGGGCGGCCTCCCCCAGCGGTTTTCTTTTCCCTCCTTTTCTTTGAGCGATCAAAGAAAAGGAGGTGCCCGATGCGGGGTCTTGTCCCTGAAGGGGGCGGCATGAGCCTCGCATCAAAATCGCAGCTTTGCCGCGAAGGGGCGCGGGGCAAAGCCCCTGCAAACTCACCTTTTACGCACCGCCACCCGATAGAACATCCCGGTCGCTCGGGAGTAGGGCATGAGAACTCTTGCGCCTTTTTATGAGATGGCTCTGGGAAAAAGCCTGCGGGCTCTTGACAGGCCGGCTTTTTTCCCCTAAAATACGCATAAACAACATTGGAAAAATTACTGCCGGGACATGAATTCAGCCCCCATGCCACAGAAAGGATGGCCCGGCTTGGATTTTCAAGGGAGGTTCCTGATGAGTAAGATTATAAATCCTATCGTACCAGGCTGGTATGCCGATCCGGAAGCCCGCACCTATGGGGGCCGGTATTATATTTACGTCACCCGCTCTTTTACCGAATACCGCCGCCAGATGAATCTGGACTGTTTTTCTTCGGATGATCTGGAGCACTGGGTCAAGCACGAGGGGATTATTCAAATGGAGGATTTCCCCCATATTTATCAGGCGGTTTGGGCGCCCACGGAGATTGAGCACCGGGGCCGTCATTACCTGGTTTTTGCTTCGAACGATATCCATTCCGACGAGGAGCCGGGGGGGCTGGAAATCGCGGTTTCCGATCGGCCGGAGGGCCCGTTCCGCAGCTATCTGGGGCGCCCGCTGGTAGAGCGGTTCGTCCATGGGGCGCAGCCGATTGATGCCCATCTTTTTCGGGATGAGGACGGTTCGGTTTATCTGTATTATGGTGGTTGGTCCCACTGCAATGTGGCTAAAATGAACGAAGAAATGACAGGTTTTATCCCATTTGAGGATGGGGAGATTTTCCGGGAAATCACCCCTCCTTCCTATGTGGAAGGCCCCTGTATGCTGAAAAAGGAAGGAAAGTATTTCTTTATGTGGTCTTCGGGGAATTGGGGCGACGGAAGCTACCGCGTCAGCTATGCCGTTTCAGATTCGCCTGTGGACGGCTTTTCCGAACCCCATGTGATCCTCTCCCGGCAGGAGGGTCTGGCCGAAGGTCCTGGGCATCACGGATATCTTTATCTTCCAGAATCCGAAGAATTCCTGATCGTCTATCATCGCCGGAATATCGGCGATCCGGAGCCGGGCAACCGGATGCTTTGTATTGATCGGATGAATGTCCGGGAAGATTCTATTGATGAGATCCAAATGACCCGGGAATGGATGTTCCAGCCGGAAAACAGGTAAAACAATCAGCCGCTGTACGATTTCGTACAGCGGCCGTTTATTTTGGGAGCGCCCTCTCGCGCATTTTATATGGATTCTCAATAAAGCGATTTTAATCTTTTTATCAAGAAATAGTAATAGTATTAGAGGGTCAAGCTTTCAAGAGGAGTTGCCCCTGAGCTGTCGGGACGTTTGATTTGTGGGACTTCGCGCCCCACATCCCGCCCCATTTCTTTGGACATCCAAAGAAATGGGAGAAAGAAATGCGCCAAGGGGGTCCCTCTGGATCCCCGATCAGCGTAGGCGACCGGGTTGCAGACCGTAGGAGCTTCTGCTTCCAGGGCGGCACGGAAGGCAAACCTGGGGTAAAAGTCCCCTCTCTTTATTTTGGCTATACGGACTCCGCTTTCTCCTGATGGGCCGCGTGTTCAGTAATCCGCTTTTTCAGGATTTTCCCAAAAGTCAGGCTGAAGACGATGACGGTCGTCGTTGCAGCCAGGACATCCGCTACCGGCTCGGCCAGGAATACCGCGAATACTTTGTCTGTGAAAAAGTGGGGGAGGATATATGCCAACGGGATCAGCAGGACAATTTTTCGGAGGAGCGCCAGCAGAAGGGAGGTTTTGGCCTGTCCCAAAGCCACGAAGGTCTGCTGGCAGGCAAACTGCGCGCCCATACAGACCGCACCTGCCATATAAATTCTCATGGCCCAAACACCGGTCTGGAACAAACTGTCACTTTTGGCAAACAACGCCACGAACATCTGGGGGAAGAGCATAGCCAGCCCCCAAAGCAGGGCGGCATAGGTCAGCGAGGAGATCAGCAGGTAACGGAAAGCCTGTTTTACACGCCCAATCTGGCAGGCGCCGTAATTGAAGCCGATGATCGGCTGTGCAGATTGGGTCAGCCCCTGGAGCGGCATCAAACAGAACTGCATCACGCTGCCGACAATCGTCATCGCGCCGACCGCGGGGTCGCCGCCGTATTTTTGCAGGGAAGAGTTGAGCACAATATTGACTAGGCTTTCGGTGGACTGCATGATAAAAGGAGAGAGGCCCAGCGCCATGACTGGCAGCATGACAGAGGATTTCAGCCGGAAATAACGCGGGCGGATTTTGATGAGCGTCCGCTTGGAAAGCAGGAAAGAAACCACCCAGACCGCCGAAACGGCTTGAGAAACTACGGTGGCAATCGCTGCCCCTCGTACGCCAAAGTCGAATACGAAGATGAACAGCGGATCCAGAGCGATGTTCAGTCCAGCCCCGACGAGTACGGTAATCATGGCCTGGGTGGCAAAGCCCTGGGTGGAAATAAAGCTGTTGAGCCCCAACGCCAGCTGGACAAAAAGAGTTCCCATGACATAGATATTCATATATTCCAGAGCATAGCCAATGGTGGCATCGCTGGCGCCGAACATCATCAGCAGGGGTTCGCCCCAGATTAGGAACACCGTGGTCAGGACAGCCGAAATTCCCAGCAGGGAAATAAAGCTGTTGCCCAGAATGTGCTCGGCTTCATCGATCCGGCCTTCCCCCATTTTAATGGCAACCCGGGGCGCGCCGCCCATCCCGATAAAAGCGGAAAAGGCGGAGATCACCATCAGGATCGGGAAGGTAACCCCAACGCCGGTCAGGGCCATGTCCCCATTGTGGGGCATATTGCCGATGTAAATACGGTCTACAATGTTATACAGCGCATTGATCAGCTGCGCCAGGATTGCCGGCAAGGCCAGGCGGAACATCAGGGAACGGACCGGATCCCGTCCCAGGTCGTTTTGCTGTTTTTCTTTCAAATCCTCATCTCCATTAAAAAATAATGGCCTGCCCTGCTGAGAACGGGCGCAGGCTCTGCCGGTGAAGTGTTTTAACTATAGCATAAAAGTATGAATAATTCATGAATATGCGGATAAGCCGGATGGATACGGCTATTATCGGCGGGGGGTATTCCTTCCGGCGTTGCGAAGGGAGAATTCTTCAATGAGCTTTTCCAGCAGCGTCTCCTGATTAGGGGTGAGATCCTCGATAATAATGCTTTTCCGATGGTCGATCCCCAGCAGATAGTCCGCACTGACCCCATACAACAGGGCAAGCTCCACCAGCATCTCCACGGAAGGGGTTGCGGTGTTGTGCTCATACGCGCTGACCGCCGCACTGGTTACACCCAGCCGTGCGGCAACCTGCTTTTGAGACAGGTTTTTTTTATTCCGCAGCGTTTTCAGCCGCATTCCGAAATCATAGATCATAATCCGGCCTCCTTCTTATAGTCCGCTTGCGGCCCGTCATGCCGCAGGCTTGAGCAGAAACCCATTCTTTTCAAGTGCGCTGACTATAACCATTTTAATATACGTTAGTATTGTACTGTTTTAATTTTTATATATTTATTCAATTTATAATTGATAATCCGTTTTGGATATGGTATACTGAAAAAGATCCGGAATCCAAAAAATCCGCGGTTTTTCCCGACTTTTTTTGCACCGGAATCTGACTTGCCAATGAAGAAAGAAGCCGCGATATCCTATGATTCCATTCCGAAAAATAACCGGGGTTTTATGCCTCTGCGCTGCCTTGCTTTGGCTGGGCGTTCCTTTTTGCTTTCCAAGTGCGGAGAGAATCCGTGAAGATGTGCAGGGATTTTCCAAGGGGGAATCGGCTGGAATCCTGCATATTCAATCCCGCCGGCGGGAGCAGGGAGACTGTCAGATTTTCTGCGTGGAGATGCAGAATGGAGAGATGCGCTATTACCGTTTGCGTTACCGGTTTTCCCGGGATTCCGGCTGGGAATGTATACAGGCATTGGAGCTGTTAGAGGGATGAGAAGCTGTGTCCATAGTTGTAGTATGCAGCTTTGCCACCGGAATGCGTGTGGAAATGGTTGGTCTGACTTCTAAGGCTTTTATGACAAAAAAACCGTCGGATATTCCGGCGGTTTTTGCATTTCAGCCAATCCCATGCAAAAGGTCTTTCAAAACCGGTAAACCTGTGTTATAGTTGAAACACTTCAAAAGAATCAAAATGATTCTTTTGAAGCCTGCGGAGGAGAACCGCCGCAGGAGGCCGCAGAAGCGGCCTCGGTTCGGACTTCATAGTCAACATAGGTGTGCGGAGTACACAGCCGGCGAGCATAGCCCGCTGACTGAAAAAACGCAATTTGCGTTTTTTCAAGTGTGTTGATTATATAGTCAAAGAAGTTGGAATGAAAAGGATTACCGTCAGCAGGATTCCGTTTTTTATTGCAGGATAGGGATTCTGCTGCCAATTGAAAATTTTTCTGAAAAGGAAGGGGCGTTTCATTGTCCAGCCAATCGTCACCCCGGAGCAGGTCAATTTACTGATCGTCTTTCTGGAGGGGGTGCTGTCCTTTTTTTCTCCCTGCGTACTGCCGCTGCTCCCCGTATATATCAGTTATCTGGCAGGAGGGGCCAAGCAGGTTTCGGAGGACGGCCAAACCTCTTACCGGCAGGGCCGGGTATTTTTGCATACGCTTTGCTTTATTCTGGGGATTTCTGCTGCATTTTTTCTGCTGGGTTTGTCGTTCACAGCATTGGGCGGATTTTTTTCGGCATACAGGCTTTGGTTTACCCGGATTGGGGGCATCCTGATTGTGTTGATGGGATTGTTCCAGCTGGGCCTGTTCGAGCTTCCCTTTTTGCAGCGGGAGCGGAAGTTCCATCTGCCGCTGAATCCGGATAAAATGAACCCTTTGTGGGCGGTTCTGCTGGGTTTTACTTTTTCGTTTGCCTGGACGCCCTGTGTAGGCCCGGCGCTTTCGTCCGTTTTGATTTTGGCATCCAGTGCGGAAACAGCGCTGACCGGGAATTTACTGGTGCTGGTTTATGCGCTGGGATTTGTCCTTCCGTTTTTACTGTTGGGGCTGTTTACCACCCAAACCCTCAATTTTCTGAAAAAGCGGCAGAAGGTCTTGAAATATACCATTAAAATCGGGGGTGCTCTCCTGGTTCTGATTGGGATTATGACTTTTACCGGCTGGATGAACGGGGTATCGTCTTATTTGAACCGCTATACCGGAACGGAAGCTTCATCGGAAGCTTCCTCCTCTGAGCCGGAGAGTTCTTCGGAAGAGGACGTCATTCCTGCGCCGGATTTCAGTCTGGTGGACCAGTATGGGGAAACGCATACCCTGTCGGATTATCAAGGCAAGGTGGTTTTTTTGAATTTCTGGACGACCTGGTGTACCTATTGCAAGCAGGAAATGCCGGATATTGACGAGCTTTATGAGGAATACGGGAAAAACCAGAAAGAGGTGGTGTTCCTTGGCGTGGCCAATCCCCGTACCGAGGGGAACCCGCAAGCGTCAGATGTTCCCCAGGAAGAGATTCAGGCCTTTTTAGAGGATAAGGGATACCAGTTCCCTACGGTTTTTGACCTCACGGGGGAGGTTTATGCCGGCTATGGGCTTCGGTCGTTCCCCACGACGTTTGTGATCGACCGGGAGGGGAATTTGCTGGGCTATCAGCCCGGCATGATGAGCAAAGAGATTATGCGCCAGGTGATTGAAATGGCGCTGGAGCTTTCGTCCGAGGAATGATCCGGGCCGCTTGATTTGAAAAGAGAAAGGAAATCCATCCATGAGCAAACGTAGGCTTTTAATTGTAGTTGATTATCAAAATGACTTTGTTACCGGCAGTCTGGGCTTTGAAGAAGCGGAACAGATCGAACAAACCCTTTGCGGGAAAATCCGCGAGGCCCGCGCGGAAGGCGTCGATCTGCTCTTCACGCTGGATACACATGAGGAAGACTATCTTGAAACCCAGGAAGGCCGGAAGCTTCCGGTCCCTCACTGTATCCGTGAAACCTCCGGATGGGAGCTTTGCGAGTCGGTTGCCGACCTTCGGGAGGGCGCGCCTCTGCTGGAAAAAACCTCCTTTGGCAGTGCGGAGCTGATCCGGTTTTTACAGGAGGGGGAATACGAGTCGGTTGAGCTTTGCGGCGTGGTGACCAGCATCTGCGTGCTTTCGAACGCGGTGCTGGCGAAGGCGGCGCTGCCCGAAGCAGAGATCCTGATCGACGCCCGGGCGACCGCTGATTCCAGCGAAAAGCTCCGGCAGGAAACTTTCGACCTGATGGAACGGCTGCAAATGACGGTGCTCAATCGGGAATAATTGGTATAATGCCCGCTTTTTAGATAAAACCTTAAGGAAGAAAGAAGAATTGGATCATGCAGCAACTCAATTATACAATGCTTTGCGATTATTATGAGCTGACCATGGGCAACGGGTATTTCCTGCATGGTACCCAGGACCGGGTCAGTTATTTTGACCTGTTTTTCCGCTCGGTGCCGGACGGGGGCGGCTTTGCGATTGCCGCCGGTTTAGAGCAGGCGATTGATTATGTGAAAAATCTCCGGTTTACGCCCGAGGATTTGGCGTTCCTGCGCGGGAAAAGGATGTTTTCCGAAGGCTTTTTGGATTATCTGGCCCATTTTAGGTTTACCGGGGATATCTATGCGGTGCCGGAGGGGACCCCGGTTTTCCCCAATGAACCGCTGATGATTGTCCGCGCCCCGGCCATCCAGGCCCAACTGCTGGAAACCTTCCTGCTGCTTTCCCTGAACCATCAATCCCTGATCGCGACCAAAGCCAGCCGGATTGTCCGTGCGGCGGCCGGGCGGCCGGTCATGGAATTCGGATCCCGTCGGGCACAGGGAGCCGACGGCGCGATACTGGGAGCGAGGGCAGCCTATATTGCAGGCTGTGCCGGGACGGCCTGCACCCTCTCCGACCAGCTGTATCATACCCCGGCCAGCGGCACCATGGCGCATTCCTGGATCCAGATGTTCGACGATGAATATACCGCGTTCAAGACCTACTGCGAAATTTATCCCCATGACGTCACCTTGCTGGTAGATACCTACAATGTCCTGAAAAGCGGGATCCCGAACGCTATCCGGGCGTTCCGGGAGGTTTTGCTGCCCCAGGGGATTACCGAATGCGCGGTCCGGCTGGACTCGGGCGATATCGCCTACCTGACCCGGAAAATGCGGAAAACGCTGGATGAAGCCGGGTTTCCGCAGTGCCGGATTGTGGTGTCCAACTCATTGGACGAGCATATTATCGACGCGCTGCTGGTGCAGGGAGCAAAGGTGGACGCTTTCGGCGTGGGGGAACGGATGATTACCTCCAAAAGCTCCCCGGTATTCGGCGGGGTATACAAGCTCTGCGCCGTGGAAGAGGATGGGGAATTGATCCCGAAAATCAAGATCAGCGAAAATACGGCCAAAATCACCAACCCGCATTTCAAGAAAATCTACCGGCTGTATGAGAATGAAACCGGCAAGGCCATTGCGGATCAGCTCTGCCTGTTTGACGAGGAGATCGACAGCAGCCGGCCGCTGGAGATTTTTGATCCGGACGCGACCTGGAAACGGAAGACCCTGCAAAACTTTACGGCCCGCGAGCTGCTGGTCCCGATCTTCCAAAACGGCGAATGCGTCTATCAAACCCCGTCGATTGAGGAAATCCGGGACTACTGCAAGACTCAGCTTGAAACCCTCTGGGACGAGGTGAAACGGTTCGACAATCCGCACCAGTATTATGTGGATCTGTCCCAGAAGCTGTGGGACGTCAAGCATCGCCTGCTGGAGGAGCATCAGAAACGGTAAACGGGCGGCGCAGGATGTGCACCGCGCCCCCGCGGCGGAGCCGCGATCCCAATGCAGGGCTCATGCCGCCCCGTACCGGGCACTTCCTTTTCTTTGACCGCTCAAAGAAAAGGAGGAAAAAGAAAACCGCTGGGGGAGACCACCCCCAGGCCGCTTGGATGTGAAAATCTTCCTGTGCAAACCTCCTATGGCTCCATCCTAAGGGGAGTGCTGTCCATTCTACAGTTTGTATTCCTCTGGACTGGCCTGTACGTGTGACGGCTCCCAGGTCGCCTACGCGGATCGGGAAGCCAAGGGGACTTCCTTGGCGCATTTCTTTCCCCTATTTCTTTGGGTGTCTAAAGAAATAGGGTGGGGCGTGGGGCGCGCAGCCCCACTAATCGGCCGTGCCGCCCCGGTCTAACGCCGGAGGAACGTCCCGGCAGCTCGGGGGTGGCGTTCCCCGGAAAGCACGCCCGTCTCATAAAAAGTTTTTCCGGCTTTTTTCGTAGAGCTGAAGTTTTCCTTTACGGAAAACTGGATAGGAGAAACCGGTAAGCACCTGCTTAAACAGGATGCCGTTTTATTTCCAATCCGGCCGCTGCCGGATTAGGGGGTCTGGGGATTCATCCCCAGCGGGATTTCGGGGCGGCGTCCCGGGAAAACGGTGTTTCAAACGTTCCCCCGAAAAGCCTTGCGGCTTGATTTTTCCATCCGGAAATGTTATACTGGAATCCAATTCTAAAATTTAGTGAGGAGAAGACATGATGGCAGATCAAAAGAAGATGGTCACCGAGATCACGGCGATGGATACCGATTTTGCCAAATGGTATACCGACGTCGTCAAAAAAGCGGAGCTGGTTGATTATTCCAGCGTGAAAGGCTGCATGGTGATTCGACCGTATGGCTACGCGATCTGGGAAAATATTCAGAAGGATCTGGACGCCCGCTTTAAGGAATTGGGTCACGAGAACGTCTATATGCCGATGTTTATCCCGGAAAGCCTGCTGCAAAAGGAAAAAGACCATGTTGAGGGCTTCGCGCCTGAGGTGGCATGGGTAACTCAGGGCGGGGCCAACAAGCTGACCGAGCGGCTCTGCGTGCGCCCGACCTCCGAAACCCTGTTCTGTGAACATTATAAAAATATTATCCATTCCTATCGGGACCTGCCCAAGCTGTATAACCAGTGGTGCAACGTCGTGCGGTGGGAAAAAACGACCCGGCCCTTCCTGCGGACCTCCGAATTCCTCTGGCAGGAAGGCCATACCATGCACGAAACCGAGGAGGAAGCCCGGGAGGAAACTCTCCGGATGCTGAAATGCTATACGGATTTCTATCGGGAAACCCTCGCGATCCCGGCGGTAACCGGCCGGAAAACCGAAAAAGAGAAATTCGCCGGGGCGCTGGAAACCTACACTGTGGAGCCGATGATGCACAACGGCGTGGCGCTTCAGGGCGGGACGAGCCACTATTTTGGGGACGGCTTCGCGCGTGCATTTGACATCACTTATGTGGACCGCAGCAACAAGCTGCAATATCCATTCCAGACCTCCTGGGGGGTATCCACCCGGATGATCGGCGCTATTATCATGACCCATGGGGACGATAACGGGCTGGTGCTGCCACCGAAAGTGGCTCCCATCCAGGTGGCGGTTATCCCGATCGCGATGCACAAGGAAGGCGTTTTGGAGAAAGCCCGCGAGCTGTGCGGCCGCCTGAAAGGCCTGTTCCGGGTGAAGTTGGATGACAGCGACAATTCGCCGGGCTGGAAATTCAGCGAATATGAGATGAAAGGCGTGCCGGTCCGGCTGGAAATCGGCCCGAAGGATATTGAGCAGAACCAGTGCGTTTTGGTCCGACGGGATAACCGGGAGAAGAACTTCGTCAGCCTGGACAACCTGGAGCAGGAGATCACCCGGGTGCTGGAAGCCGTGCATCAGGGCCTGTACGAACGGGCGCTGGCCAACCTGGAGGGGAAAACGTATACCGCCAGGGACCACGAAGAATTTTTGGATATTGCCGAGAACAAGCCGGGCTTTATCCGCGCGATGTGGTGCGGCGACGAGGCCTGTGAAACGCGCCTGAAAGAGGAAACCGGCGGCGTAAAATCCCGCTGTATCCCGTTTGACGGGGAACCGGTGAGCGATGTCTGCGCTTGCTGTGGGAAACCGGCGAAGCATTTGGTTGTCTGGGGCAAGCAGTACTGATCCGGGGCGTTCGGAAAGAGAAAAAGGGAGGTGGATGACCGTGTCAGCGCAGAATCCGCCTCCTTCTCATTTTGTGTTGGGAGGCGGTTCCACAGAGTTTTCTCAAAAAACCCGGGCGGAAAAAAGCCGTTACTTCAGCCGGATCGGCCTGGTTTTAATTTTGCAGGCCCTGCTTTCCTATTTTTCACTGCTGATCCTTTTGCTGCTGGCAGAAGGAGTGGAATGGGGGATTTCCCTGGTTTCCGGAATCCCGGCCGAAGAGCTGGCCCGGCCGGACTGGGTTGGGATCTTGTTCGGGATGCTGTCCATGGGGATTGGGAGCGTGGGATCCGGGCTTTATTTTTCCCGTCGTTTAGAGCTGGAGCCCAGAGAGTGGTTTGCCCATGAGAAGGCCTTTCCGCTCTGCCAGGTGGTGGTTGGGACAATGGCCTGCCTGTTTGCCAACCAGCTGGGCGGGCTGTTGGCTTCCCTGCTGAATTCGGGGCTGAACCAGCTGGGCTGGACGTTTTCACCTTCGGCGGTATCATCGGAAGGGGATTGGGTTGGTAGCGTGCTCTTGCTTTTGTATACCGCTGCGGCAGCACCGGTGACGGAGGAGTTCCTTTGCCGCGGTGTGCTGCTGCGAAGCCTTCGGCGGGCAGGAGGAAAGGTAGCGATTGTTTTTTCGGCGTTATTTTTTGCGCTGCTTCATGGGAATTTTTCACAGGGGATTCCCGCCTTTTTGATTGGGCTGTTGCTGGGCTATTTTGCCCTGCGGGGTGAAACGCTGTTTCTGGTGATCCTGATCCATCAGCTTAACAACCTGCTGGCGTTGTTTTTGTCTGCCCTCCCGGGGAACCTTTCTGCCGTATGGAGCTGGGCGTTCAGTATTGCAGGGGTGGTGGCGCTGGGACTGGGGATTTGGTATGAATGGCCGGTTCTGCGCCAGCTTTTCCGTGAAAAGGTGCCTCCAGGCAGCGTGCAGCTGTTGCTTTCGGCCTGGTCGGTAGCAGCTGCTTTGCTGTTTTTCGGGGCGCAGGCGCTGGGGAGCCTTCAGCGGGTTTAGCTTGAAGCATCGGAGCAGGTCTGGCTATGCGGCACACCTGTCTCATAAAAAGCAGTATCATGAAAAGCTCAAGGGTTTCTACGCCGTCCCGTCGGTTGCGATTCGAATACGGGGCTCCGAGTCCCCTTTTCTTTGATCGCTCAAAGAAAAGGGGAGAAAAGAAAACCGTCCGGAGAGGGGTCTTCCTGGGAACTCCCACATGGTGGATAGTAGGGCTGTCTCCCTGCTGCCGAGCCGCCCCAGTCGAACGCCGGAGGAACATCTCGACAGTTCGGGAATTGCTGCTCTTCTTGAAAGCTTGACCTTTTTATGAGACGGACCTGACTGTGCGGCGGAAAGGCATTGAAAATGCCGGGAAGTCTGTGTATAATGAATTTGCAGCAGCATTTCCAGTGGATATCTGGGAAATGTTCAAAGTCAAACCATCCTTTCCCGTCCGAAACGGGCGGCTGCGATAATAAAGGGCGGCGACAGTTTTGCTGTATTCTGTTGCGGCGGCCTATTTTTAACAGATTATTTTGAAACGGGTTTACATCAAAACCTGAAAATGGGAGGACATTATGGCGACAAATATTTTAATCGGGCTTTCCGGAGGCCCCAGCGTAGCGATCAACGCTTCTCTGGCCGGGATTATGGAAGCGGCCGTCACCTCCGATAGGATCGGCTGTATTTATGGAAGCCGTCATGGCATTCAGGGCGTTCTTCATGGGGATGTCATCAGCCTGGAACCTTATTGTACCCCCAGACAGCTGCAAATCCTTTGCCAGACGCCGGCTATGGCGTTGGGTTCCTGCCGGAGGAAGCTGCGGCAGGAGGACTTCCCTCATATTGAAGCGATGTTCCGCCAGTTTGGGATTGGGCAGTTTTATTATATTGGCGGGAATGACTCTATGGATACGGTGCTTCAGCTGGACCGGTATTTTAAGTCCCGGGAAAACGGCGTGCAGGTGATCGGCGTCCCCAAAACGATTGACAATGACCTTCCCATAACCGATCATACGCCGGGGTTCGGGTCAGCGGCGAAATACCTTTACCATACGATGAGCGAAATCATTCGGGACAGTGAAATTTATCCGGTGAAAAATGTCGTGATTGTCGAAATTATGGGCCGGAATTCCGGCTGGCTGACGCTGGCAGGCGGGCTGTCCCATTTCCTGGGGAATCCCCTTCCCCAAATCATTGCGCTGCCGGAAACGCCGTTTGATGAAATGGATTTCGTTTCTCGGGTCTGCAGTTTGCTGGAGACACAGAATACGGTAATCTGCGCGGTCAGCGAGGGGATCCGGGATAAAAGCGGCGAATATATCGGGATGTCGGCCAAGAGCGGCGTGGTTGATAATTTTGGGCATACTTATCTTAGCGGTGTGGGAAAATATCTGGAAGCGCTGGTGATGAACAAGATCGGCTGCAAGGTGCGTTCCATTGAGTTAAACGTGATGCAGCGGTGTTCCTCCCATCTTGCCTCCAAAACCGATCTGGAGGAAGCCCGGGAGATTGGCCGCGCTGCCGTGCAGGCCGGGCTGGAGGGGAAAAGCGGTGTGACCCTAACTTTCCAGCGGGTCAGCAATGCGCCTTACCGGGTGGAGATCGGCTCTACCGATGTGGCGAATATTGCCAATCTCGCCAAAGATGTGCCGGAGGAATGGCTGGATTTGGAAAACCCGGCGGTTCAAAAAGAAATTGCGGACTACCTTCTCCCGCTGATGCAGGGTGAGCTTTCACCTATCCGGGATGAAACCGGCCTTCCGCTTTATATTCAGATGCAATGAAGCAGCGCCGGTTTTTATGTATCCTTTGCTGTTTCTGGCTGCTGGCCGCGCTGCTGGCAGGCTGCACCCTGGCTGAGAAAGAAAAGCCGTCGGACAGTTTCAGGCTTCCGGCGGGCTGTTCGGAATATGGACGGCGGCAGCTTTCCGACTCGGAGGCCCAGGCTTACGATCAGATCCTGCCGGCTTTGTTTGAAGGGAAAACCACGGTATTCCTTCCCCAGCTGGGAGAGGAAAACCTGCGCCGCGTAATGGTCGCCCTGTTTGCAGATCTGCCGGTGGTTTCCTGGGTAGAAAACGAATACAGCTTTGCCAGCCTGGCCGGCCGGACGGTGCTCTGGCTTTCCTACGAGCTGGACCAGGAGGAAATTGCCGAGCACCTGATCGAGCTGGATCAGGCGGCAGAGGATTTCGCGGGAGATATTGACCCCAGCCTGCCGGCTTTCGATCAGGCGCATCTGATCTATGACCGCCTGGCGGAAGAGGTAGCCTATGATCTGGACGCGCCCCGCACGAATGAACTGGCCGGAGCCCTGCTCGACCGCCGGGCCACCTGCAAGGGGATCGCGCAAGCCTATCAGTATCTGCTGGAGCGGCGGGGGATTGAAGCCCTGATGGTTTACGGTGAAACCAGCCAGCCCCATGCCTGGAACATTGTCCGGTTGGAGGGGGTGTATTATCTGGCGGATCCGACCTGGGGGAACGGGCAGGTCGCAGACGGGCTGCGTTATGTCAACCATGAATACCTCCTTCAGGATGAGGAGCGCTTTTCCGCCACGCATACCCCGTTCGATGAAGGGGAAAACTATCCTTTGCCGGAGTGCTTCAGCCGCGCCCAGAATTATTTTGTCCGGACGGGGACGCTGGTTTCAGAGGGGGATGGGGAGCAGGCCGCCTGTACATTGGAAGAGGCGCTGACTTCAGCGGCCCGGCAGAATGCGGCGCATGGGGGAAAAACACTCCAGATTGCGTTTGCGGATCCCACGCTGGCCAGCCATCTGATGGAAACCCGGATCCAGACCGGGGACGCTGATCAGTTGGCCCGGGATCTGGCCGAAAGGCAGGGGTACCGCGTGCTGGGACGGACTTATTCCGAAACCACGCAGACGTTGAGCTATCTGCTCGAATAGCGTTTTGTCTGTTTTTATAGTATCAATCAGAAAAGAGGAACTACATCTATGTGCGGTTTTGTCGGTTTTACCGGAGAGTGCGCGGAAAAAAGCCAGGTGCTCTCGGCTATGCTGAAAAAAATCATTCACCGCGGCCCCGATTCCCAGGAAAGCTATCTTTCCGATGGGATTACGCTCGGGTTTGCCCGGCTTTCCATCATTGATCTGGAGGGCGGCACACAGCCGATCCTCAATGAAGACGGCAGCATGGCGCTGGTGTTTAACGGCGAGATCTACAATTTCCAGTCCCTGCGGGAGGAACTGCTGGCGGCAGGCCATCAGTTCAAAACCCATGCGGATTCCGAAGTGCTGCTCCATGGTTATGAAGAGTGGGGTACAGAACTGTTACAGCGCCTGCGCGGGATGTTCGCTTTTGCCATCTGGGACGGGAAGGAACAGAAGCTGTTTGGCGCGCGGGACCATTTCGGCATCAAGCCATATTATTACGCCCGGATGGGGGAAACCCTTCTGTTCGGCAGTGAGATCAAAAGCTTCACACCGCATCCGGATTTCCGGCTGGAGCTGAACGAGGAGCGCCTGCCGGATTACCTAACCTTTTCCTGTGTACCGGGTTATGATACCATGTTCCGGAATGTGCATAAGCTGCCGCCCGGGCATTATTATGAGTATCAACAGGGCCGGCTGGAAATCCGTCGGTATTTTCAGCCTTCTTATGAGATGGATTCCTCCCGTCCCTTCGAAAGCTATGTGGATGAGATTTCTAAGGTGTTCAAGGAAAGTGTGCAGGCGCATCGGATTTCGGATGTGGAGGTTGGTTGTTTCCTGTCCTCGGGGGTGGATTCCAGCTTTGTGGCCGCTGAGCTTTCCAAGCTGCAAAAAGTGAAAACTTATACGATCGGCTTTGCGGAAGAAAAATATAGTGAAGCCGCGGATGCCCGAATGCTGGCGGATGAGATCGGGGTGGAAAACTTTGAGCAGCGGGTTTCCAGCGAGGACTATTTTGCTTCGGTGGGAGAGGTGCAGTATCATCTGGACGAGCCGCTGGCGAATCCCAGTGCAAACCTGCTGTATTTCGTGTCCAAACGGGCGGCGGAAGAGTTGAAGGTGGTGCTCTCCGGCGAAGGCGCGGATGAGATGTTCGGCGGCTATAATGTTTATAAGGAGCCGCTGGCTGTCCGCCGCTTTCAGAAGAAGGTCCCGGGATTTTTGCGGAAAGCCGCCGCGGGGATTGCGGCGCGGATGCCGGATTTTAAGGGGAAGAATTTCCTGATCCGGGCTTCCCAGCCGATCGAGGAGCGGTATATCGGGAACGCGAATGTGTTCAAAATGGGGGAGCGGGATCAATACCTGAAAAACAGCTACCCTTCCCAGCCGCCCCAGGCCTATACCCGGCCGTTTTACGAGCAGGCTAAAGGATACGACGATATCAGCAAGATGCAGTATATGGATCTGCATGTCTGGATGGTGGATGAAATCTTGCTCAAGGCGGATAAGATGAGCATGGCGCATTCCCTGGAGCTGCGGGTGCCGTTTTTGGATACCGAGGTATTCCGTACGGCCCGGAAGCTTCCGCCGGAATATAAGGTCAGCGATGAAAATACCAAGCTGGCGCTTCGGGCCGCCGCTGGCCGGGAGATGAACTCGGCCAGCGCAAACCGTCGCAAGCTGGCATTCCCGGAGCCGCTTCCCGAATGGCTGCGGGAAGAGCGTTATCAGGAACTGATCCGTTCCTATTTTACCGGCGAAACGGCTCAGAAGTATTTCCGGACAGACCGTCTCCTGTCCCTGCTGGAGGAGCACCGGGCCGGACGGCGCAATAATTCCATGAAAATCTGGACGGTATTTTCCTTCCTGAAATGGTACGAACAGTTTTTTATCCTGAAACGGTAATACTATTTCTTGATAAAAAGATTAAACTCTTTTTATCGCGGCGGCAGCCCATAAGGAAACATTGAAAAATTTATGACTTATGTCAGGTAAACGGAAAAATAAAAAATGCTATGCAATCCGTGGAACTTTTGCATAGCATTTTCTATTTCGCAAAGATATTAGGTTTCAATTTTTCAGAGTTCCAACGGAACGCGCAGCCATCGCAGCAGGTGAGGATTTCAGGGGTTTGGGGATATGTCACCAACAAGCGTTTACGCAGATTTTCCGTAATCGGAAAATCTGCGTAAATGAGCCTTCTGTACAAGAAGGCATTGCGGCTGCTATGGTATGTGACTGGATGATCCGGGCGGTTAGCTTTATTCTGCGGCAAAAGTCCGGTAGATGGAAAAACTTTCAAGTCATTTAAGTGTACTGAATACGGACAAAAATATAAAAATTTTAATTTTCGGGAGGAAATCTTTATGAACAGAAAAATTTTAGTAGCTTATTTTTCGGCAAGCGGTGTAACCGCAAAGGCAGCAGAAAAGCTGGCGGAAGCGGCACAGGCCGATCTTTATGAAATCAAACCAAAGATTCCCTATACCCGCGCCGATTTGGACTGGACGGATAAGAAAAGCAGAAGCTCGGTGGAGATGAATGATAAGGCTTCCCGTCCGGCAATCGCAGGCAAGGTGGAAAATATGGAGGAATATAACACCGTATTTATCGGTTTTCCGATTTGGTGGTATGTCGCCCCGACGATTATCAATACGTTTCTGGAAAGCTATCATTTTTCCGGAAAGACCATCATTCCTTTTGCGACCTCCGGAGGGAGCGGCATGGGAAGAACAAATGAAAACTTAAAGCCGAGCTGTCCCGGAGCAGTCCTGATGCCGGGAAAAATGTTAAACGGCAGCCTGTCGGAGACGGAACTGAAAAACTGGGTAAAAAATATGGGGTTGTGATTTTAGGAGGTGGAGACTATGCAATACCGTGAATTAGGCGTTTCCGGGCTGAATGTTTCCAGCATTTGTATGGGGTGTATGGGATTTGGTGAGGCGGGAAACGGACAGCATACATGGACGATTGACGAGGAACATTCCCGTGAAATCATCCGCCGGGGTCTGGAATTGGGCGTTAATTTCTTTGACACAGCCATAGGGTACCAGAGCGGAACCAGCGAGCAGTATCTTGGGCGTGCTCTGCGGGACTATGTAAGGCGTGACGGGGTGGTTGTGGCTACGAAATTCCTTCCCCGCACACAGGAAGAAATCAAGGCAGGCATTACCGGGCAGCAGCATATCGAGCGGATGATAAACAAAAGCCTTATCAATCTTGGCATGGATTATGTAGATTTATATATCTATCATATGTGGGACTATGAAACACCTCTTTATGACATCATGGAGGGACTGGATCATGTAGTGAAGGCGGGAAAAGCCCGCTATATCGGCATTGCCAACTGTTATGCTTACCAGCTTGTCAGGGCAAATGCACTGGCGGAAAAAGAAGGGTTCGCAAAATTTATATCCGTACAGAATCATTATAATCTCATTTTCCGGGAAGAAGAACGGGAAATGACAAAGCTTTGTTGTGAAGATCAGATTGCCATGACGCCTTACAGCGCACTAGCAGGAGGCAGACTTGCGAAATATCCCGGCGGAACTTCAAAGCGTATGCAGGAGGACAGTTATGCAAGGCTGAAATATGACGCTACCGCAGAGCAGGACGGCGCAATTATCAGAAGGGTTGCGCTCCTTGCAGAGAAAAGAGGCGTTTCTATGACGGAGATTTCTCTTGCATGGCTTATGACAAAAGTAACCTCGCCGATAGTCGGCGCAACGAAACTTCATCATGTGGAGGGCGCGGCAAAGGCGGCGGAGCTTAAGTTATCGGAAGAAGAAATTTCCTATTTGGAGGAACTTTATATACCTCACAAACTGGTGGGCGTGATGGCGCAGAATACACAGGATACTGCAAAGGAAAGTCATGTGTGGTCTGCAGGGAATCAGAAAATCTGACTGCGGGAGGCATTGGAATGGAACGATTCAATATTGCGGAAAAGAATCATCAGGACTGGTTCGGAGGTCATTATTTTTCCGATCAGCAATATGATCCTGAATTTGAGGAGATTGTCAGGAAATTTCTTT